>OX352322.1:2886000-3190250 GCA_947090765.1 Pseudomonas sp. MM223 | reverse complement strand
AGCCGTGCAGCATGGCTTGGTGGCCGATGGTGACACCCTGCCCCACGGTCAACGCAAAGCCGGGGTCGGCATGCAACACTGCGCCTTCCTGCACGTTGCTGTGCTGGCCGATACGGATGGGTTCGTTGTCGCCCCGCAGTACGGCCTGCGGCCATACGCTGACGCCTTGTTCCAAGGTGACATCGCCGATCACGGTAGCGTCTTCGGCGACGAAACTTTCCGGGTGCAGGCTGGGCGCGAGGGTGTCGTATTGGTAGATTGCCATCTCACGTCCTCCTCACGCCGCGTCATCGGTTTTCAGCACACCCGCCGCGCACAGCTGGGCAATGTGCTCATCGCTGTAACCCAACTCACGCATCACCTGACGGGTGTGCTCGCCAATCCGCGCGATCGACCGGCGTGGTTGCAGGCGCTGGCCGTCCAGCGACAAAGGCAGCAACGGCATCGGTGTGTGGCTGCCGTCTTCCAGTTGCAGGTCGGCCATACCGCCGCTCTGCTGCAGATGCAGGTCGTCGAACAATTCTTCCGGTCGGCGGATCGGCGCAAACGGGATGCCGTTGGCCTCCAGTTGCAGCGCCAGTTGCCCAGCGTCCAGTGGCGCGAACACCTCGGCCAGCTGCGCCAGCAGCCGTGGCCGTTGCAACACGCGGTCGTTGTTGCTGGCCAGCGTCGGGTCATCGAGCAAGGCTGTTTGCCCCAGTACCTGACACAGCGCGTGCCACTGCCCTTCACCCGTGGCGGCAACGAACATCTGCTCGCCACCGGCGAAGGTGAACACGTCATAGATGGCCCAGGCACTGATGCGGTTGGGCATCGGCGCGGCGGCCTCGCCGGTGACCACGTACTGCTGCATGTGCTGGGCGGCCAGCAGCACGCAGTTTTCGTACAGGGCACTTTGCACCTCGCGGCCGCTGCCTGTGGTGTGGCGCTCGTTGAGCGCCGCCAACACGCCAATGGCGCCGAACATGCCGCCCATGATGTCGTTCACCGAGCTGCCAGCACGCAACGGGCGGCCTACCGGGCCAGTCATGTAGGCCAGGCCGGCCATCATCTGCACCACCTCGTCCAGCGCCAGGCGGTTGTCATAGGGCCCACTGAGAAAGCCCTTGTGCGAGGCATAGATCAGCCGTGGGTTGCGCTGGCGCAGCGCGGCGTAGTCCAGGCCCAGCTTGTGCATCCGCCCGGGTTTGAAGTTTTCGATAAATACGTCGGCAGTGTCGATCAGTTGCAGCACGGCCTCGCGGCCTTCGGGCGTTTCGACATCCACGGCGATGCATTGCTTGTTGCGGTTGAAGGTGCGGAAGAAGCCCGCCCCCGCGCCCAGCAGCCGGCGCGTGCCGTCACCGCGCACGGGTTCGATCTTGATCACCTCGGCGCCAAGGTCACCGAGGATCATGCCGCAGGTCGGGCCCATGACCATGTGCGAAATTTCGACGACACGGATGCCGTCCAAGGGAAGTCTGGACATCAGGGTATTCCTCGTTCAGGCGGGTCAGGCGTGGCCGGCAGTGGCAGTGAAGTTCAGCGGTAACCCGGCGCGGGCGATGCAGCCGTAAAGGGGCTCGCCCGGCAGCGCCTCGCTCAGCACTTGGCGCGAATCGATCAGTGCAGGCAGGTTGATACCGGTGTCGTAGCCCATGCTCTGCAGCATGAACACCAGGTCTTCGGTGACCGTATTGCCAGACGCGCCAGGGGCAAACGGGCAGCCCCCCAGGCCCGCCAGGGAGGCGTCCAGTTCGCGAATGCCCTGCTGCACCGCGACCAGGCTGTTGGCCAGGGCCAGGCCACGGGTGTCATGGAAGTGCGCGGCCTTGAGGCGGTCGCCGGCAATCGCCCGCACGGCCTGAAGCACCGTTGCCACCTGGCCCGGGTTGGCGTAGCCGGTGGTGTCACCCAGCGAGACAAGGTCACAACCGGCTTCGATCACCTGGCGCGTCAGGGCACACAGGTCGGCCAGCGGCACCTCGCCTTGACGCGTGCAGCCAAAGGCAACCGACATGCCGGCAATCACCTGCACCTCATGCTGGCCCATTTCAGTACGCAGTTGGCACATGCGCCCCAGCTCTTCGACCATCTCCATCGGCGTGCGACGCACGTTGGCCAGGCTGTGCGCCATGCTGACCGACACCGGAGCGACGATACGATGGGCGCCAGACTCAAGTGCGTCCCTGGCGCCGCGCAGGTTCGGGGCCAACACGGTCACCTGCAGGCCCGGGTATGTGAGGGCGTGGGCCACCACTTCACGGGCATCGGCCATTTGCGGCAACAAGCGTGCCGGTACGAACGAAGCGACCTCCATGTGGCGCACGCCGGCGGCGTAGGCGGCGTCGATCCAGCGGCGTTTGGCGGCCGTTGGCATGGTCGTCTGCAAGCTCTGCAGGCCATCGCGCATACCGACTTCGTTGATTGTTATTGTTGTCATCACGGTCTCTCTGTCTGAAGCGTTGCGCCAGACTAAGAGCTGGATGACGGGCAGAAAAGACGTGTTTCACGGGTTGATCCATCGTCAACCACGATGGATCAACCCGTTGCCTGCCAGGCCGGTGCACGCAGCAGCAGGTGGTCGAGCAGGCGCCGTGCGGACAGCGACAGCGTGTGCCGGTCGCGCATGCAGATGACAAACTCGCCAAGCGCCCAGTCGTCCGTCAGCGGGATGACCCGCAGGTCGAACAACGCCGCATAGCGGGCCACGGCCTCTTCCGGGAACACTGCCAGGCCCAGGCCGAACTGCACCAGGCGGTATGCCGCGTCGAACGACGATACATACGAGCGAAAACGCAGCTCTCGGCCGGCCTGTTCTGCACTTTTGCGCATGAAGCTGTTGAGGGTAGCGAAAGCCGAAAGCCCCAAGTGTTCGTACTCCAGCGTTTCTTCGAAGGCAACCTGGCGACGCTCGGCCAACGGGTGTTCGGCACCAACCACCACGGCCAGGTGATCCTGGCGATAAGGAACAAACTCCAGGTCTCCCACCGCCATGGACTTGCGGCAAACCCCAAGGTCCGCGCTACCCTCCGCTACACCGCGCACGACGTCGGGGCTGAAGCGTTCTTCGATATCGGCCTGGATCAGCGGATTTTCCAGCATGAACGCCGACAGTTCTTCGGGCAGGAACTCCATGATCGACGACACATTGGCCAGCACCCGCACATGGCCGCGCGCGCCTTCGGCGTATTCGCTCAGCTCGCTGTCCAGGCGCTCCATGGCGCGGGTCATTTCCCGGGCATGGCGCAGCAGCGCCAGCCCTGCCGGGGTGGGCTCCACACCGCGCTTGCTGCGTTTGAGCAAGGCGGTGCCAAAGCGCGCCTCGATGTCCGAAATACGCTTGCTGACAGCGGACGGCGCCATGAACGCGCGCTCACCGGCGCGGGCGATGGTGCCTTCTTCGCAGACGACGATGAACAGGTTCAGGGAAAGGTGGTCGAGGGGTTGCATCACTTGACTCGGCTGGGGAATGGACCGCCAGTGCAATGTAGCAAAAACCGCAATTGCTTCGAAAACTGGGTTTGAATTACCTGCCCCCAATCCCCAACCTTGGGGGCACGCAGCCCACCGCCAGTCGCTCGCAAGACAGTCCACCGAAAGGCTCGCCCCCTTGCCCCACAAGGCCTGCAGCACAATTTTGAGTTTTTGGCACAGGCTCTTGCCGATCTCCTCCCAGACGCCCCAAGTCCATGGGCCCGTTTGCAGGAGGAATAGACTCATGCACCGACCGATACCCCACCCGCTGGCAGTGGCGATTTTCGCCGGCATGCTCCAGCTCCCGGCGCAGGCTGCCTTGAATGCTGTCGATCCAGGCGCTTACGTTCCCGCCAACGGCGGCTTCCCCGCCTGGTACCAGGACAGTCACGGTCGTACCCTCGACCTGTGCCTGACCAAGGCGGTCAGCTCCAGGGTTGCCGGCGCACCCGGCGCACCGTCGTACATGTGCACGCTGCTGCCTACGCCCGGTGTGTTCGACGATACCCAACCCATCGTTTTCCCCACCAACTTCCCTGACGAAGCGTTCTGGTTCACCGCCGACGCCGCCATCGTCGACGCCGCCCGTGGCATCAACCTCAGCTACGGCACCGCGATCGAAGCGGCATTCGCCGCCGAAGAACCGGTGGAGGGAGACCAGGTCAGCTTCGCCCGGGTGCGCATCCGGGTCGACGTGCCTACCGCGGGCACCTACGTGGTCACCCACCCTTACGGCGTGGAGGTGTTCGATGTCCCTGCCGCCGGGCGCCGGGCAATCAACATGACCCGCGACATCGGTATTGCCGGCGCAGGCGACTTCACCGGCGCACTCAAGGGCGATGTAGGGCCGTTCCTGCGCAGTGTCAACGGCCCCTACACCGAAGGCAACGAACGCTTCATCGGCGACCCTAACCTGGAAGAACGGGTAACGGGCAGCCCGTTCAACACCAACTTCGTACGCATCGAAGGCCCTGGTGGCATCGACCTGCGCACCGAGCTGTTCGCCATCTCCGGCAAGCTCTCGACCGTGGCCCTGCCCACCCCGCTGATGCCACAGCGCAGCACCTACTCGCGGCATTCCGAGAATGGCGACCTGCGTGCCCAGCAGGACATCTTCGTGATGGCCCCGCCGCCTCCGGCCAGCGTCACCCTGACCAGCCAGACCCCCAACCTGAACCTGACCGAGGCCAACGGCACTGGCGCCTGGTACGCCCAGTCTGCCCTGAACCCGGCGGCCGGGACCATCGTGACGCTGACCGCCGACAACAGTGTGGCAATCCCGACCAGCAGCCTGACCACCAGCAACGTGCCACTCACCGACCTGGTCACCATCACCCAGGCCCAGTACCGCTTGTCCACCGGCGAGCTGACCCTGGTGGCCAGCACCAGCGACGAAACCACACCGCCAGTCCTTACCGCACATACCGGCAACGGCACGTTGATCGGCAACCTTGGCGGCACCGGCGCGGTGAAAACGTTGAGCATGACCCTGTCGCCCATCCCGCCGGCCAAGGTGCAGGTCACCAGCGCCAATGGCGGTAGCGACACCGAAGACGTGGTGCTGGTGCCATGAACAGACAAAGGCTCAGCCTTCAAGGAGGCCGCATGAACACTTGGTCGCGCCGTGCGCTGTTCGCCGCCGGTTTTTCCCTTACCGTTACCAGCGCCGCCTTTGCCGCGTTGTCTGATGTCGACCCGGGGCCCTACACCTTCGCCACTGGGGGCTACCCGATGTGGTACAAGGACAGCCTCAACCAGTCCCTGGAGCTGTGCCAGTCACGTGCCACCAGTACCCGGGTACCCGGCACCCCGGCCGCACCGTCCTACATGTGCACCCTGTTGCCTGAGCCGGGTATCTACGACGACGCCCTGCCGCTGGTGTTCCCCGACAACTGGCCGCCAGAAATGTTCTGGTTCCTGGCCGAAGCCACTATCCCTGCCGTCGGTAACAGCGGCTATGAGCTTGATGCCTACGTCGCTGGCCTTGAAGCAGCCTTTGCTGCCGAGAACCCGGTAGACGGCGACCAGCAAAGCTTTGCTCGCATCCGTATCCGTGTCTCGGTGCCCCGTGCTGGTGTTTACACCATCACGCACCCCTACGGTGTCGAAACCGTCAACGTCACCACACCCGGCCGGCGCGCAATCAACATCACCCGCGACATCGGCATCGGCGCCCCCGGGAACTTCACGGGGGCGCTCAACGGCGCACTCGGGCCATGGCTGCGCGGGGTTGGCGGGCCTTACACCGAGGTCAACCCGGACACCGGCGCCACCGAAACTTTCATCGGTGACCCAAATCGCCCGGAAGCCGTGGTCGGCAGCCCGTTCAACACCAACTTCATCCGTATCGACGGCCCACCCGGGCGCATCGAGACCGCGCTGTTCACGGTTTCGGGCAAGGTGCTGGACCAGCGCGCACAAACCCCGGTCACCCTGGAACGCGCCACCTACTCGCGCAACGGCAGCGGCACCCGTGTGGAAGTGTTCGCCAAGGCGCCAAAAGAGGCCAGCTTGTGCATGCGCAATGGCCTGGCACTGATCGGCACGCCCCCTTCCCCTTGCCAGTTCAACCTGACGGCGGACAACAACGGCCTGTTCTTCCACCAGCAACTTGGCCAGACAGCACCTCCTGCGGTGGTGGTGGTCACGGCCAGCAACAGTGCTGGCGGCACCCAGCCGACCGCGCTGTCAAGCAAACTGACCGACGTGGTGAAGGTCAGCACAGCGCGTTATGACTGGGCCAACAAGCGCCTGCTGATCGAGGCCAGGTCCAGTGACGAGGTCGCTATCCCGGACATGCTCGCTCAAGGCTACGGTCGCATGTCGAAGTCGGGCACGCTGCAAAGCATCACCGTCAACGACGTTACACAACCGCCAGCCACCGTCACGGTCAAGTCTGCCCATGGGGGCAGCGACGTGGAGCCGGTCCTGGTGGTCGGCAACGCCCCCGTCGAGGCGGCCAACCAGCCACCACTGGCCCAGGCCGATGTCGGCAGCACCAGTGTGGGTGTGCCGATCACCCTCAACCTGCTGCAAAACGACAGCGATCCGGACGGCAATGTGCCGTTAACCATCAGTGACCTCACCCAGCCGGGTACCGGCCTGGGCGGTGTGGTGCTCAACGGTACCACCTCGGTCACCTACACCCCGCCAGCCGGGGCCACTCAACCGCTGGTGGCCACCTTCAGCTACCGGGCGGTGGACTCCAAAGGCCTGAAGTCGGAACCGGCCACGGTCACCATCAACGTCGCGCCTAACCAGGCACCGACCGCCAACCCGGAAACCGTCGCCACCCTGGGCGTGCCATTGACCATCAACGTTTTGGCCAACGACACCGATCCGGAAGGCAACCTGCCGCTGGCCGTTGCCGCCGTCACCCAGCCGGCTGCCGGCCGGGGCACAGTCAGCACCGACGGCACCACTGTGATCTATACCCCGCCAGCGACGGTAACGGCGGCCTTCACCACCACCTTCACCTACCAGGCACGTGACTCGCTGGGCGCGCTGTCCACCCCGGGTACGGTCACCGTCAATGTGTCGCCAAGGCCCGCCGCCGAAACCTTCGCGGTCACGGCAGCCACCGTCACGGCGCGTTCCAACAACCGTTACAACTGGGACATCAGCGGTACATCGTCGGTAACCACGGGCAACGTTGTCACTGTCCGGGTCACCACCACCACCGGGGTGCAGACACTGGGCACCGCCACCGTACCGGTGAACGGCCGCTGGCGCCTGGCAGTCAGCAACAGCACCACTGTAATCCCGACCGCCGCGCCGACGGCAACCATCACCACCAGCCCGGGTACCACCCGCACCGTCAACGTGGTTGTGCAGTAAAGGCGGGGTAACGCCATGAAACGCCTGTATCCACTGCTGTTCTGCCTGGCCCTGGCGGGCCAGGCCAGTTGGGCCGACGACCTGATGGACAATGCCGACCTCGCGCCCGGCAACGACCTCGGCGAACCGGTGATCATCCGCCTGCTACCGGTCGGTGCCGGCCAGGCTGCGGTGATCGAACAGCAGGGGTCGGGCAACCGCGCCGCCCTCGACCAGAACGGTCAGGCCCTGCTGGGCCGCATTGTCCAGTCTGGCGGTGCGCAGGAAGCGTACATCTTGCAGGAAGGCAGTGACCTGATGGCCATCATCAGCCAACAGGGAAATGGCAACAGCGCGTCGATTCGCCAGAGCGGCACCAGCAACAGCGCAGCCATCGAGCAGATCGGCAACGACAACAGCGCCAGCATCGTGCAGTCCGGCTCGGGCCTCAACAGCTCCGTGACCCAGACCGGCAATGGCCAGCATGTTCAGATCACCCAATACCGATAGACCTGGAGGCACCACCATGTACAAGCTCGCCCCTTTAAGTGCCGCTATCGTCCTGGCCCTCGCAGGTCAGGCCATGGCTGCTGACAGCACCTCGTCCCAGACCCAGGACGGCAAGGAAAACATCGCCGAAGTCACCCAGACCCAGGCATCCTTCGCCTCGGCCACCCAGAACCAGACCGGCAAGGGCCACAATCACCTCGCCGTGCAGACCGAAAGCACCAGCGAAATCAAGCAGAGCGCCACCGGCCAGTACAACGCCGGCTACGCCGAGCAACTGTTCGAGAACGGCAGCAAGATCACCCAGCAGGCAGGGGGCAGCTTCAACGACGCCTTCGCCAGCCAGTCGGTGGGGCTGAACAACGAATCGCTGCAAACCCAGCAAGGTGTCGGCAACAAATCCACCGTGTGGCAGGACAGCCAGGAAGGCAGCAAAGCCACCACCTGGCAATCTGGCCAACGCAACGAGGCCTTTATCGAGCAGACCTTCGGTGGTAGCAACAACCGCAGTACCGTCAACCAGACCGGCCAGGACAACTACGCCGCAGCCGAGCACTTGAACCACGTCGATGGCGACATCCAGGTCTACCAGGACGGCCACGACAACTGGGCCTATGGCGACCAGCGCGAGGGCACCGGTGGCACCATTGGCATAGGCCAGTACGGTGGCGGCAACTCGGTGGAGGTGTGGCAAGACAACCAGATCGGCAGCCAGGCCTCCGTAGCCCAGACCGGCCAGTCGAACGAAGGCTATATCGACCAGAGCTTCGGCGTCAGCAACAAGGTCAGCCTGTCCCAAAAAGGTAATGCCAACGCCAGTTGGTCGGACCAGTTCGAGACCAACAACGCGACCGCCACCATCACCCAGACCGGCAACAACAACCTGTTTTTCACTTATCAGAATGGTGAACACCTCAACCTCACCATCAACACCAAAGGCAATGGCAACAGCATCACTGCCAGCAACTGGAAAGGCGCCAAGATGGGCGGCCAGTTCGGCACCAACCAGAACGCCACCATCAACCAGACTGGCAATGGCAACGGCGTCAACCTGACCCAGAAGGGCGCGGACCAGGTGGCCACGCTGAACCAGACGGGTAAAGGCAACCAGATGCAGACCAACCAGGACGACGTCAACAACGAGCTGTACTTCGAGCAGAACGGCACTGACAACATCCTGATCGCCGACCAGCGCGGGACTGACAACTATGCCTACGGCAACAGCCAAGGCACCGGCAACTCCATCACCCTGGACCAGTCCGGCTACAGCAACCAAAGCTATACCAACCAGCTGTACGGTAGCGGTAACGAAGCCACCATCAAACAGACTGACAGCATCAACGTCGCCTACGTGACCCAGGGAGGCCAGGGCAACAAGGCGTTCGTCGACCAGAGCGGTATTGCCCAAACCGCCACCATCACCCAGCTGGGCAGCGCGAACATGGCCACTGTGACCCAGAAGTAAACCTCTCCCCCTTGAACCGCGGTGCTCCTCTCCCTGGTGCCGCGGTTCCTTTTTTGCTCACTCCCTATGTGATTTCTCATTCTGCCCGGCATATGCAATCCCTGTAGGAGCAGCCTTGTGCTGCGAAAGGGCCTGCAGGACCGGTACACCTTCGGGAGGCATGCCGGCCTCTTCGCAGCACAAGGCTGCTCCTACAGGGATTGCAATTGCAGGGATACAATATCCAACCCCTCGAACATGTGCGGTGCCATGATCCAGTCCGACCTCGACCTGTTCGGCCACCAGCCGCAGCGCCTGGCTAACCACACCGTGCTGCTGCCCGGCTTCGCCCTGCCCGAAACCGAGGCGCTGCTAGATGCCCTGCGCCCGGTGCTGCGCGCCGCGCCCTTTCGGCACATGCACACGCCGGGCGGCCTGCGCATGGCGGTAGGCCTGACCAATTGCGGCACGCTGGGTTGGGTAAGTGACGAACACGGTTACCGCTACACCTCCAGCGACCCGCTTAGCGGCAAGCCTTGGCCCGCCCTGCCCCCGGTTTTGCTGGCCCTCGCCACCCGCGCTGCGGCCATGGCCGGCTTTCAGGGTTTCGTACCGGATGCCTGCCTGGTCAACCATTACCTGCCAGGCACACGCCTGAGCCTGCACCAAGACCGCGACGAGCAGGACTTCGACCAGCCGATCGTTTCAGTGTCGCTGGGCCTGCCGGCGGTGTTCCTGTTCGGCGGCTTGGAGCGTGCCGACAAGACCCGGCGCATTCCGCTAAGCCACGGCGATGTGTTGGTCTGGGGCGGTGAAGACCGCTTGCGCTTTCATGGCGTGCTGCCTATCAAACCCGGTGTGCATCCGCGCATGGGCGAGCGGCGAATCAACCTGACCTTGCGCAAGGCGGGTGGCAGCCACTCTCAAGATGAACGTGCATGAAACACATTGAACATCTTGGCCTGGCAAGCTTCAAACGATAAGCCGTGTTATCAAACCCTGGAGCCTGCCATGCCCTATACGCCGCATCCCGTGCCTTCACACTACAGTGCCATGCACCGATGAAAATGCCCGGTCGTGCGCCGAATGCCTCTCTGCAACTCGATTACGTGCGCGATACCTTCTTCGGCCCGGTTGCACAGAGCGTGCAGTGCCAGTGCCAGCTCGCTGCCCTCAACCTGCAAGGCCGGCCTGCGTTGCGCCTGCATATCTGCCCGCCACTGCCAGACAAAGTCGACCGCGCCCACAGCGTAGCGTTCGTCTGGGACGGGCGAAGCTACCACGGCGTTGTGCGTGACCAAGGCAAGTGCGGTGATGGTGGCTTGAACCTGTTGCTGGAGCTGCAGTAAGTCGGTTGGGGGGCTTGGCTGAAGCACGTACACCCGGCCAGCTCAAGCTGGCCAGGGCACGTTGGCGCACTCAGGCAATCGACCTGAATCGCGCCGGGCGGCTGTCACGCAGCGCGTGCAGCTGCCCCACCAGGTGGACAAGATCACGGCAGCTGTTGAGGCTTTGCAGCGGCACCCCGTTCAGGGTCACGCCCTCGTCGAGACTCTGACCCTGACCCAGGCGGATGGTCAGGTTGGTGCCATCCAGGCAGCTGACTTCACAGCGGTCAGGCAAGCAGGCTTGCTCGATCATCTGCCGCATTTCCAGCATCGAAACTCCTATCAACGACATGGTACGACCCTCTCTGTGCGATGGCCTGTTGTGTGTGAGTACGCCTTTATCGGGCGGGGCGCCAATTGATATTGCGCATGCCCGGGCAGGCGTCCATGCGCCGGGGCAATGATGAAGCGGGGAATCCTTTAGCACCTTAGTGGAAGATTGCGCACCCGGGCCGAGTGTTCGAATGCAATGGCCGACTTAACGACGAGCGGTGCCTGCCGGCCCCAGCGATGCCCACAGGTGCTGCGCCGCATAGGCCCGCCACGGTCGCCAGGCCAGCGCCCGTTCGGCCAGTTGCACGTCATTGCCCTCAAGCAAGCGCAGCGCCTTGACCAAAGCCACGTCGCCCAACGGCAAAGCATCAGCAGCGCCGGCCTGGCGCAGAGCCAGGTAGTGCGCACTCCACGGCCCGATGCCTTTTAGTCGGCACAGCTTACGCACGAGCTCATCCAGGGCTTGGCTGCGACGCAGCAACCCGGGGTCGGCCAGCAAGGCGTTAGCGAGGGTGCCGAGGGTGGTGGCGCGCGCTCGCGGCATGCCCATGTCTTCGAACTGCGCATTCGCCAATGCCGCCAAAGTCGGGAATACGTGGCTAAGGCCTGGTGCCGACAAGCGCAGCGGCGCACCGTGACGTTGCACCAGGCGGCCGGCCAGGGTTATGGCGCCGGCCACGCTGATCTGCTGGCCCAGCACGGTCCGCATGGCTTGCTCGCAAGCGTCCCAGCCTTGCGGCACGCGCAGGCCTGGGCGCTCTCGTAGCAAACGGCCCATCAAGGGGTCGCGGGATAACTCGGCCGCGATGTGCGCAGGGTCGGCGTCAAGGTCGAAGAACCGCCTTAGCCTGGCGATCAGGCCGGGCAATGCAGTTGAGGGAACGCCTTGGAGGTGAACGCGCAACTGGTTGCGCAAGGGGGTGGCGTGCAAGACAGCTTGGTGGCCGGCAATAACCAGGGTGCGGCGATAGGTGCCGTCGAGGCAGGTCTCAATACCGGGGATGCAGCGGGCAGTCAGGAAGCCCAAGGTCGAGGGCCAGTGATAAGGGGCACAGTAGCGCAGCCAAAGGGTGTGTTGGCCGGGGGTGGGCAATGATCGGCGGACGGCGTGCTGGGGTGTGAGTTTTGGCATGGGCAGATCATGCCAAAACCCAGGGGGCCAATCCATGTTCAAGAATGCCGGGGGTGCGAAGCAGCCCCCAGCTTTCAGGCAAGGCTCAGTGCTGAGCCCCTTCCCACTCATCTTGCATCTGCCCAAACCGCCCGGCATGGAAGTCATCGAATGACTCGGCGATCTCCGCCTGGCTATTCATCACGAACGGGCCATAGCCGACAATCGGCTCATCGATCGGCTCACCGCTGAGCAGCAGCACGCTTGCACCCTCCAGCGCCTCGACAGCGACATCCTCACCCTCCCGGTCAAGCAGCACCAGGCTGGACGGGCCTGCTTCACGCTGGCCGTTGATTCGCACGTTACCGCGCAATACCACCAGTGCCGCGTTACGCCCCACCGCTACCGGCAGCTGCAAGGCTGCGCCAGCGTTCAACCGCAAATCCCACACATCCATCGCGGTAAAGGTCTGGGCAGGCCCTGCGTGGCCACGATAGTCACCGGCAATCACCCGCAAGCTACCGGCATCCCCTTCCAGCGCCACCACCGGGATGTCGCTGGCCAGCAGCGTCTGATAACCCGCCGCCGCACGTTTGTCCCGTGCCGGCAGGTTCACCCACAGCTGGACCATTTCCAGCGTACCGCCACTGCGGGCAAAGCCTGGGGAATGGAACTCTTCATGGATGATGCCGTTGGCGGCGGTCATCCACTGCACATCACCTGGCCCGATCAGGCCGCCTGCGCCCGTGGAGTCACGGTGCTCCAGTTCGCCCTGGTAGACGATGGTCACGGTCTCGAAGCCACGGTGCGGGTGCTGACCAACGCCGCGCCGCGCAGTGGTTGGGGTGAAGTCATGGGGGCCAGCGTAATCCAGCAGCAGGAACGGGCTGATCCGGCTGGCCAGGTTGTCGTAGGTGAACAGGCTGCGCACGGGAAAGCCATCACCCACCCAGTGGGCGTGGGGGCTGCGATGAATACCCAGAATGTTTTTCATGAGAAGGCTCCTCTCTTGGCTGGGATAACCTTATCAATGACACCAATCAGGCGCTAGACAGCTAAAACGGCATGCATCGTTCCACCTGTAGAACAATTAGCGCTGCAAGAAAGCAAGCACCTGCTCGGCCGCCATGGCCGGGTCTTCCTGCATGAAACAGTGCCCACCGGCAACCTGCCGGGCAGTCACATGTTGGTTGAGCGTCGCCAGGCGGCTAACCGAATGAGGCACGAAGGGGTAAGTTTGCTCGCCATACAATATCCGTGTCGGTGTGCTGATCGCTGCAAGGCGCGCCCACATGCGCTTGGGGAATGAACTGAAAATTTCCACTTCCCGGCTGGGCCGGCATTTGAGCACTACTGCGTCACCGCAATCGCCAATGGCATGTTCAACATAGGCCTGCAACGCCGCATCGGTCCAGCCCTTGAAGATGCCCCGCCCTTGCAGCGAGGCCAGCGCTGCCTCGCGATCAGGCCAGTGGCTGCGTCGGTTGGCAGCCTTGCGGGCCAACGCATGACGCTGGTGCAGGCCAACCAGTGCTGCCGCGCCCATTACGCCCAGCATGCGACGGCTGAACAAAACGGGGTCAAGCAGCACGGCACGCTCGAAAAGCTCAGGTTCACCGGCCAGGATCAGACCTGTAAGCACGCCGCCAAAGCTGTGCCCCAAGGCAAACCGCGGCACATCACCGTACTCGCCACGCCCGGCCTGAAAGGCTTCCACTGCCAGCTCGGCAGTACGGTTCCACCCCCGAAACACTCCGCCATGATCACTGTCGCCATGCCCCTGAACGTCGCAAAGCCACAGGTCGAAATGTTCGCCCAGCTGCATCAGCAATGGCTGGTAGGCCAGGCAACAGAAGCCGTTGCCATGCAAGAAATGCAGCAACGGCTTACCGCTGCCCGGGGTTTGCCAGCCACGCAGAGTGAAGCCTTCGGTGCATTCGTAGGACCAAGGAATCAACTGCATCAGCTTTTTTACTCATAAGGCTAGGAAAAAGCTGATTCTACAAACAACAGAGGGTACAGAGAAATCACCAGCAACAAGGCCATCAGGACATTGAACAGCATCAGCCAGCGCGGGTTCTGCAGCAAGTTGCGCAGGGCACTGCCAAACATCACCCACACACCGACACTGGGCAGGTTGACCAAGGCGAACAAGGCGGCGATGACGATCACGTTGGTGACATAGCCTTGTGCCGGCGTGTAGGTAGTGATCGCCCCCACCGCCATCACCCAGGCCTTGGGGTTGACCCACTGAAACGCTGCTGCGCCCCAGAAGCCCAGCGGCTTGCGGGCGCTGGACGACGCGGAGCCGACCGGCCCGGACGTTGCGATCTTCCACGCCAGGTACAACAGGTAGGCAGCGCCGGTGTAGCGCAGTACTGTGTACAGCGGCGGCCAGGCCTTGAACACCTCACCCAGGCCCAGCCCAACGGCCAGCACCATCACCATGAAACCGACGCTGATCCCCAGGGCATGTGGGATGGAGCGGCGCACACCGAAGTTCACCCCCGAGGCCAGCAACATGGTGTTGTTGGGGCCGGGGGTGATGGAAGACACAAAGGCAAACAGCACGAAGGCGGTCAGCAGGTCGGCAGAGGCAAGCATGGCGGGCATTCCACTTTCGTTATAGGTGCTGTCACACTAACGGAGTCGCTCTCTCCTGCGACCGGTACAGTTACCTTAAATTACGTGGATACACCTCACTGTACCGCCAACCCGGATCAAGGAAGCCGTCACCATGAGCCTCACCATTCGCCCAGCCGTCCGCACCGATGCCGAGCAGATCCTGGCCTTTATCACTGAGTTGGCCGAGTACGAGCGCGCCCGCCACGAGGTGGTTGCCACCCTTGCCGACATCGAGCACAGCCTGTTTGACGAGGGCAGCACGGTGCGTAGCCTGATGTGCGAACGCGATGGCCGGGCCGTCGGTTTTGCCGTGTACTTCTACAGCTACTCGACTTGGCTGGGGCGCAACGGCATTTACCTCGAAGACCTGTATGTGACGCCAGAACAGCGCGGCGACGGCGCCGGACGGCAATTGCTGCGTCACATCGCCCGCGAAGCAGTCGCGAACAACTGCGGGCGGCTGGAATGGAGCGTGCTGGACTGGAACGCGCCGGCGATAGGGTTTTACCAAAAGCTTGGGGCCGAGGCGCAAGATGAGTGGGTGCGCTACCGGCTGGACGGTGAGAAGTTGGCCGAGTTTGCTCGGGGGTAGCAAGCCAGCCGATCTGGCCTTGTCACCCGCAAGCCCGCGCCCAGGTCAGGTGCCGGGCTTGCAGCCAGCACCGAAACCTGTGGGCGTGGGTTAAGCCGTGATGTATCCACTGCGGATCCCACAGCGTGGCACTGTCCGCCGATTAATTCGTTAGCCTGCTTTCATTTCCTTGAGGTAACCGCCATCATGGGTTCACGCCAAACCGCCCACCCGCGAAAGAGCCCATGACCGCGCAACAACCCGCCCCCACCAATACCCTGCACATCACCCTGCAGATCCTGTCGATCGTCTTCTATACCTTTATTGCCTTCCTGTGTATCGGCCTGCCGATTGCGGTGCTCCCCAGCTACGTGCACGACCAGCTGGGCTTTGGCGCAGTGATTGCCGGCGTGACCATCGGCCTGCAATACCTGGCCACCCTCCTGAGCCGCCCGTTCGCCGGGCGCGTTGCAGACACACTTGGAGGCAAACAGGCCATCCGCTTCGGTCTGCTGGGCATAGCGGGCTGTGGCGTGCTGACCCTCCTGTCGGCCTGGACCCTGACACTGCCACTGCTGAGCCTGGCGCTGTTACTAGCGGGCCGTTTGCTGCTGGGTATCGCCCAAGGGCTGATCGGTGTAGCCACCTTGAGCAGGGGCATCAGCCAGGTCGGCCCCGAACACACCGCCAGGGTGATCTCGTGGAACGGTATTGCCTCGTATGGCGCCATCGCAATTGGCGCCCCATTGGGCGTAGTGGCCGTGGATGGGCTGGATTTCAGCGTGCTGGGGCCGGCATTGCTGGTATTGGCGGTTATCGCCCTGCTGGTACTGCGCAAACGGCCTGACGTGGTAGTTGTGCGCGGTGAGCGCCTACCCTTCTGGTCTGCGTTCGGTCGTGTTGCCCCTTGCGGCCTGGGCCTTACCCTGGCCTCGATCGGCTATGGCACCCTGACCACCTTCGTCACCCTGTACTACCTGGAGCGCGGCTGGGCCGGCGCTGCCTGGTGCCTGAGTGCGTTTGGTGTGTGCTTCATCATTTCGCGGCTGCTGTTCGTCAATGCCGTCAATCGCTTTGGTGGCTACAACGTGGCGGTCGCCTGCATGGCCACCGAAGTGCTTGGCCTGGGCTTGCTGTGGCTGGCGCCTTCGCCGGCCTGGGCACTGTTTGGCGCAGGGCTTACCGGTTTCGGGCTATCGCTGGTGTACCCGGCGCTGGGCGTCGAGGCAATCAAGCAGGTTCCCAGCAGTAGCAGCGGCGCGGGCTTGGGGGCCTATGCGGTGTTCTTCGATATGGCCTTGGCTATCGCCGGGCCGGTGATGGGCGCAGTAGCCGTGCACCTGGGCTATGCCTCGATCTTCTGCGTGGCGGCACTGCTCGCTTTGGCCGGGGTAGGCTTAACGCTGTTGCTGTCGCGGCGTGCTCGCAGCGGCTGACCGCTCGACCAGTTGCGGCGCGCCCAGCGCTTGGCTAAAGAACGCCGCTGTTTCACGCGCCAGCGAATGATGGATATGGCGCCGATCCACGCCCTCGGCATCTTTGCACAGCGCCGGCATCCGCGCGTATTGCTCGGCATCACAATGGGCCATGAACACAAAGTGGCCCGCGCCTGCCAGTAGGCGGTAATCGGGCGTGACCGGCAGCTTGCGGGCCAGGGCTTCGGCATTGCGGTCCACCGCTACCAGTTGGTCACTGTCACCGCTGTAGATCAGGGCTGGCACCTGTACCCCGGCCAAGGCATGGCGCCCGAACAGCAGGCTCAGCGGCGCCATCAGCATCACCGCCCCCACCCGCTGGTCAGCCTGCGGCGCCAGTTCGCTGCGGTCGGCAATCAAGATACCGTGGGTTTTGCAGGCGTCGGCGTCGTTCGGGCGCTCCAGGCAGTACTGGCGCAGCCGGTCCAGGTCCGGGCGCGCGCCAGAAAGGATCAAAGCGGTTTCGCCACCGGCCGAATAACCGATCACCCCCACTTTGCCTTCGTCCAGGTAAGGCCCGACCAATGCATCATCACGGGCTGCGGTAATGGCGGCGCTGACTTGCAGCGGCCGGCCATAAAGGTTGCTCAGGGTGCCCAGACGGCTATGGTCACGAGCGTTGTCCCCGGGGTGCACGACTGCCACAACCACAAAGCCTCGCCGCGCCAACGAGGTGGCCAGGTAATGCAGCGCCAATGGGCTGCCGGTATTGCCGTGGGACAGGACCAACAACGGGAACCGGCCCATGGCGACGGGCGCATCTTCAGCCACGTCGACTGGATAGCCGTCTATACGGCTGTGACGGGTTTTACCAGTGGCTGGGTAAAACGCCAGCGCTTGCATCGGCCGGCTGTCGACCGGATCGGCCAACGTCATGTGGTGCAGGCCGGCAACCCACGGCTCAGCCTCGGCATGGGCCAGCAGGCCACCGAGCAAGACCAGCGCCAACAAGCAGCGGGGAATAGTCATCGGCCGGCGATTCCTTGCGGGGCGAAGAGATAGCCCAGCATAGGGCCGGCCTGGCCCGCGCCAGATGAAAACTGGATGAAACCATCATTATGCAGGTTGCGCGTGCACCCTATGCATTTGCGCATGGCGCCGAACCCGTGGCATAGATACAGGTCCACGTCTTTACGTGACCGTTTCGCGCCAATGAAGGAGATTCATGCATGAGCAAGCCCGCCTATGTGCCACCGAAGGTCTGGCGCAACGAAGCAGCGTCCGGCGGCCAGTTCGCCAGCATCAACCGCCCGGTTGCCGGCCCGACGCACGACAAGGACCTGCCGCTGGGCAAGCACCCGCTGCAGCTGTATTCCCTGGCCACACCCAATGGCGTCAAAGTCACCATTGCCCTTGAAGAGCTGCTTGCCTTGGGCCATACCGGAGCCGAGTACGATGCCTGGCTGATCCGCATTGGCGAGGGCGACCAGTTTTCAAGTGGCTTTGTCCAGGTCAACCCCAACTCGAAGATCCCTGCCCTGCTCGATCGCAGCGTCGAGCCGCCTGTGCGAGTATTCGAGTCGGGTTCGATCCTGCTGTACCTGGCGGACAAGTTCAGCGCGCTGCTGCCAAAATCGCCAGCTGCACGTACCGAGAGCCTGAACTGGCTGTTCTGGCAGATGGGCGCAGCGCCTTACCTGGGCGGTGGCTTTGGTCACTTCTACGTGTACGCCCCGGAAAAATTCGAATACGCCATCAACCGCTTCACCATGGAGGCCAAGCGCCAACTGGATGTGCTCGACCGTCGCCTGGCCGAAAGCCGCTATCTGGGCGGTGATGAGTACAGCATTGCCGATATTGCCGTGTGGCCGTGGTATGGCCAGTTGGTGCGCGGCAACTTGTATGGCGCGGCAGAGTTCCTGGCGGTAGACGAATACCCCAACGTGCAACGCTGGGCCGAGGAAATTGCCCTGCGCCCTGCAGTGCAGCACGGTACCCGGGTAAACCGTACCTGGGGTGATGAGGCCAGCCAGGTGCCGGAGCGGCATGCGGCGCAGGACCTGGCTTGAGGGTTAACCGGGGTCGCTGTGCGACCCCGACAATGCCCGCCTGCATAAAACCATTTGCCCCCGCGCAAACCTGCGTCCGCCAAGCCCTTCTTGTACACTCCTCGCATTAGCCCCCACCTGCACATTTTTTTGGTGAACGCATGATCGAGGTAACCGAGGTTTCCATTGCCGAGCTGCGCGACGCGCTCGAGTCGGGCCGCACGACGGCGGTCGAGCTGGTCAAGGCCTACCTGGCGCGTATCGACGCCTATGATGGCGCTGACACCGCCACCGCCCTTAACGCTGTCGTGGTACGCAACCCAGAAGCGCTGAAAGAAGCCGAGGCCTCCGACGCCCGCCGCGCCCAAGGCCAAGTCCTTAGCCCGCTGGATGGCATCCCCTACACCGCCAAGGACAGCTACCTGGTCAAAGGTCTGACCGCCGCTTCCGGCAGCCCTGCCTTCAAGGACCTGGTCGCCCAGCGCGACGCCTTCACCATCGAGCGCCTGCGCGCTGCGGGTGCGGTATGCCTGGGCAAGACCAACATGCCGCCCATGGCCAACGGTGGCATGCAGCGCGGCGTGTATGGCCGCGCCGAAAGCCCGTACAACGCCAACTTCCTGACTGCGCCGTTCGCCTCGGGCTCGTCCAACGGTGCCGGCACCGCTACCGCTGCCAGCTTCAGTGCCTTCGGCCTGGCCGAGGAAACCTGGTCCAGCGGCCGTGGCCCGGCATCCAACAATGGCTTGTGCGCCTATACCCCATCACGCGGCGTGATTTCGGTGCGCGGTAACTGGCCGTTGACCCCGACCATGGACGTGGTGGTGCCTTACGCCCGTACCATGGCCGACCTGCTGGAAATCCTCGATGTAGTGGTCGCCGACGATGCTGACAAGCGCGGCGACCTGTGGCGCTTGCAGCCTTGGGTGCCGATCCCTGCGGCATCGGCTGTGCGCCCTGCTTCTTACCTTGACCTGGCAGTGGATGCCAGTGCACTGAAAGGCAAGCGCTTTGGCGTGCCGCGCATGTACATCAATGCCGATGCCGAAGCGGGCACCTCGGAAAAACCAGGCATCGGTGGCCCGACTGGCCAACGCATCAACACCCGCGCCACTGTGATCGACTTGTGGCAACAGGCACGCCTGGCACTGGAAGCGGCCGGCGCCGAAGTGCTGGAAGTGGACTTCCCATTGGTGTCCAACTGCGAGGGCGACCGCCCGGGCGCACCGACCGTTTACAACCGTGGCATCGTTAGCAAAGAGTTCCTGCATGACGAACTGTGGGAAGCTGTCGGGCTGGGCGTTTGACGACTTCCTGCAAGCCAACGACGACCCCAAGCTCAACCGCCTGGCCGATGTCGATGGCCCGCAGATCTTCCCGCACGACCCGGGCACCCTGCCCAACCGTGAGGACGACTTGGCCGCGGGCATGGACGAGTACGTCAACATGGCCAAGCGCGGGCTGAAGGCCTGGGACCAGATCGAGACCGTGCCTGATGGCCTGCGCGGCCTGGAGCACACCCGCAAACTGGACCTGGAAGACTGGATGGACAACCTGGGCCTGGACGCGGTGCTGTTCCCGACCGTGGCCGATGTGGGCCCGGCCGATGCCGACGTCAACCCGGCATCGGCAGACATCGCCTGGAGCAACGGTATCTGGGTGGCCAACGGCAACCTGGCGATCCGCCACCTGGGCGTGCCGACCGTTACCGTGCCAATGGGCGTGATGGCCGACATCGGCATGCCGGTGGGGCTGACCTTTGCCGGGCGCGCCTATAGCGACAATGCGCTGTTGAGTTTTGGTGCCGCCTTCGAGGCCACCGGCTCGCGCCGGATGATCCCGCCGCGCACCCCGGCCCTGGGCTGATTATTGGGGCTGCCTTGCAGCCCATCGCCGGCAAGCCAGCTCCCACAGGTACTGCACAAGTGCTGAATACTGTGGTTTTTCTGTGGGAGCTGGCTTGCCGGCGATGAGGCCAGCAAGGGCAGCGAAGATCGCACAATTCAACTTAATGTGTAAAAATACACAAAAAGTTGAATTGTGCGATCTACCATGCCCATCTCCCCCAGCGAAGAACGCCACCTCACCCTTACCGTACTCAAGGCCGCCATCCAGGCCCTGGGTAGCGTTGCCGCACGCAACATGGAAATCCTCCTGCATGACCTGGATCACCCTGAGCATTCCGTGGTGGCGATCGTCAACGGCCACCTTTCCGGCCGCAGCGTCGGCAGCCCGATCCTCGCCGCCCCGGAGCAGGACCAAGGCTTCAAGGCACTGATGCAGGCCTCAGCCGACCAGCACGGCAGTGAACCGGTGGTACTGCCCGACTACCCCACCACCCTCAAGGGCCGCACCCTGCGCAGCGCCACCGCTATCTTTCGCGACAGCACCGGCCACCCCTTCGCCAGCCTCTGCGTCAACACCGACGTCACCGGCCTGGACGCCGCCATGAGCTTTCTCCAGCACTTCCAACCGTTGGGCGCCACGCCTGCCGTCAGTGAGCCCGCCGACATGGAGCTGCTGATGAGCGAGATCATCCAGGCTTCACTGCAACGCAGCGGCCAGGGGCGGATGAACAAACAGGCCAAGGTCGAGGCCGTACGGGTCATGCAGGAGCGCGGCCTGTTCATCGTCAAAGGCGGCGTGGAAAAGGCCGCCAGTGCGCTCGGCGTAACCCGGTACACCATTTACAACTACCTAGAACAATTGCGCGGAGCCAGCCAATGACCTTGCATATTCACACCCCCCTGATCGAATCCCGCGCGCTGTCGTTGGCCGCGGGCCGAAACATCTGGCTCAAGCTCGATGCCCTGCAGCCTTGCGGGTCGTTCAAGCTGCGCGGGGTGGGCCACGCCTGCGAAGTGCATCAAGCCCGTGGTGCCCGGCAGTTCATCTCATCCTCGGGCGGCAACGCCGGCCTGGCGGTGGCCTATGCGGGCCGCAAGCTGGGTGTACCAGTGACAGTGGTCGTTCCCGAAACCACCACCGAGCGGGCCAAGGAGCTGCTGCGCCTGGAAAACGCCAACGTGGTGGTGCATGGCAGCTCCTGGCAAGAGGCCAACGCCCTGGCGCAGACCCTGGTAGGGCCGGATGATGCGTTCATCCACCCGTTTGACGACCCGCTGCTGTGGGCCGGGCATGCCAGCCTGATCGATGAAGTGGCCCAAGCAGGCGTGAAACCGGACGCCGTCGTGTTGTCGGTAGGCGGTGGCGGGTTACTCAGCGGTGTGGTCGAGGGGTTGCAGCGCAATGGCTGGGGTGATGTACCGGTGCTGGCGGTGGAAACCCACGGCGCCGCATCGCTGCATGCGGCCATGCAGGCGGGGCATTCGGTCGAGCTGGAGCGCATCGCCTCGGTGGCGACGTCGCTGGGAGCAAAGCGGGTCGCCGATCAGGCGCTGGCCTGCACACAGCAACACCCGGTGCACAGCCACCTGGTCAGCGATCGCGCGGCGCTGCAAGCCTGTGAACGGTTCCTGCTGGACCACCGCGTGCTGGTCGAGCCCGCGTGTGGGGCGGCGCTGGCATTGGCGTATACGCCGGGCGCCCTGGCGCAATACCACAATGTGCTGGTGGTGGTTTGTGGTGGCGCTACGGCAACGCTTGAGCAAATTCAGGCGTGGTTGCAACACGCCGATTGACGCTGCCACCTGTCGGTAGTGATTACGACAGTCACATGCGCCTGATCTACTAGGCCCGCCGCAACCGGAAAATTGCCCTCGCAACGGCGTCAACCCTGACGAAATGCGTATCGCACCCTTTCGGTCTGCGGCAAGTGAAGGCACAATGCGTGTCCTTTTTTTGGCCGGCCTGGCCGGGGGCCTTTAAATGATCAAGACGCCGTACTACCTCATCGATAAAACCAAGCTGCTCAGCAACATGGAGAAGATCGCCTACGTGCGTGAACACTCCGGTGCCAAGGCGCTGCTTGCCCTCAAGTGCTTCGCTACCTGGTCGGTCTTCGACCTGATGCAGCAGTACATGGACGGCACTACCTCGTCCTCCCTCTTCGAGCTCAAGCTCGGCCGCCAGAAGTTCGCCGGCGAAACCCACGCCTACAGCGTGGCCTGGGCCGATGACGAGGTCGAGGAAATGCTCGAGAACTGCGACAAGATCATCTTCAACTCGATCGGCCAGCTGCAGCGCTTTGCCGAACAGTCCGAAGGTAAAGTGCGCGGCCTGCGCGTCAACCCGCAGGTCAGCAGCTCCGACTACCTGCTGGCCGACCCGGCCCGTCCGTTCAGCCGCCTGGGCGAGTGGGACCCTGCCAAGATCGAGCAGGTGATCGAACAGATCTCCGGTTTCATGTTCCACAACAACTGCGAGAACGGCGACTTCGGCCTGTTCGACAAGATGCTCACGCACATCGAAGAGCGCTTCGGCCACCTGCTGCACAAGGTCGAGTGGGTCAGCCTCGGTGGCGGTATCCACTTCACCGGTGAAGACTATGCGGTAGACGCCTTCTGCGCGCGCCTCAAAGCCTTCTCGGAAAAGTACGGCGTACAGGTGTACCTGGAGCCGGGCGAAGCGGCCATCACCAACAGCGCCTCGCTGGAAGTGACCGTGCTCGACACCTTGTACAACGGCAAGCACCTGGCCGTGGTCGACAGCTCGATCGAAGCGCACCTGCTCGACCTGCTTATCTACCGCCTCAATGCCAAGATGGCCCCCAACGACGGCGAGCACACCTACATGGTCTGCGGCAAGTCGTGCCTGGCCGGTGACATTTTTGGCGAGTACCAATTCGATCGCCCGTTGGCCATTGGCGATCGCCTGTCGTTCATCGACACGGCGGGTTACACCATGGTCAAGAAAAACTGGTTCAACGGTCTGAAGATGCCATCCATCGTGGTCAAGCAACTCGACGGCAGCGTCGAGGTCGTCCGCGAGTTCGGTTTCGAAGACTACGTTTCCAGCCTGTCGTAAGACTGGCTTTCCAAGTAAGGAGCAAAAGGTAAATTGAAGAAGAACGTTCTTATCATTGGTGCAGGAGGTGTCGCCAAGGTGGTGGCCCACAAGTGCGCGCAGCATAACGACGAACTGGGTCGTATCGCTATCGCGTCACGGAACATCTCCAAATGCCAGGCCATCATCGACAGCGTCAAGGCCAAGGGTAGCCTCAAGGTACCCGCCGACATCCAGGCCTTCTCGCTCAACGCCCTCGATGTCGAGGCAACCAAGGCACTGATCCGCGAGACCGAATCGCAGATCGTGATCAACGTGGGTTCCGCCTTCCTCAACATGTCGGTGCTGCGTGCCTGCATCGATACCGGTGTCGCCTATCTGGACACCGCCATCCACGAAGAGCCGGGCAAGATTTGCGAGACCCCGCCGTGGTACGGCAACTACGAGTGGAAACACCTCGAAGAGTGCCAGGCCAAGAACATTACAGCCATTCTCGGCGTCGGTTTCGACCCGGGTGTGGTAAACAGCTACGCCAAGCTGGCGCAGCAGCAGTATTTCGACAGCATTGATTCGATCGACATTCTCGACGTCAATGCCGGTTCACATGGCAAGTACTTTGCCACCAACTTCGACCCGGAAATCAACTTCCGCGAGTTTACCGGGCAAGTGTGGAGCTGGCAGAACAGCCAGTGGACCAGCAACACCATGTTCGAGGTCAAGCGTACCGACGACCTGCCTGTGGTAGGTTCGCAAAACCTGTACCTGACCGGCCACGACGAAGTTCACTCGATTTCGAAGAACCTCAACGTGCCGAACGTGCGTTTCTGGATGAGCTTCGGCGAGCACTACATCAATGTGTTCACCGTGCTGAAAAACCTGGGCCTGCTCAGCGAGCAACCGGTAAAAACCGCCGAAGGCCTGGAAGTGGTACCGCTGAAAGTGGTCAAGGCCGTGCTGCCAGACCCGGCCTCGCTGGCCCCTGGCTACACCGGCAAGACCTGCATCGGTGACCTGGTCAAGGGCACCAAGGATGGCCAGCCGCGCGAAGTCTTCATCTACAACGTGGCTGACCACGAAGAAGCCTACGCCGAGACCGACAGCCAGGGTATTTCCTACACCGCCGGTGTACCGCCAGTGGCTGCCGCCCTGCTGGTTGCCCGTGGCGAATGGGATGCCAAGCGCATGGTCAACGTTGAGGAGCTGCCAGCCGAGCCGTTCCTCAAGGCGCTGGACGTGATGGGCCTGCCAACCCGCGTCAAAGATGAAAAAGGCGATCGTCCTTGGGACGCTGAAGCCTAAGTAACAAACAGAAGGGGCGCCACATGGCGCCCCTTTTGCTTTTGCAGGCCTGACCTACACCTTACTTGCGGGCCTCCAGGATCAGGTTGAATGGCGTTTGCGTCGCCCGCCGGAAGCAACTGAAACCAGCTTCCTCGAACACCGCCCGCAACCGCGCCTCTCCGGCTTGAGCGCCCAGTCCCAGCCCAACTTCTTGCGACAAAGAGTTTGGCGTGCAGATAAACGTCGACGCTGCATAGAACAAGCGCCCGACCGGCGTCAGGTTACCCTCCAGCGAATCCTCGGCATAAGGTTCTACCAGCATGACCGTGCCGTCGGCCTTCAGCGCACGATAGGCATGCCTGGCTGCCCCCACCGGGTCGCCCATGTCGTGCAGGCAATCAAAGAAGCACACCAGGTCATGGTCATGCCCCGGGTAGTCCTTCGCGCTGGCCTGCTGAAAGCTCACCCGCTCCGCCAGCTCCGCCTCACGCGCACGCGCGTTGGCAGTGGTGATGGAAGGCCCGTGGTAGTCGTAGCCGACAAAGCTCGACGCTGGAAACGCCTGAGCCATGACCAGCGTCGAGGCACCATGCCCGCACCCTACATCAGCGACCTTGGCGCCCGCCTGTAGTTTGGCCACTACACCATCGAGCGCTGGCAACCACTCAGCTACCAGAAAT
Organism: Pseudomonas sp. MM223; assembly: GCA_947090765.1. Taxonomy (NCBI): domain Bacteria; kingdom Pseudomonadati; phylum Pseudomonadota; class Gammaproteobacteria; order Pseudomonadales; family Pseudomonadaceae; genus Pseudomonas; species Pseudomonas sp. MM223. The sequence goes on along the minus strand of OX352322.1, from coordinate 3,164,730 downwards.
GTACGGTAGCCCGGCCGGAAAAACCGCTCGGTACCGCTGAACATGCACGGGTGGTGGTCACCCCACGCCAGCCCGCCATCGCCACGCATGGCTGCGACCAGCTTGTCCTTGTCATGGAACAGCGCGGCGATCACTGCTGCACCGCCGGCCATGTAAGCCGGGGAATCCTCCAGCGCCAAGGCCATGGCTTGCTCTTCGGGCAGCACGAAAAAGCCCTTGTCGTGCGCCATGTAACCCGAAGCGGCCTGGGCATTCAGCCATTCGCGCACCAGCCGTGGATGGCAGCCGGTTTTCTGCGCCAGCGCTTCGGGGGTGGTCGGCTGGCTGTCGGCCATGGCCCGGTACAACCCCAGTTCGTCGCCCAGGATGACATTGGCCAGGGTCGCCGCTGCACCCATGTCGCCCACCAGCTTGCCCATGAAATCGTGAAGCCTTGCCTCGTCCATGACCTGCCCTCCTCTGCAAGAAGGCCATCGCCAGCGAGGGAACTCCGCTCCGGGGAGGCGGTGGTCGGTTCAAGGGGTTGGGCCCGCCTTACAGCACATTATCGCGAGCACTCGATAAGTCTAGATCTTCTGCCCCATACACAGCGGGATCCCGACCACATAGCGGCTGAATTCATCCATCAGGTAACAAATCCTACACAACAATGTGACATTTTTTTTCAGCTTTCCTATCAAGGAGCTGGACGATGAAAGTCACGGTTTTCGGTACCGGCTATGTCGGCCTCACCCAGGCAGTGTGCCTGGCCCAGGTGGGGCATTCGGTGTTGTGCATGGATGTTGACGCCGAGCGGGTTGCCACCCTCAATGAAGGCCATTGCCCGATCTTCGAGCCTGGCCTTGCGCCGATGCTGGAAAAAAACCTGGCCTGCGGCCGCCTGCGTTTTACCACCGACGCCAGGGCCGCAGCCAACTACGCCAGGTTGCAGTTCATCGCAGTTGGCACACCGCCACAAGCCGATGGCAGCGCCGACCTGAAGCACGTTTTTGCCGTGGTCGACAGCATCCTCGAACATGCTGACGGCGCCAGGGTGATCGTCAACAAGTCCACCGCGCCGGTTGGCACGGTGCACCGCATCAAGTCGCGTATCGCCCAGGCCGTCGCCGACCCGGGTCGCTTCCAGGTCATCAGCAACCCGGAGTTTCTCAAGGAGGGCTCTGCCGTGGACGACTGCATGCGACCGGACCGCATCATCATCGGCGGCGCCGAACCGGCCGAGGTGGAAGCTGCTGCGCGAGCTTTACCTGCCGTTCAGCCGCAACCGCGAGAAACTCATGGTGATGGATGCACGCAGCGCCGAGCTGACCAAATACGCGGCCAACTGCATGCTGGCGACCAAGATCTCCTTCATCAACGAAATCGCCAACCTGGCCGAGCACCTGGGGGCCGACATCGAAATGGTGCGCCGTGGCATCGGCTCCGACCCACGCATCGGCTACGACTTCATCTACGCCGGTTGCGGCTTTGGCGGCTCGTGCTTCCCCAAGGACCTGCAAGCCCTGCGACGCAGCGCCGAGGCTGAAGGCTTTGAGCCGCAGTTGCTGCGTGCGGTAGAGTCGGTCAACGAACATCAAAAGGGCCGGCTGTTCAGCAAGATCCAGCGGCATTATCCCGGTGGCCTGCGGGGCAAGGTATTTGCCTTGTGGGGGTTGTCGTTCAAACCCAATACCAACGACATCCGCGAGGCCTCCAGCCGGGTCTTGCTGGAGGCACTGTGGGCTGCTGGTGCGCGGGTACAAGCCCACGACCCGCAGGCGATGGACGAAATCCTGCGGCACTACGGCCCACGCGCCGACCTGTATCTGGTGCCCTGCAAGGACGATGCACTGGAGGGCGCCGATGCGCTGGTCATCGTCACCGAATGGCAGGACTACCGGGTGCTGAATCTGGACAAGGTGCCGGATCTGTTGGCCGATCGCGTGGTGTTCGACGGTCGCAACCTGTTCGAACCCGAGCACATGGCCGCTGCCGGCCTGACCTACTACGGTATCGGCCGCGGCCAGGTGCAGCCAGCATGCCCGTACTGATTACCGGTGTGGCCGGCTTTATCGGCTTCCACGTCGCGCGCCGTTTGTGCGAGGCGGGTATCGAGGTGGTCGGCATCGACAACCTCAATGCCTACTACAGCGTCGAGCTGAAACGGGCACGCCTGCAACAGCTGTCCGGCTTCGCCAATTTCCGCTTCCAGCCCCTCGACATCGCCAACAGCGCCGACCTGCAACAGCTGTTCACCGGGCAGGCGTTCAGTGAAGTGATCCACCTGGCGGCCCAGGCCGGCGTGCGCTATTCGCTGGACAACCCCGGCGCCTATGGCCAGGCCAACCTGGTCGGTTTCCTCAACATGCTCGAAGCCTGCCGCCAACAGCCGCCGCGCCACTTGATCTACGCCTCCAGCAGCTCGGTGTACGGTGCCAACGCCAAGCTGCCGTTCAGCGTCGACGACCCGGTCGAGCAACCGGTGTCGCTTTATGCCGCCAGCAAGCGCGCCAATGAACTGATGGCGCACAGCTATGCGCACCTGTATCGGTTACCGACCACGGGTTTGCGCTTTTTCACTGTCTACGGCCCTTGGGGGCGCCCTGACATGGCGCTGTTCAAGTTCACCCGCGCCATGCTCGAAGGCCGCCCGATCGAGATTTACAACAACGGCCTGATGGGGCGCGACTTCACCTATATCGACGACATTGTCGAAAGCATCCTGCGCCTGCGCCTGAAGCCACCACAGCCTGCCCAGGGGCAAGCGCCCTGCCAGCTGTTCAACATCGGCCGCGGCCAGCCCGTGCGCCTGCTGCATTTCGTCGAGTGCCTGGAGGACGCCCTGGGCATCAAGGCCCAGCGCGACTACCTGCCCCTGCAAGCGGGAGACGTGCTGGAGACCTGGGCCGATGTGGGCTCGCTGGCGCGCTGGATCAACTTCACCCCAGGCACATCGCTGGAAGACGGCGTTAACGCTTTCGTTGGCTGGTACCGGGATTTCTACCGGGTTTGAGCCGCGTACTCACAACAAGACCACAGGTAGCCTCATGACAGATCCACTTGACCTCTCGGTACTGATCCCCGCCAAGAACGAGGTCGACAACCTGCCATCACTGTTGATGGAGATCCGCGCCGCGCTGGCGGCCGAAAACTATGAAGTGCTGGTGGTCGACGACGGCAGTAGCGATCGTACCCTCAGCGTACTGCAGCAACTGAAAAGCCAGGGTTACGCGCAACTGCGCATACTGCGTCACGCGCGCTCGCTGGGCCAGAGCACCTCGCTTTGGCATGCCGCGCAGGCGGCCCGCGGCCACTGGCTGGCCACCCTCGACGGCGATGGCCAGAACGACCCGGCAGACATACCTGGCATGCTGGCCCTGGTGCGCACTCACCAGGCCTTGGCAGGCGGCGTAAAACTGGTCGCCGGGCACCGGGTCAACCGGCGTGACAGCGCCAGCAAGCGCTGGGCTTCGCGCTTTGCCAATGGCCTGCGCAGCCGCCTGCTCAAGGACGCCACGCCAGACACCGGCTGCGGGCTGAAGTTGATCGAGCGCGCAGCGTTCCTGCGCCTGCCCTATTTCGACCACATGCACCGCTTCATCCCGGCGCTGATCCTGCGCCACAACGGCCACATGCTGGTGCACCCGGTCAACCACCGGCCACGCAATGCCGGGGTGTCCAAGTACGGCAACCTGGACCGCGCCCTGGTCGGTATCCTCGACTTGTTTGGGGTGTGGTGGCTGATCCGTCGCACGCGCCTGCACAGTCACCCGCAGGAGCTCGAAGGATGACCCGCGAAACCCTGTGGCTGATCATCGGCTTTGCCGGCCAGGCGGTGTTCACCGGGCGCTTCGTGCTGCAGTGGCTTTACAGCGAGTTCAAACGCCGCAGCGTGATCCCGGTGGGTTTCTGGTACCTGAGCATGCTCGGCAGTGCGCTGCTGCTGACCTACGCCATCTACCGCCAGGACCCGGTATTCATCATCGGCCAGAGCTTCGGCTTTCTGGTCTACCTGCGCAACCTGCAACTGATCGCCCGCAACCAGGAACAAAAGGAATAACCCTTGCCCAGGTTCAAGACGCTTGGGGCCGAACGCCTGGCCCTGATTGCCCTCGCCATATTGTTGGTGGGCGCAGGTATCGGCTGGCGACAGCCGATGAATGTGGATGAAGAGCGCTTTCTGGGCGTGGCCCTGGAAATGCTGCAAAGCGGCAACTGGTTCATCCCCCACCGGGCAGCAGAAATCTACGGCGACAAGCCGCCGCTGTTCATGTGGACGGTGGCGCTGTTCAGCCAGCTGACCGGCTCGCCCAAGGTCGCCCTCTACCTGCCAGGGCTTATGTCGGCGGCAACCATCACCTGGGTGCTGCATGACCTGGGGCGGCGCCTATGGAACCGGCGCATCGGCGTGATCGCCGCGTTGCTGTTCCTGGCCACCTACCAGAGCTACAGCATCCTGCGCACCGGGCAGATCGACAGCTTCCTGTGCCTGTGGGTGGCGCTGGGTTTCTACGGCATGGTGCGCCACCTGCTACTGGGGCCGGCGTGGGGCTGGTTTTACCTGGCCTGTGCGGCCATGGGGCTGGGCATCATCAGCAAGGGTGTGGGCTTTGTCCCGGCGCTTATGCTGCTGCCCTATGCCTGGGCGGTGCGCCAGCGCTGGCACGGCGTTGTGGCCATGCCAGGCCAGGGCTGGCGCTGGAGCCTTGGGCTACTTTGCCTGCTGGCCGGTTGCGCGGTGTGGCTTGCACCCCTGCTGGTATCGATCGCCCAGGGCGGTGGCGCAGCGGAGCCTGGCCTACCTCAAAGAAATCCTGCTGCGCCAGACCGCCAGCCGCTATACCAATGCCTGGGACCATCGCGAGCCATTCTGGTACTTCTTCGTCAAGGTCATTCCCAAATACTGGCTACCGCTGGTGCTGACTCTGCCCTGGCTGGTACCGGCCTGGCGACGCCAGTTGCAAAAGCGTGACGGGCGCTTCTTGCTGCTGCTCGGTTGGGTGGCCTTGGTGCTGCTGTTTTTCAGCCTCAGCAGTGGCAAGCGCAAGCTGTACATCTTCCCAGCGTTGCCGGGCCTGGTCCTGGCCATTGCCCCGCTGATACCGTGGCTGCTCAAACGCTGGCTGCTGGGCCGGCCGGCCTGGCGCAAAGCCTTCATCGCCGTAGCCCTGATATGGTTTGCGCTGTGGTTCACCCGCGGCTTTGTCGAGCCGCTGAAGGAGGGCCGCAACCCGCATGAGACGCTGATGAGCGAAGCGGCGCGCGCCACCGGCGGCGCCGAGCTGGTGCTGGTCAACTGGCGCGAAGGGCATTGGCTGTTTGCCCGGCAACCTATCGTGCATTTCGGTTTTACCGGCCAATCCAAGGCGGATGCAGCGGCTTACTGGCTGCGCCACAACCCTACCGCTTTCGCCCTGATCCCGGCCACCGAACTGGGCCGCTGCTTCAGTGCCGACAAGGCACGCAAGCTGGGCGAGACTTCGCGGGCCGAATGGTATGTGGTGGGTGCCGATGCCGACAACGGCCAGTGCCAGGCCACTCCCCCGGGTCACGTCTACCGCTTTGCCTGGGCAGACGTGCCCGTCGCGCGTTAAACCCTGCGCCACCCACCGCTGCGCTAGGGCGCAGCGGTGCCGGCTGGCGGGTCGAGTTGCAGCACCTCGTTGGTATATGCCCACTCCTTCTGTACCTGGTCCGGATGGTCATTCAGGCGCATGCCGTAGGACGGGATGATCTGCTTGATCTTCGCCTGCCACTCGGGCGAGGCCACTTTGTCCTTGAACACCTTGTTCAGCACATCAAGCATGATTGGCGGCGCGGTCGAGGCGCCGGGTGAGGCCCCCAGCAAGCCGGCGATGCTGCCGTCCTTGGACGTCACTACTTCGGTACCGAGCTTGAGCACACCCCCGAGTGCCTCGTCCTTCTTGATGATCTGTACCCGCTGGCCCGCCTGCCACAACCGCCAGTCTTCCTTCTTCGCCTCGGGGAAGTACGTGCGCAACGCTTCAAAGCGGTCATTGTCGGATTGCAGCACCTGGCCGATCAGGTACTGCACCAGGTCAAACTCACGCACTCCGACCCGCACCATCGGCCAGGCGTTGTGCACGCTGGTACTGGCAAGCAGGTCGAGCAGAGAGCCTTGCTTGAGGAACTTGGTCGAGAACGTAGCGAACGGCCCAAACAGGATCATGCGCTTGCCATCGAGCACCCGGGTGTCGAGGTGCGGCACAGACATGGGCGGCGCACCCGTGGCGGCAATGCCATAGGCCTTGGCCATGTGGCGCTGTGCGATGGCCGGGTTGTCGGTGACCAGGAACGAGCCGCCGACCGGGAACCCGGCATAATCCTTGGCTTCATCGATGCCCGACTTCTGCAACAGGGGTAACGCCGCACCGCCGGCACCAATGAACAGGAACTTGGCGTCGGTGGCCGCCTTGCTGCCATCTTTGAGGTTTTTGTACTCGACATGCCACGAGCCGTCACCGTTGCGGGTGATTTCCTGCACTTCGGTGGACAGCTTGAGGTCGAAGTTTGGTCGGGTCTGCAGGTAGCCCACATACTGCCGGGTAATCTCGCCAAAGTTGACATCGGTGCCAATCGGCGTCCAGGTCACCGCCAGCTTCTGGTTGGGATCGCGCCCTTCCATCATCAACGGTACCCACTTGCGGATCTGCTCAGGGTCCTCGGAGTACTGCATGGGCTTGAACAACGGGCTGGCCTGCAGCGCCTCGTAGCGCTTTTTCAGGAAGCGGATGTTGTCATCACCCCAGACGAAGCTCATGTGAGGGGTGGTGTTGATAAATGAATGTGGGTTCTTCAACACCCCCTGCTTCACCTGCCAGGCCAGGAACTGGCGGGTGACCTGGAACGACTCGTTGATCTCCACTGCCTTGCTGATGTCAATCTTGCCGTCTTTTTCCGGGGTGTAATTGAGTTCGGCCAGCGCCGAGTGGCCGGTGCCTGCGTTGTTCCAGCCGTTGGAGCTTTCTTCAGCCACTTTGTCCAGGCGCTCGACCATCTCCATCGACCAGCCCGGCTCCAGCTCGTTGAGCCAGACCGCTAACGTGGAACTCATGATGCCGCCGCCCACCAGCATGACATCGACCTTCCTGGTTTCCGCGGCCTGGGCATTGACCATGCCAAGGGCCAAGGCCAGCCCGGCCAGCGCCAACTCCGGCTTCAGGGTGATTTTCATAACCGTTTCCGCGCCTCGCTGCTATCCGTAAGTCCAGCCACAAGCTTAGCTGACGGATTTAGTCGGGCATGGCTGGCATGCAACCCCTTGCAATCAGTCACATCTCAAAATACTGTATGAATATTCAGTACAGCGAGACAACCCCATGCAACTCATCGCCAAACTCGGCATCCTTGCCGACGCCGCCAAGTACGACGCATCTTGCGCCAGCAGCGGTGCGCCCAAGCGCAATTCGCGCGGCGGTGATGGCCTGGGCGCTACCAACGGCATGGGCATCTGTCACAGCTACACCCCCGACGGCCGCTGCGTGTCGCTGCTCAAGGTGTTACTGACCAACTTCTGCCTGTACGACTGCCAGTACTGCGTCAACCGCCGTTCCAGCAACGTCCCCCGCGCGCGCTTCAGCCCCGAGGAAGTGGTACGCCTGACCCTGGATTTCTACCGACGCAATTGCATCAGTGGCCTGTTCCTCGAGCTCGGGCATCATCCGTTCGGCGGACTACACCATGGAGCAACTGATCCGCGTAGCGCGGTTGTTACGCGAAGAACACAACTTCCGCGGCTACATTCACCTCAAGACCATCCCCGATGCCGACCCGCTGCTGATCGAAGAGGCCGGCCGCCTGGCCGACCGCCTCAGCGTCAACATCGAACTGCCCACCGACGCCAGCCTCAAGCGCCTGGCGCCGGAAAAACAGGCCCATACCATTCGCCAGGCCATGGGCGTGATACATCAGGGCCAGCAAGCCGTGGCCAACGAACCCAAGGCCCCGCGCTTCACCCCTGCCGGGCAAAGCACCCAGGTCATCGTCGGCGCCGACAGCACCGACGACAGCACCCTGCTGCACAATGCCGAGTCGCTGTACCAGGGTTACGGCCTCAAGCGCGTCTACTACTCCGCCTTCAGCCCGATCCCCGACAGCCCGGGCAGCGTGCCGCTGGCTGCACCGCCGCTTCTGCGCGAGCACCGCCTGTACCAGGCCGACTTCCTGCTGCGAGGCTACGGCTACAAGGCGGGTGAGTTGCTGGGCCAGAGCGGTAACCTGGCACTGGACATCGACCCCAAGCTGGCCTGGGCGCTGGCAAACCGTGACGTGTTCCCGCTGGATGTAAACCGCGCCGAGCCTGCATTGCTGGCGCGTATTCCTGGCATTGGCCTGCGCAGCGTGCAGCGCCTGGTTGCGCTGCGCCGGGAACGGCGAATCCGCTATGACGACCTGATCCAGTTGCGCTGCGTGTTGGACAAGGCGCGGCCGTTCATCGTCACCAGCGATTACCGCCCCGCCCAGGCCGAGCTGCGTAGCGGCTTGCTGCGGGCGCGTTTGCGCGAGCCGCAGGCGCCGGTGCAGATGGGGTTGTGGGGATGATTGCACTCGACTGCGATGACCGGTTTGCCACCTGGCGGGATCAGGCCCGTGTGGTGCTGGGGCATGGCATCGACCCGTCGCAAGTCACCTGGTCCCAAGGCCAGATGGCAGACTTGCTGGCGGTGCCTGCATCGCCCCCTGAAGGCCCTGGCCCTTTTCGCGCCAAGGTGCCTGCCGCGCTGCTGAACCAGTTGGAACAGGCCGCCCGCTACCATGGCGAGCAACGTTGGAACCTGCTGTACGAAGTGCTCTGGCGGGTGGCCCATGGTGACCGCACGGCCATGCTGGCGGGTGACCGATTGGGCAGCGAATTGCAACGGCGCATCAAGCAAGTCACCCGAGAAGCGCATCACCTGCATGCGTTTGTGCGCTTTGTACCACTGCCAGAAGCGTTGGCAGAACGCCTGCAACTTGATCTGGTGGCCTACCACGAACCGGCGCATGACATTCTGGAGAGTGCCAGCCCACATTTTGCCGACCGCCTGGGGCGTTTGCGCTGGTTGATCGCCACACCACAGGATGGCATTCGCTTCGACGGCCAGGCGTTCGATTACCAACGCCGATGCCCGGAGCACTGGCAGCAATGGGCGCGCAACGCCGAAGACCCAGGCGCCGAGCTATGGCGCACCTATTACCGCCATACCTTCAACCCCGCCCGTCTCAACCCCGATGCCCTGCGCCTGCACATGCCTGGGCGGTTTTGGCGACATTTGCCGGAGGGTATGTTGATACCACAGCTTGAAGGCTTGGCCCGTCAGGGCAAACAAAGGGACGGTCAAGCGCTCGAAGTTGCCGCTAAACCCGGCAAACAGATCAACGCTCCAGCCGGTAGCTGAAAAACAACTGCCTCACGCTGTGTTGCATGGTGCCTTAAAGCTTGCACGATCACTGTGGGAGCGGGCGCGCCCGCGAACACGGGCGATGCCCGTGCCATCCACTCCGATGTCTGTTATACAAGCCCGTCTTACAGCAACCACCCAGCATCCCCCTCCTCCAGCACACCACCATGATCCGTCCGGTCCCCTTTACGCGCCACCGCCGCACCTTCGATCAGGAAATGTTCGGCCCCACTCTCGATCACTGCACCACAGGTGGTCCGGTCACCTACCCTGGCAACCGGCCTGCCATTGAATGTATAGGCAGCACTGCCGCTCTCTACCTGGTTTACGCCATGCAGCGGGCAGTTGTGTTGGTGGCCTACAAGTACAACCGGGTTCATTGGAATTCTCCCTCAGAGGGTGCAGTACGGGATTCGCGATCTATGTCCTCCGGCCAATGAACTTTCGGCGCCAGGCAATGCATGTGGCTCAAACCATCGTCATCGTTCCAGTCGCGGGGTGGGTGCACGAATGTCGGCAGGGCTTCCGGGCCTTGCTGCATGAACAGCCGGGCGATAGCCCAGTAGGCCTCACCGTGGTAAAGATCATGGGTAAAGAAAACGCGGTCGATGACTTCGTTGGTTTCAGGATTGCGGACCGACAGCATGACGTTTTCGATCAGGCCGCCGTGGCCGGGGGCATAGACGCGATAGACCTCGGCGGTTACGTCGTCCCAGTTGTAGGCGACAGGTTTGACGCCCCAGTGTTTGCGGCTGAAAAGGTAGATGTAGTGGAATCTGAATTGGTAGAGATAGATTTTTCGGCGAAGGCGGTTGAAACGGATGGGTTCGTCCCTTGGGAGCACCAGGTCCATCTTTACATGGGATGCAATTGCCCACATGGCGATTGGCGGCAATAGTACCATGACAAGGCAAGCAAACCAGTCACGCAACCAGTTAACGCCCAACATTAGCGAATATAGATATATAGCCATTCCAAATGACACGACTAAAGTTGCCCCTCCTACGAGAGCAGCAACACCACGCAAACTGACAGTCGACCGAGGAAGCTCCAGGCACACCTCATCAAAATAATTCGGCGCTGGATTAACATCCTCTACACTAAAGCGCGGAGCCGACTGCGAACTAACATCAGGCAGATCATAACTCCAAAACAAAGCCCTATCCCAAAGAGCTCTAGGCTTGGCTTTCACTCGTTAACCTCCTTGACACAAATCTCAATATAAGCATCCGGCAGCGCTGTATCTGGCCAGTACATTACCAGCAGCGTCGCAGCACCTATAGTGTGTGACCCAATAGTCGGCATCAGCTCTACGGCCCCAGTGATTTCCATCCAAGATACTGTCAGATCCTCTGACCTTTCGGATTTACGCTTTCTATTCACTGAAATATTTTTTCTATAGTCGGGTAGTCTTGGCTGAGAAAAACCAGAAAAACTTGCCGCTTTAGTTAGAGCCTCAATCGGGGGAGCCTGATATTCATCTACAAGCACAGTCTCTCCGCCAAAGAAGTCGGGAAAAGCGCCATCACCATGCCGATGCACTACGAGGACCAAGCGAAAAGCTGAGCGTTCATCACTGTAGCTAGGCAAAATGACTTGAAATTTAAGTTTATGCTCTAACTCCAAACTGACCAACCCTCCTATCTTGGGAGCGGCCGGATTGATTGACCGATTGGACTCGAAGTTAATCGCCGCGCGAACACCCAGGGTCGCCGCATTAAGCTCTGCAAACGCAATGTCCGCATATTCCGGACTGCCCCAGAATACGGCTGGCTTTTCATCAGCTTTGCCAAAGCAGCAACGTCGCGCCCATCGCTCCAAGGCTACAGATTCATTTCCTTCAGCCCACTTGCTGATCGCGTACGCCGTGAGCGCCAGCATCACTGCCAACCCTAAAGGACCTAATATAAGCGGTTTAAATACTGCGTACACAAATACGCCAGTTGAAACGCTGAACCCAAATCCCGTCCCGATATATATAGCTCCGGCTCTGTTGTCTCCTGCTGCTAGCGCGCGCTTTGCTGCAGCAAATGCTTGCGCTGTATCAAATATCCCGGCTATTGCACTAATAATTGCACCAAACTTGATTAGCGAAACGCCAGTTCCCGCCGCGCCCGCAGCCCCTGGTATTGACCTCAGCACGAGCCCAATCAGCTCAATTTGCCCCCCCAGTAACCCCAATTGCGAACCCTGCAACGCCAGCTTGGCCTCATGAGCCTTGGGCCCAATCTCCGCCTCCGCTTTTTCCTGATTCCTGGCTAGGCTGTCGTATTGTAAGTACAGCCCTCCAATCGCAAGCAGTACTTCCCAACTTCCCGCCACACCCCGCAAGCCGCTAAAGCCAGTTCGCACCAACTGCGCCGCTTGCTGCGAAGTAATACGCATCCCCTGCAACACCTTGCGCGCATTCGCCTCCAGCGTCCCCGCCGCCACCGAGATATCCACCAACGTCCGCTGCGCCAAGCTGCTCGCCTGGGTCACCTTCAAGTTGGCTTCTTCAACCAAGCGGCCACGTACTTCTTCAGCGGTACCTTCCACCCACACCGTCACGCTGATCATGGTGTGGGTAAACCGCGGGTCGAGCGCGGCCAGGCTCATCAGACCGTGCTGGATGATCGGCCGCACCTTGTTCCAGGCCTTGGTGGAATGAATGTCGATGTCATCGATTTTGCGAGGCATCCGGTCCCTGGCCTCGGCAATCGAGGCATTGGCCTTGTGCTGCAATTCGCGCAAGTGAGCACTCTGCAAGGCGTAGTACTCGCCCAGCTTCATCTTCACTTCCAGTTCGATCAGATGGACGCCGTTGTAGAGAAACTGCGTCGCGCTGTTCAGGTGCCGCACGGCAGTCTGAATGCCAGTGGGCAAATTGGGCGACAACCGTTGGCTGGCGGCGTTGAGCGCGCCCTGGGTTTCGGCAATGGCTTGCTTGAGGGTGTTGCGCATGCGCAAGCCGGCGTCGTCGCTGGCGATGATCTTGCTCAGCATGCCGTAGAGCTTGTCGCTGTCATTCCAGTTGATGGTTTCGGCAGCAGAAAAGCTGGGAAGCAGGCCAGCCAACAACGTACGGTCGCGCATCAACAATGCGCGGTAAGGCGGGCTGTCTGGATCCTCTAGCCATTTCAGCCAGAGGGTTTCGCTGGTGCCAGCCGCAGGAGCCGCGCCAGGCACCACCGCTTCGGTAACGCCACCACCCAGGCACAGCGCCATGGTTTTGGCATACGCCACGCCAGACTCACGGTGATTACCGTCGTAGTCGTACTGCTCGGCCACCTTGAACATGGGCGTATCGAACAGCGCGGCGTAAGCACGGGCGTCCTTGTCTATGTAGCGCTGAAACTCGGCTTCCTGCTGGTCATACTCGGCCTGGAACGCCGCCCGTTGTGGTTCGTGGTAGCGCTGTTCGAGTTTATCGTCGCTATCCTTCATCGCTTGCTCGACCAGACGCGGCCGCTCTACGGTCGGATCAATCGGTACAAACGGCCCTTTACCCGCCATCGCCTCCAGCGAAGGCACCTTCTGCGCCGCCCACTCACGCTGCGTGGCACGAATGGTCTGGAGGATCTGCGAGGTCTGCAACTGGTAGGCACGCATGGGGTCTTCACGCCAGACCTGACGCTTTACCACCCAGTTCAACCGCTGATGGTTGAGTTCCTGAATCAAACCCACGGTATCGTCGAGCACCACTGCCAATACGCCATTCTCCAGCTTGTGCCGGTTCATCGCGTTGACCAGGTACCCCTTCAGGGCAAACCTGCGCAGCCAACGCGTGTGAAAGCCATGCGCACTGTCGAACGGCGAGCACCCATGCTGTGTGTACTCGAACACCTCCTTGTCGACCTGCAAGTTATCGGGCGTCATGGCGATGCCCACCAATTCAGGATTATTGCGGGCCTGGGTCAGGTCCACCCCTTCAAAGCGATGCGCAGGTGCCTGGCCCTTCTTGTAGGCATTCAACACACTCACCGGCCATGGGTCGCTGGAGAAGGCCAACCAGGCACTGCCATATTGATCGGTATCGATGTTCAGGAAGCACGAGGGAATATCGTGGTTATCATTCACGCACTTTTCGGGCAACGATGCGGGTGGACCGTCTGACGGCTCGTAGGGGTTGAAGCGGCGCAGGTGACCCTGCTCGCTGACTTCATAGGCATGCCAGACCTGCTGGTCCAGCAGCACATACAGATACCCCATGCGCAAGGTGCGCACGCCCAGCTTGGCCGAGATATGCAGGCTACCGGCCACGGTGCTGAGGCACTGCGGGCGGGTATCTGGCACCAGGGCGCGGCGCAGCGGCAGGATCGGCAGGCCCTGGCGTTCGCAGGCCATGCACTGATCGTGGGGAAGCGCAGCTTCTGCCAACGCCAGGTTCACGACTTCATTGATATTCATCGGAGATCCTCGGGCTCAGGCAGGCTGCCAACAGTGCGTTGCCATTGCCCATTGGTGTATTGGGCGAACATGTACTTCAGGGGGCGTTGGCCTTTCGCGGCAGCGTCAATCATGCTGCGTACGGCGGGAACGGTATGCAGACGGGAATGAAGGCAAAGGTGATAGAGAGCGAATACCTGAATGTCATGCATCGCACTCAAGCCCAGCCTGCGTGCTTCATCGATGAAGTTGGAGGCGCGCACGGCTGCGAAAGGCGGAATCTCGCGCTGATTAAGCACGGATGAACCCGCCCTGATCAGCCGCCAGGCTGCGAGCAGTTGCTCGATAATTTCCACATCATCCTGAATACGCTTGGCAGCCTCTGGCAAACGGTGCCGCGGCCCGCTCTGCCCTTTGAGGTGGGCCAACCTGCCACCGCTACTCAGGAACAACCAGTTGCTGATCGGCCACCACGGGCCATGCTCGACCTGCTTGAAGGCGGCCGCGAGCAGTTCAAGGCGAACGGGTTCATAGACTGGGTAAAAACTGAAGTCCCGCTTGGTATCAGGTATTTGGCACATGGCCGTGAGATGGGCGGCTACCGTGGCCGGTGTTACCTCGCTGAACAGCCAGCCACTCAAGTAACGCCGAGGCTGGCGCAGTCCTCTGTACGCTGCACGAGCCGTCAGCGCCAGCAAGTCACTGCTGGGAAAAGACCCGGGCGAGGCCAGGCAGGCCAGTACCGGGTGCAGGTGGGGCGCATGGGCCAGGTCGGCCCTGTGTACTCGCGTCAACGCAGCTTCGCCCAATGTCTCGCGTAGCCGAACTAGCAAGGCATGGTCGCTTCTAGCCGTGACCGCTAGTGGGTCTATCAGTACATGGCAATGCAAATGCGCCGCATGGTGCCCTTCAATACTGCGGATCAGGTGCTCGGTCTTCATGCCTTGACCTCGCAGTTGTTACTGCCATCAGCCAGAAGCTCAAGTGACTGGTTATTGCCATCACCTTTCGCAACCGCCTTGGTCTGCCCCTGCAGGTCGAGTGTCAAGCCGTTGATGGTAATGCCCTTGGCATCCAACACGATGCTGCCGCCAGGGCTTCGGAACTCGATGCGTTCACTGGCCAGCAACTGGTAGACCGTCGTGTGTTGTTGCACCCCCTGCCCGACGCTGATCGATTGAGCCCCTTTGATCACAAGCTCGCTGTCGTTACCGACGACAACACGCTGGTTGGCACCCGTTGTCTCGCTGCGGTTGTTGCCCACTTGTTCAGCCAGATCCTGCTTGATGTCCACACGGCTGTTGTGCCCGATGAACTGGGTATGGTCACGCGCCGTTTCCTGGCGAAAGTTGTTGCCAATGCTCAGTTGCTCATCCTGGCCGACTTGCTCGACACGGTTACGCCCGACGCGCGTGGTCTCATCATTGCCGACGATGTTGTTCTGGTCCCGCTGGGCATGGATGAACACCTCCTCTTTGCCCAGTTCATCCTCGAAACGCAGCTCGTTGAAGCCTTTGCCCTTGTGGGTCTGGCTTTTGATGGTCATGCGCGTCTTGTGTTTGGGCAGGTCATACGGCGGTAACTGATTGCCACAGTAGGTGCGCCCGGTGATCAGCGGCTGGTCCGGGTCGGCGTCGACGTACTGGATGATCACGTCCTGGCCGATGCGCGGAATGGCCATCGAGCCCCAACTACCCCCCGCCCAACCCTGCGACACGCGCATCCAGCAGGAGCTCGAACTCGTTGTCCTGGCTTTCCCGGTCCCACGGGAAGCTGACCTTCACCCGGCCCCATTGGTCGCAGTAGATTTCCTCGCCCTTCGGCCCCACCACCGTTGCCATTTGCGGGCCGTCGATACGCGGCTTGGGTAACGGCGCCGGGCGCCACTCGGTTCGGCCAGGCACCAGCACGGCCTCCTGCTGGTAGCGGGTGCCGTGCTGCGCCCCGGCGGCCTCTTCCTGCAGGCTGGTGAACTGGCTGCCTTCGTGGTGCACGCGGGTTACCCGCCAGTGCATGTTCAGGTCTTCGCGGGGGTGCGCGATCAGGGTGAAGCTCAGCCCCGGTTGCAGGCGCACATCATCGCCTTCCACCTCGGCCATGCGGGCGTCGTGGCGCCAGGCTGTGAGGCGGGTGGCGGTGAAGGGGGCGCCGACCGCCCCGCGCTTGTACCGGCCGGGGTAGTCGAAGCGCTCGTACGTGGTGGCCTGGTGCTTGAGGTCGCTGCCGTCGGCACGCTGCTCCTGGCGGTAGGCCGGGTGGGTGAAGGTGTAATCGCGCTGCACCTGGCGCGCGGTACGCACCTGCTCGCTGTAACGCAGGCGGCGCAGGCACGGCCTGGCCTGGTCACCACCGCTGTTGGCGTGGTACAGCACCTGGTCGGGGCCGATGTCGTCCTGCTCGAAGAAGCCTTCATCCTCGTCTTCGGCCTTGATGGCGCCCTGGCTGATCTGCCCCAGCCCCAGCAGCCGGTCGGTGATAAGCAACTTGTGGAGCTTTGGCGTGTGCTCGAAGCGGTAGACGAAGCCCTCTTCGGCGGCCAGGCGGGCGATGAAGTCAAGGTCGGTTTCACCGGCCTGCACGCAGAATTCACGCACCTCATGTTTGTCGATGCTTTTCAGCTCGTAGCCGCTGATGCCCTGGCGCTTGAGCATGATTTCAATAATCTGCGGTACGGTTTTCTGCTGGAAGATGCGCCAGTTCGAGCGCAGCCCGGCGCGGGCCAGCACGGGTTCGACCACGGCGTGGTAACGGGTACGGTGGAAGCCCGTTTCACCCTGGCTGAAGGTGCTGACCAGGCCGTGCACGTAGCGCAGCGGGCGCTCACCCTGCCAGATCGTGAACAGCACCGGCTGGTCGAGGAGTTGGCCGAAGTCGACATCGTCTTCAAAACTGATCAGCGCCAGCTTTAGCTGGAACGGTGTGCTGATGGCTTCGTCCAGTTCGAACGACACCACTTCGAACTCACTGCGGCCAACCAGCGGCTGGAAGGTAAAGCACAAATCGGATTGCCCAGGCATGTGGCGTCCCCCGCTACTGCTGCAGAATCGCGTTGAGCGATTCCAGGACTTCGGCGGTGATCAGGTCGAGGCGGTAGCTGTAGTAGCTGTAGGCGCAGACCATGGCAATGGCCGAGAGCACCAGCGGGCTCCACCAGGGCCATTCCCAGCTTCGCCCGCGGTAGGGGCGATGGACGACGTTGGTATAGGGGTCGCACACCGTTTCCGGCGTGGGGCCGCGCAGCTCGCGAATGACCTTGTGCATGCGCGAGATCAGGGCACTGGCGATGTCATCGCACTTGGGGTCGAGGGCGTACTTGCCCCTGAGGCCCAGGCAGATGCAGAAGTACAGGAACTCCAGCACATCCTGGAATTCCTTGGGCGACTGCAAGACCCGTTCGATCAGCACGAAGATCTTTTCGCCGCCCTGGGTTTCGTCGTGGAAGATGCTGAGCAGCGGTTCGTGGCTCCAGCACGAGTTGTTGCCCCAGGGGCGGCTCATCACGGCTTCGTCCAGGTACAGGCACAGGGCGTAGGAATAGACTTCCTGCTGCGCGATGGGGTAGCCGTGCTGCTGGATTTCTTCGCGGATGTTGCTGACCTGGTTCTGCACGGTTTTGTGCACGTAAGCGATGTTGGGCAGGTCATCCAGCGTACGCAGGCGAATGACCAGGCCGAACAGCGGGCTTGCCGCGTCGAGCATCAGGTTTTCGAAGCCACCGCGTAGCTGGAATTCCGGGTCGGCCGGGTAGCCTTCGAAGTCCGGGGCATCTGCACGCTGGCCCTGGTCGAGCGGATAGGGTGAATCAGTACCCTCGGGCACTTCGAGCATCGCATAGACGCTGCGTTCTGATACGTCATGGGCATCGGCAGCGCCCTCGGGTTTTACCGGAGGCAGATCGGATGGGCCGGGCATGAAGAGTTCCTTGTCTTCCAACAAACTGAAGACAGGAACACTATCGGGGAATCAATTCTCCAAGGAGTCTGGGGCTTCCTAAATGCGTGTAGGATCCGTCTCTACGTCAGGTTTCCAAACGTTTCCCCGGCAACATCTTGCTAAAGGATAGCGCCCTGTAGACGCGGGTTTGCCCGCGCCTGCAGGGGTTGCACAACCTTCCAGAGGCGCGCCGCACCTAACCGAAAAGCCGGGCCAGGCAAGCCAGCTTCTTCTTGTACGAACGCCGCGCTTCCAGCGCTTGCTCCAGGCTCACCGCCAGAAACCTTGCCTGCTGGTTAGGCTGCATCTGGCCAATCAGGTCGAGGTCGGCGCTGATCACCGTGCCGATCATGGCGTAACCGCCACCCGACACCGCATCACGGTGCAGGATGATCGGCTCCAACCCTGCCGGCACCTGGATCGAACCGATCGGGTAGCAGCTGTCGACAATGTTCGAGGGGTCCGAACCAGCGCCGAAAGGTTGCTCCCGCGGCTGGAAGCTCAAGGCACTGCCGCCTTTGTAGCGGTAGCCGATACGGTCCGCTTCGGAGCCGACTGTCCAGGCCTGGGTAAAGAAGCTTTGCGCTGCGGCTTCGGTCAGGCGATGGAAGTACAGCCCCGGCACTACCCGCACCACCACCTCGCCACCCAAGGCCTGGCGCAGGGCCATGGGCAGGCTCGCGCCGGCGCGGGTCTTGCCGCTGGGCACACCGACCGGCAGCAAGTCGCCAGCCATCAGCTTGCGCCCCTGAAACCCGCCCAATGCACCCAGCGCGTAGGTGGAACGGCTGCCGAGCACCTCCGGTACATCAATGCCACCGGCCACCGCCAGGTAGGCACGGGCGCCCGCCGTGGGAAAACCGAAGCGCAACACCTGCCCGGCACGTACGGCAAATGCCGTGTCGGGGCGCTGCTCGCGGCCATCCAGCAACGCTGGCATCTGTGCACCGCAAACCGCCACCAGCGCATCGTGCTGGAACTCCAGCTCTGGCCCCACCAGTGCACACTCAAGGGCTGCTGCGCCGGCCGGGTTACCCACCAGGTGGTTGGCCGCGCGCAAGGCGTACTGGTCGAGTGCACCGGACGGCGGAATGCCCAGGTGATAGTAACCTTCACGGCCCAGGTCCTGCACCGAAGTGGCCAGGCCGGGTTTGAGTACCTTGATCATGCCAGCACCTCCTGCAACGACTTGGGGTAACCGACCGGGTCGGCAAGGAAGGCATCCAGGGAGAATTCGACCGGTCGGATACGCAAGTCGAAGCGGCCCTCCTCCACATCCGCCACTGCCTGGTCGTAGGCCCTGCGATCAATGGGCTTGAACTGCACGATGTCACCCGGGCGGAAGAACACCATGTGCGCTTTCAGGTAGTTCAATGTTTGCTCAGGGTCATAGATCGGTGCCGGGGTAACCCCGAACATCTGGTAGCCCCCTGCGCCGCGCACCGAGTAGATGCAACCGAAGCAACCGCCATGGCCCAGGGTGAGCTTGGGCGTGTCGGTACGCGGACGCAGGTATTTAGGCACCTGCAACTGGCGCTCACGCTCGACCATCTGGAACATGAACGGCAGGCCGGCCACAAAGCCGACCATCGACACGAACCAGGGCGCACCACTGTGGGCAGCGATGAATGCGTCCACATCGGCCAGGCCGTTGATGCGCGCTGCGTATTCAAGGTCGGTGCTGGCCGGGTCCTGATGGCGGTCGCGGAAACGCATCAGGGTTTCATGGGTCCAGGGGTCGTTGTACAGCACCGGGATCTCGATGATCCGCGTCTGCAACGAGCGTTCGGCCACGGCCTGGGCCTCGGCACCTTGTACCGCTTCAAGCAGCGCCTGCGGCGCGATACGGTCCGGGTCGAAGCGGATCTGGAACGAGGCATTGGCCAGGCACACGTCCAGCACGCCATCCAGCGCCAGCCGCTCCACGGCGCGGGTGACGGCCATGCCCTTGAAAAAGGCTTCCAGCGACATGCTTTCGCTGACCTCGGCAAACAGGTGCTCATCGGCGCCGAAGCTGTAGCGGATCGGGGTTGTAGCAAGCGGTTCGGCCATGACTGTTCCTTTTCTTGGAATCTTTATAGAAAGGCAGGCGAAAACAACATACACGGGCTCCGGCTTGTACCTGCCGGATGCCTCACGGGCTTAGCGTGGCGCGCGCACCACAATACCGGCCGCGTCCAGCGCCCTGCGCGTGGCCTCCACCAGGTCGAGCGCACCGGGGGTGTCACTGTGCAGGCAGATGGAATCGAATTCGATGGCCAGGTCCTGCCCCTCGACCGTACGCACCACGCCTTGCTGGCATGCCCGCAATACACGTTCTGCGACCGCCTTGGGCTCATGGCCCCGCACATTGCGGGTGAACACGATCGAGCCGCTCAGGTCGTACTCGCGGTCGGCGTAGAACTCACGAACCACCGGCTGGCCAAGTTCCTGGGCAATGCGGCAGATCACCGAGCCCGGCATGCAGTACAGCAACAACTCCGGCTCGATCACCCGCAGGTTTTCCACCAGCAGGCGGGCAGCTTCTTCGTCACGCGCCAGGTGCATGTACAGCGCCCCGTGCGGCTTGATGTGTTGCAGGCGCACGCCCTGGGCACGGGCGATTTCGCGCAGTGCGCCCAGCTGGTAGAGCATGTCGTCAACCAGCTCCTGGGCTGGGGCGTTGATATGCCGGCGGCCAAAGCCGACAAGGTCCCGAAAGCCCGGATGGGCGCCCACCGCCACGCCCAGTGCCTTGGCTCGCTCGACGGTGCGGCGCATGGTGCCGGGGTCGCCAGCATGAAAACCCGTGGCAATGTTCGCCGTGCTTATGTAGCCCATCAGCTCGTTGTCGACACCGTCGCCAATGGTCCACGGACCAAACCCCTCACCCATGTCCGAGTTGAAATCCACCACCTGCATGACTGTCTCTCCTGGTGCTTGTGACTGCATGCAAGCCACGTTAGATTCTCCTTAACCCCTTGGGAAGATCTATAAACAGATAGGGTGTCTTCGGAAATTCAGATACCCCAGGAGCCAACCGTGTCACTGACCCTGCGCCAGGTACGCTACTTCGTTGCCACCGCCGAGATCGGCCAGATTTCCCAGGCAGCCATCCACCTGAATATCTCCCAGTCGGCGGTGACCACGGCAATCAAGGAACTGGAAGCCATGCTTGGCGTGCTGCTGTTCCAGCGCTCGGCCCAGGGTATGAGCCTGACCGAAGCCGGCCGGCATTTCCTGAACCGCGCCTACGTGATCCTGCGCAGTGTCGACGACGCGCTGAACAGCCCGCTGCCGAACGTGCGCGCCAGCGGCCTGCTGCGCCTGGCGGCAAGCTACACGGTAATCGGCTACTTCCTGCCACACCACCTGCAGCGCCTGGAACACTGGCACCCGGATGTGACCCTGGAGCTATACGAGCAGGAGCGCAGTGCCATCGAGCAAGGCTTGCTGGAGGGGCGTTTCGACATGGCGGTCGTGCTCACGGCCAACCTCACCCACCCCGACATCGTCTCGGAAACACTGTTCAACTCCGAGCGCCGACTGTGGCTGCCTGGCCACCACCCGCTGTGCGAACGCTCGGCGGTAAGCCTGGAGGATGTGGCCCGCGAACCGTTCATCCTGCTGACCGTTGACGAGGCCGAACAGAGCGCCATGCGCTATTGGGAGCAGGCCGGGCAACGCCCGAGCGTGCGGGTGCGGACCAGCTCAGTGGAGGCGGTGCGCAGCATGGTTGCCAATGGCAGTGGTGTGGCGATCTTGTCAGACCTGGTGCACAGGCCTTGGTCACTGGAGGGCAAACGTATCGAGACAGTGACGATCAGCGACCCGGTCACGCCCATGAGCGTGGGGCTCGCCTGGCACCGGGAACGGGCGTTCAGCCCGGCGATGCAGGCCGTGCGCAACTACTTCCATGATGCGTTTCTGGCGCCGCAGCAGTTGTCGGCCCGACGTTGAAAATGCCTTGGCAGGTCCGGCCTCTTCGCGGGTAAACCCGCGAAGAGGCCATTACAGGCCCCAGCCGAACGATCAGGCTGCAATGCCGTCATAACCTGAGCCGGTGCCGACACGCAAAGAGGACGCGAAATGACCCAGCCCGACCCGTCATACGTCAAATGGCTCGAAGACCGCGCCATGCTCAAGGCTTCCCAGGCGCGCGCCAGCCTGTATTCAGGCCAGTCACGCCTGTGGCAGCAGCCCTACGCCGAAGCCCAGCCCCGCCGCGCCACCGAAATCGCCTCGGTCTGGTTGACCGTCTACCCCGACGCCATCATCGCCCCGCAAGACTGCTCCGTCCTCGGTGCCCTGGCCCACGAAGCGCTGTGGAAGCGCCTGTCGGAGATCGGCATCCAAGGCCTGCACACTGGCCCGATCAAGTTGTCTGGCGGGGTTCGCGGCCGTGAGCTCACCCCCAGCGTGGACGGCAACTTCGACCGCATCAGCTTCGATATCGACCCGCTGTACGGCAGCGAACAGGAGCTGGTGCAGATGAGCCGCATGGCCGCCGCACACAATGCCGTGACCATCGACGACCTGATCCCGTCGCACACCGGCAAAGGCGCTGACTTCCGCTTGGCCGAGATGGCCCACGGGCCTTACCCGGGGCTGTACCACATGGTCGAAATCCGCGAAGAGGACTGGCCGCTATTGCCGGAAGTGCCCAACGGCCGCGATTCGGTCAACCTGCTACCGGCCCAGTGCGACGAGCTCAAAGCCCGCCATTACATCGTCGGCCAGTTGCAACGGGTGATCTTCTTCGAGCCCGGTGTAAAGGAAACCGACTGGAGCGCCACGCCGCCGATCACGGGTGTCGACGGCAAAACCCGTCGCTGGGTCTACCTGCATTACTTCAAGGACGGCCAGCCCTCGCTAAACTGGCTGGACCCAACCTTCGCTGCCCAGCAAATGATCATTGGCGATGCCCTGCACGCTCTGGACTGCTTGGGCGCACGCGGCCTGCGCCTGGACGCCAACGGGTTTCTAGGTGTGGAAACACGGGCCAGCGGCACTGCCTGGTCAGAAAGCCACCCCCTGTCGATCGTCGGCAACCAGTTGATCGGCGGCATGATCCGCAAAGCAGGCGGCTTCAGCTTCCAGGAACTGAACCTGACCCTGGACGACATCGCGCAGATGTCCAAGGGCGGGGCCGACCTGTCCTATGACTTCATTACCCGGCCGGCTTATCAGCATGCGCTGTTGACCGGTGACACCGAGTTCCTGCGCCTGATGCTCAAGGAAATGCACACCTTCGGCATCGACCCGGCCTCGTTGATCCATGCCCTTCAAAACCACGACGAACTGACCGTGGAACTGGTGCACTTCTGGACCCTGCACGCCCATGACATGTACCTGTACAAGGGCCAGACCTTGCCCGGGAGCATCCTGCGCGAGCATATCCGGGAAGAGATCTACGAACGGCTTTCGGGCGAGCACGCGCCTTACAACCTGCGCTTCGTGACCAACGGCATCGCCTGTACCACGGCCAGCCTGATCGCTGCGGCACTGGGCATCCGCGACCTTGAGCATATCGGTGCAGCAGACATCGAGCTGATCCAGAAAGTGCACCTGCTGCTGGTCATGTACAACGCCATGCAGCCAGGTGTGGTTGCCCTGTCTGGCTGGGATCTGGTTGGCTCCCTGCCCTTACCTGCCGAAGCCGTTGCCGAACGCATGCTGGATGGCGATACCCGCTGGATTCACCGGGGTGGTTACGACCTGGCCGGGCTCGACCCGCAGGCCGAGGTATCAGTGCGTGGCATGCGAAGGGCCCGGGCATTGTATGGCAGCCTCGATAGCCAGCTGGAAAACGCTGATTCATTTGCCTGCAAGGTGAAAAAACTGCTGGCGGTGCGGCAGGCATATGGCATCGCCACCAGCCGCCAGGTGCTGGTGCCAGAGGTCAGCAGCCCGGGGTTGCTGGTGATGGTGCACGAACTGCCAGCCGGGCGCGGTATCCAGATAAGCGCCCTGAACTTTGGCCAGGCAGTGATTGCCGAGGAATTACAGCTGACCGGGTTCACGCCCGGGACAGTCGTGGACATGATCAACGAAACGGTCGAAGGGGACCTGACCGAGGACGGGCGATTGCTGGTGAACCTGGACCCTTACGAGGCGCTGTGCCTGCGTATCGTAAACAGCAGCGCACATGTGTAATTGGCGATGAAAACACCTGCACGATCAATCAAATCGTAATATCGAATGGCCATATTGGGCGCCCCTGAACAATAACCCGTGGTCGCCCAATGCCATTCACGCCCAACCGCCTGGCCCTGTGCATCGCCCTGGCCTGCGCCGCCTTCGCCCCCGTTGCCTTCGCCAAGGATTACCTGATAACCAATGCCAGCACCGATACCCTGGAGCTGAAGAAGGCCGACACCTTGAAGGTGACATCGACCGGTAGCATCGTGGCCGGTGACGACGACGGCGTGATTCTGCCCAAGCACACCAGTGGCGCCACCGTGAGCGTCGACAACGCGGGCATCATCCGCTCCACCGACGGCCGCGGCATCGACACCAAGGATGACGGCGAAGACCTCAGCCACTACGTGATCACCAACCAGGTTGGGGCGCTGATTCAGGGCACCAACGACGGATTGCGTTTCCAGACCAACCCCACTGCGGGTGGCAGCCTGAATATCGTCAACGCAGGCACCATCGCGTCCACGGTCGAAGGCCAGGCCATCGACCTGGAAACCCTGAACAACCCGGCCTTCACCACCACCCTGGTCAACCAGGCCACGGGGGTGATCCATGCCGTTGGCAACGACGCGATCAAGACCGGCTCCAACACCACGATCACCAACTACGGGCTGATCCAAACCGACACCGCTCCGCAGGACAAGAACGGCCTGGACCAGAAGTACGATGGCATCAAGATCGGCACCTCCAC
Source organism: Pseudomonas sp. MM223 (assembly GCA_947090765.1). Classification (NCBI taxonomy): domain Bacteria; kingdom Pseudomonadati; phylum Pseudomonadota; class Gammaproteobacteria; order Pseudomonadales; family Pseudomonadaceae; genus Pseudomonas; species Pseudomonas sp. MM223. Next base: position 3,140,178 of record OX352322.1, on the reverse strand, counting down.
CGGCGTCACCGTGTACAACCATGGCACCATCAGCGCCGACCGCCATGGCGTCGACCTGAAGACCGATGCCACGCTCTACAACTACGAGGGTGCCAGCGTTACCGGGCGCAACGGTTCGGGCTTCGGCTCCGACGGCAGCGGCACGGTATACAACTGGGGCACCATCACCGGTGCAATCGCCGACGGCAAGATCAATGGCGACGGTGACGGCGTGGATATCGACAATATCGGCGATGTGTACAACGCCGGTACCATCCAGGGCCTGGGCGCCAAGGGCGTCGACAGTGGCGGCCGAGCAAACGGCAGCGAAGGCATTGCCATGGGCGGCGGCAGCATCGTCAACACTGCCACCGGGGTAATTCGCAGCGTCGACAACGGTATCCTGGTAGATGACGGCGCCGAAGGTGCCGGGGTGGCTGCCACCACCATCCACAATGCCGGGCGCATCGAGGGCGACGGCGGTTTTGGCATCAAGCTGATCGGTGAATACGACGACACGCTAGTCAACAGCGGCACCATCCGTGGCGGCAATGGCCTGGCACTGAGCATGGGTGCCGGCAACGACAACCTGACGGTGCTGACCGGCGGCGTTTTCAACGGCCTGGTCGATGGTGGCGACGGCGTCGATAACGTTACCCTGGACGGCACCGGCAGCTTCGGCAACAGCACCCACTTTGAAACCCTCACGGTCAGCGGCGGCAGCTGGACCCTGAGCAGCATCGACGACTTCAGCCAGGGCGGCGTGGTAACTTCAGGCGCCACGTTGATCAACCAGGGCAGCATCCTCGGCCAGATGCTGATCGAGCAAGGCGCCACCTACGCCGGTGGTGGCTCGGTCGGCGGGCTGCAAGTAGAAGGCACCCTGCTGACCAACACTGGCTTGGGTGTGGCTACGGTCGCTGGCGACCTGAGCTTCAGCCAGGGTTCCAGCCTGGTGTATGGCGTGAACGCCGATGGCAGCAGCGCACCGATCAACGTCAGCGGCACGGCCAACCTCAATAACGCCACCCTGCGCGTGCAGCCCACCCCCGGCGAGTATCCGTGGCAAAGCCAGTACACCGTGCTGACGGCCACTGCAGTCAATGGCACTTTCGCCCAGGTGACCAGCGACTATGCCTTCCTCACTCCCACGCTGAGCTACATCAGCAATTCGGTGGGCCTGGCCTACGACCGCAACGACGTTGCCTTCGAGCATTACGCGCCGTCTGGTAACGCCGCGGGTGCTGCGCGCAGCCTGGCTGGCCTGGGGCAAAACAGCAACCTTTACAATGCCGTGCTTGGCACTACCACGGCCGGCGCCGGCAATGCCATCGAACAGCTGTCGGCCAGCAACACCGCCAACCTGGCGGCCGCCACCCTGGCTGGCACGTCGCAGGTCGGCAGCACCATGCTCGGTGCCATGCAAGCGATGACCAGTGCCGGAAGCCTGCAAGTGGGCCTGAACGACAGCGACGGCCCTGCCTTGGCCGCCACTGGCGTGCCGCGCGAAGCGCGCAACCTTAACGACCCGAACGCTCAAGGGCGTGTCTGGGCACAGGCGCTGGGCAGCTACGGCAAAGTGGATGGCAGCCACGGCGCCAGTGCGCTGGAGCAGCGCACCGGGGGTGGTGTGCTGGGTGTCGACTGGGCATTGGGCGGTGACTGGCGCCTGGGCGTGCTGGGTGGTTACTCGCGCACACGCCTGGACAGCAGCGGCCTGGATGGCACCGTGCGCAGCTGGCACGCCGGGGTGTACGCCCAGCACCAGCGTGGCCCGCTGGCCTTGCGCCTGGGCGCGGCGTACAGCAGCCATGATGGTGACAACAAGCGCGATGTGGCCTTTGCCGGTTTCAACGAGCGCCTCAAGGGTGACTACGATGCCGACAGCCAGCAAGCCTTTGTCGAACTGGGCTACGCCATGGGCAGCGGCCGCCTGAATGCAGAACCGTTCGCCAACCTCGGCTACCAGCGCTACCACCGTGACAGCTACCGCGAACAAGGTGGCGACGCGGCACTGGCGGTGGATGCCGATACCCAGGACAACTTCAGCAGCACCTTCGGCGTGCGCCTGGCCCACTTGGGGCAGCTGGACAACGGTATGAGCCTGACACCCCGGGCAACGCTGGGCTGGCGGCACACCTACGGCAGCATCGACACCCGTACACGGCAGGCGTTTATCGCGGGCGGGGATGCATTCAGTGTCGAAGGCAGCGCGATTGATCGGGACAGTTTGCTGGTCGAAGCCGGGCTGGACCTGGGGTTGAGTGCGCGGCAGAGCATTGGCCTGGGGTACAGCGGGGAACTGGGCAGCAACAGCCGCAACCATGCGGTGGTTGGGCAATGGCAGTTGAAGTTCTAGGTCTCTACCGCCTGATCCGGCCTCATCGCCGGCAAGCCAGCTCCCACAGGCCCTCACAGGCCTTCAGGATTGTACAGTCCCTGTGGGAGCTGGCTTGCCGGCGATGAGGCCGGTATTGCAACCTTGCTTTTGAGGCCTCAGAAGCATAGCTTTCGGGTGATTTCTTTTTGTGCCCAGGAGCAACTCCATGTACACCGGCATCGTCCAGGCCGTCCGCCCTCTGCTTGATGTGACCACCTACCCGGGCCACAACCAGTTCACCATCGACCTCACCCCGGAACTGCTCGACGAACTGAAGATCGGCGCCAGCGTCAGTGTCGAAGGCACCTGCCTGTCGGTCACCGAAATCGTCGGCACCCAAGTCAAGTTCGACGCCATGACCGCCACCCTCGAGCGCACCAACCTGTGCTTCTTCAAGGCCGGCCAGGGGGTCAACATCGAACGTTCGGCCAAAATGAATGCCGAGGTCGGTGGCCACCTGATGGCCGGCCACATCGCCACCACCGCCGAAATCGTCGAACTGTCGATCAAGGAAACCGGCGCCTTCATCAAGTTCCGCATGCCGCCTGAATGGGGCAAGTACGTGTTCCCCGCGCGGTTTCATCGGGATCAATGGCTGCAGCCTCACCGTCGCCGATGTCGACGACAACGTCATCACCATCAACCTGATCCCGGAAACCCTGCGCCAAACTACTTTTGCCAGCTACAAGGCCGGCGAATGGCTCAATATCGAGGTTGATCACCAGACCATGGTGCTGGTCGATGTGGTGGAACGCACCATCAAAGGCACCCTGGCCCGCGAGAAACTGCTGCCCTGAGGCCTGCCCATGCTGCCCAACGCCCTTCCCGCGCGCACGGCCAGGCGGCTACGTCTGCAAGTGTTGCGTGGCCGTGTCGGCCTTGGTCTGGTCGCTGGTTTGTCGGTGCTGGCCGGCATGACCGATGCCATCGGCCTGCTGGCACTGGGCGACTTCGTGTCGTTCATGAGTGGCAATACCACACGCCTGGCCGTGGCCATCAGCGAGGCAGACCTTGCCCTGGTGCTGCGCCTGAGTGGCGCGATACTGGGCTTCGTCGCCGGCAATGCGCTGGGCGTGCTGCTGGCGCGAGGCTTGCGCCGCCGGGCCTGGCCCGTGTTGCTGATGGTTGCCGTGCTGCTGGCGTTTGCGGCCGCGTGGCCGTTTGCGGCCACCTTCCCGGCATTGCTCGCCGCCACGCTGGCCATGGGCATGATCAATGCCGTGGTTGAACAGGTGAACGGCCTGCCCATCGGCCTCACTTACGTCACCGGTGCCCTGTCCCGCTTCGGCCGTGGCCTGGGGCGTTGGCTGATGGGTGAACGGCGCAACGGCTGGCGGGTGCAGCTGGTGCCCTGGGCCGGCATGCTGCTGGGGGCCGCATTGGGCGCCTGGTTGCAGCAGCGCCTGGGCCTGCAGGCACTGGCTGGCAGCTGCGCGCTGGCCTGTGTGCTGGCCCTGGTGTCGCGGTTCATCCCGCGCGCCTGGCAGCGTGGCTACATGCCACGTTGATCAATCGATGCGCGGGTGTTGCTGTGCCAACGTCTCGCGCTTGGCTTCCAGCTCGGCGATCTGCGCATCGATGTCCTCGATCTTCTGCTCGATGTTGTCGTGGTGCTCCTGCAGCAGCTCACGCGCTTCCTCGATGTCCGATGCCGCCGGTGCAGCGCCGCGCAGCGGCTTGTTGGCGGTTTCCTTCATGGTCAACCCGGTCAGCAGGCCAATGGCGGCGATCACCATCAGGTAGTAGGCCGGCATGTACAGGTCGCCCGTGCTCTCCACCAGCCAGGCAGTGAGGGTCGGAGTAAGCCCGGCGATCAGCACCGAAATGTTGAAAGCAGCCGCCAAGGCGCTGTAGCGGATGTGTGTTGGGAACATCGCCGGCAGCGTCGAGGCCATCACGCCGATGAAGAAATTCAGCAGCACGGCAATGATCAGCAGCCCGGCAAAAATCACCCCCAGCACGCCGCTGTTAATCAGCATGAACGCCGGAATGGCCAGGGCGAACAGGCCGACACTGCCGACGATGATGAACGGCCGGCGGCCGAACTTGTCGCTGAGCAAGCCAATCACCGGCTGCACGAACAGCATGCCGACCATGATCGCGATGATGATCAGCACGCCATGGTCTTCGCTGTAATGCAGGTTGTGCGACAGGTAGCTGGGCATGTAGGTGAGCAGCATGTAGTAGGTGACGTTGGTGGCAATCACCACGCCGATGCAAGTCACCAGGCTGCGCCAGTGCTGTGTGGCCACTTCCTTGAACGACACCTTGGGCCCGGAGGCCAGGCCTTCGCGGTCGCCCTGCTCCAACTTGTCGACATGCTGCTGGAACGCAGGTGTTTCTTCCAGCGCATGGCGCAGGTACAGGCCGATGATGCCTAACGGCAGGGCCAGGAAGAACGGCAGGCGCCAGCCCCATTCAAGGAATTTTTCTTCACCCAGAATGGTGGAAATCAGCACCACCACCCCCGCGCCTAGCACAAAGCCCGCAATCGAGCCAAAGTCCAGCCAGCTACCGAGGAAACCGCGTTTGCGGTCGGGGGCGTATTCGGCAACGAAGATCGAGGCGCCGGTGTACTCGCCGCCCACCGAAAAACCTTGGGCCATCTTGGCCAGCAACAACAGGATCGGTGCCCAGATGCCGATGCTGGCATAGGACGGTATCAGGCCGATGGCGAAGGTGCTGAGCGACATGATGACGATGGTCGCGGCGAGGATTTTCTGCCGCCCGAACTTGTCGCCCAAAGCACCGAAGAACAGCCCGCCCAGTGGCCGGATCAGGAACGGCACCGAAAACGTGGCCAGCGCCGCGATCATCTGCACGCTAGGGTCGGCGTTGGGGAAAAACACCTTGCCCAAGGCGTAAGCCACGAAGCCGTACACGCCAAAGTCGAACCACTCCATGGCATTGCCCAGCGCAGCGGCGGTAATGGCCTTTTTCATCTTGGCGTCGTCGACGATGGTGATGTCCTTCAGGCCGATTGGCTGGACGCGTTTCTTGCGAGGTTTCATGCCGTTATCCCTGTCGATGAATGCTCTAAGGGTTCAGATACAACGGGACACTAAATAATTCAGCGCTTACTGATTTTTTGTGCGTGGGCTTGCTTGCATTTGGGCTTATTCGGCAGCAACGAATAGTAGACAATTTGTATAATGCAAATAGACAATGAAAGAATGTCGCACTTCAAGGCCGATGTGCCGCTGCCACATGCCACCCCGCAAGATCGTTAACCGGAGTATAAAAATGCAAAAAGTCACTTCGTTGCCTGGCGATGACGCCCGTCCGGGCTGGTACCACACCAGCCCCAAGCGTCAGCCGTGCCCAGGCCATTCGGGTCGCAAGCAAGCGCGCTGGACCATCATCGGCGCTGGCCTGACCGGTTTGGCTGCGGCGCGCCAGATGGCGTTGAACTTCCCCAATGAAGAGATCGTGCTGGTCGAAGCCCAGGAAGTCGGCTTTGGCTCCGCCGGCCGCAATGCCGGCTTCGCCATCGACGTGCCGCACGACATCGGTGCCAAGGACTACATCGGCGACGTTACCGCTGCAACCAGGGTTCTGCGCCTGAACACCCTCGGCCAGGACTACCTGCGCGACATCGTCGAGCGCAACGGCATCGACTGCCAGATGTCCGCCTCTGGCAAGTACCAGGCCGCCGTCGGCGCCAAGGGCATTGCCATCCTCGAGGCCTACCGCAGTGGCCTGGAGAAAATCGGCTGCAGCGCCACCCTGATTGACGAGCAAGACCTGCCAGCGCACATCGGCACCTCGTACTACAAGAAAGCCTTGCACATCCCCGGTACCCTGTTGCTACAGCCATCGGCCCTGGTAAAAGGCCTGGCCGACAGCCTGCCGGCCAACGTCACCCTGTACGAGCACACGCCGATCACCTCGATCGACCAGGGCGACAAGATCACCTTGGTGCATGACCGTGGCACCATCGTCACCGACAAGCTGATACTCGCCAACAATGGCTTTGCCTCGGCGTTCGGCTTCCTCAAGGGCCGCCTGCTGCCGACGTTCCTGTACGCCAGCCTGAGCCGTCAGCTTACCGCCGAAGAACAGGCCCGCCTGGGTGGCCAGCCGGTATGGGGGGTAATCCCTGCGCACCCGTTCGGCAGCACCGTGCGCCGCACCGCCGACAACCGCATCCTGATCCGCAACAGCTTCAACTTCTACCCGGACGGCCGCCCGCGCAGCAGTGCCTTGCAAAGCCACCTGCCCACCCACCGCAAGTCATTCGAGCGGCGCTTCCCGATGCTCGGCAATGTCGAGTTCGAATATTCCTGGAGCGGCGCCATCTGCCTGTCGGAAAACCACGAAGGCTTCTTCGGCCAACTGGCCCCGAACGTTTACGGCGCCCTGTGCTGCAACGGCCTGGGCATCACCCGCGGTACTGCCACCGGCAAGCTGCTGGCGGACTGGCTGGCCGGCGAGCATAACGAGCACATCGACTTCCTGCTGTCGTCGCCAGGCCCGAACAAGACCCCGCCGCAGCCGTTTCTGTCCATTGGCGTGAACTCGGTGCTCAAGTGGGGCCAGTTCCGCGCCGGCCTCGAAGTTTGACCGCGCGGGCTGCCAGGCCCGCCACCTGCCTTGTGTGGCACTATTAACAGATCAAGAGAAAAACATGCGTTCCACTGCCCAACCCGTCATGATCGACGACGTTGAAATCAACAGCTTCCATCAACTGCTCACCCTGCGTACCGGGCTGGGCTGGGTGATGGTCGGTTACATCCTCAGCATCATCGGCGTCGCCACCCTCCCCATGTCCGCTTCGCTGCAACTGAGCGGCTTCTGGCAAGGCATGATCGCTGCCATGGCCCTGCTTGGCGTATTCGCAGGGGGCTTCTTCGGCGGTTGGCTAACCGACCGCGTGGGCCGACAGAAGCTGTTTTTCGTCGCCCCGGCTATTGTCATGCTGGCCTCGGTCGGCATGCTGTGGGTGCAGGATCCGCTGACCTTATCGGTACTGCGCCTGCTGTGCGGGCTTGCAGTCGGCATCGAGTACACCGCCGCCGGCTCGCTGCTGACCGAGTTCATTCCGCAGAAATCCCGGGGGTCGCGGCTGTCGCTGCTGACGGTGTTGTGGTTCGTCGGTGCCGCGCTGGCCTACATTGCCGGCAACTTCATGCTGGCCGACGCCGGCCCCGAGCAATGGCGTACAGTCATGGCTAGCCCGGCCATCATTGCCGGCTTGCTGTTGCTGGTCCGCCTGGGCACACCCGAGTCGCCGCGCTGGCTACTGAGCAAAGGCCGACGCACAGAGGCCGAGCAGGTGATCCGCAAGGTGTATGGCCAGGGTTTCTCGCTGCGCAACATCAGCGATGACAGCGCCTCGGGCCAAACCATGTCGTTCATCGGCGCCCTGCGCGCCGGCTACGGCAAGCGCATCCTGTTCGTGGTGATGTTCTGGGCCTGCGCGGTCATCCCGCTGTTTGCCGTGTATGCCTTCGTGCCCAAGCTGTTCCAGGCGCTGCAGTTGACCGGCAACCTGGCGGCCTTAGGCTCGATGGGCATTACCCTGATCCTGGTGCTTGGCTGCATCATCGCCACCTGGCTGATCAACTACCTGGGCCGGCGCACCATCATCCTCCACAGTTTCCTGTGGTCGGGGCTGGCGCTGCTGGGGTTGGGACTGTTCCCGGATGCACAAGGCTGGGTAGTGCTGTCGCTGTTCGGTGCCTACGCGCTGTTCATCGGCGGTGCCCAGGTGCTGGAGTTCGTCTACCCGAACGAGCTGTTCCCCACCGAAATCCGCGCTTTCGCGGTGGGTATGGGTGCCTCGCTGGCGGCGTTCGAGCCGGCCATCGGCACCTGGCTGGTGCCGATTTCGCTGGAGCACTATGGCATTGCCAACACGATGTTCGCCGCCGCGGCTATCACCATGATGGGGCTGGCGGTGTCGTTGGTACTGGCACCGGAGACCAAATCGATGAGCCTGCAGGAAGCGGCAGCCTTGTAAAGGCGTAACCGGAGCAGGCATTGCTTCAGCCTGTTCCGGCCCTATCGCCGGCAAGCCAGCTCCCACAAGCACAGCGCTGGCGTTGAAGGCTGTTCAGTACCTGTGGGAGCTGGCTTGCCGGCGATGCGCCGCAACGCGGCGCGCTTTGCAATCAGATACCTTCGCGGGCCAGGTCCATGGCGAAATAGGTCAGGATCAGGTCGGCACCGGCACGCTTGATCGCGCCGATGCTTTCACGCACCACCCGGCCTTCATCGATGGCGCCGGCCAGGCCGCCGAACTTGATCATCGCGTACTCGCCACTCACCTGATACGCCGCCAGCGGCAGGCGCGAAGCGGCGCGGATGTCGGCAATCACGTCAAGGTAGGCGCCGGCCGGCTTGACCATCAACACATCAGCCCCCTCCTGCTCGTCCAGCAGCGACTCGCGCACGGCTTCGCGGCGGTTCATCGGGTTCATCTGGTAGCTCTTGCGGTCGCCCTTCAGCGCGGTACCACCGGCTTCACGGAACGGGCCATACAGCGACGAGGCGAACTTGGTGGAGTAGGCCATGATCGCGGTGTCATGGAAACCGGCACCATCCAGCGCGCTACGGATGGCCTGTACCTGGCCGTCCATTGCCGCCGACGGGGCGATGAAGTCGGCACCGGCAGCGGCGGCAATGACCGCCTGCTTGCCCAGGTTGGCCAAGGTGGCATCGTTGTCCACGCCATGGTCATGCAACACGCCGCAGTGGCCGTGGCTGGTGTATTCGCAGAAGCAAGTGTCGGACATCACCACCATTTCCGGCACGGTGTCCTTGCAGATGCGCGACATGCGCGCGACCAGGCCGTTTTCGTTCCAGGTATCGCTGCCAGTGGCGTCCAGGTTATGCGAAACGCCAAACGTCATGACCGACTTGATACCGGCACGGGCATAACGCTCGATTTCCTGGGCCAGCAGTTTCTCAGGGATGCGGTTGACCCCAGGCATGCTGGTGATCGGCACGAAGTCATCGATGCCCTCTTCGACGAAGATCGGCAGGATCAGGTCTTCCAGGCGGAATTCGGTTTCCTGGAAGATCGTGCGCAGGGACTCGTTCTGGCGCAGGCGGCGTGGACGAACGGACGGGAATTGGTTGGACATGACAGCTCCAGGGCATTTTGAACGGCGTATACCTTATGCCTGTCGCGCGCCAGTGAAAAGGCTAAATGACGAGATTGTGTCTTGCATCAATGGCAATGGCCGGGTTTTGCCTGTGCCGGCCCCTTCGCGGGCGAACCCGCGAAGGGGCCGGCACAGGTCAACCTCATTCTACCAACCGCGGCGCCCCCACTTCGGCCGCCTGCCGGTCCAGCCCGTGGGCTTCGAGAATCCGCGCGATCTCGCCACTGTCATGCAACGCCTGGATGTTGCCATCCAGTGCCTTGCCCAGATCGGCATTGCTCAGCATGTACGGAATCGCCGTCTGCCCTGGCTGCTCGGTAGCCTTCACCCGCGCATCGGGCGCAGACACCTTGATACTCGCCCCTTGGTAGGCCCCCTTCTGCTGCGACACCACCGCCACTGCATGGCTGTCGATGCCGGCCTCGATGCGCCCGGACGCCAGGTCCTGGGCCATGGCCACCGGGTTGGGGTACAGCACCAGGTTGTCGCCCAGCACCTTCTTCAGGTCGTTGACCCACAGGTAGCCTTGCACGGTGCCCACTCTTTTGCCCTCCAGTTCACCGACCGTGGCATAACCCGGCTTGGAGATGATGCCCATCACATCCAGGTACAGCGGCGCCGACAGCCCCAGCACCTTGCCGCGCTCCACCGTGCGGTACCAGTCGCCGATGACCACGTCGGCGCGGCGGGTGACCACCGACTGAATCGCCGCTGCCGGGTCGAGCACGCTGGCCTTGATGGTCAGGCACTCACGGGCAGCAATCTGCTTGATGATCTCCCCGTCCACCCCGCCCAGCTCCTGATTCGGGCCAGGCACGGAGTAAGGCGGGAACACCCACGCAGCCACGGTCAGTACACCGGGCGTAAGGGTTTCGAAACTGTGGCTGGGCTTGCACTCGGCCATGGCCTGGGCGCTGCCGGCAACGGCGGCGCAGAGGGCCAACCAACGGGTGACACGCTTGAATGGTTTCATCACGGGTACCTATGCAATGTTGAGGGCAGGCAGGGTTCAGGAGCTTGCGTGCTGGCCGGGTGCCAGTCTTCTTTCCAGGGCGGCCACCCCCAGGCTTGCCGGTGCGCAGACAGCCGCATACATCAGCCCCGCCAACACCAGTACCGGCATGTACTGGAAGGTCGAGGAGCCAATGGCCGACGCGCGGCTGACAATTTCGGGCAAGGCGATGGTGAAACACAGAGAAGAGGCCTGGAACATCATGATCGAAAAGCCCAGCAGCGACGGCAGTGCCACCCGCAGGGCCTGGGGCAGGATCACGTAGCGCAGTGCATCGATACGGTCCAGGCCAATCACCTCGGCGGCTTCGTGCTGGCCACGGGCAACCGCCTCCAGGCCGCCCCGAATGATTTCGCTGGTGTACGCCGCGGTGCAGTAGGCCAACGCCAGTGCCGCGGCCCAGAACGCGCTCAGCGTCAGGTTTGCCGAGGGCAAGCCGAAGTAGAAGTACTGCAGCAGGATCAAGGCCGGTGCACCACGCCCCAGTTCGACGATCACCAGAGCCGGGTAGCGCAGCGCCCTGCCCTTGGCGCTGACGCCCAGGGCCAGCAGCAGGCCAAGCCCTATACCGAGTACCAGGCTGATGGCGGTTACCTGCAACGACAGCACAAAGCCCTTCCACAACTCCGGAAACCATTCGGCCCACAGGCTCAGTAGTTCGCTCACAGGCTGATCCTCCGTTGCAAGGTGCCGGACAACCAGCGCGAAGCCATTGCCACCGGCACGCTCAGCAGCAGGTACACCAGCGCTGCGGCGCTGTACACACCCAGCCCCTGGAAGGTCTGCTGCGAGACCTGGTAGGCCTGGAAGCTAATGTCCGCCACGCCCAGTGTCGATGCCACCGCCGAGTCCTTGAGCAGGCCGATGGCATAGGTGGCTGCCGTAGGGATGGAGATACGCGTCAGTTGCGGCAGCACCACATCGAAAAAGCGTTGTGCCGGTGACAGGTTGAGTACATGCGCGGCTTCGTACTGGCCATCGGGGATTGCCGCAAAAGCGCCGCGGTACACTTCAGCCATCTGTGCCGCCGTGATCAGGCCCAGGCCCACCGTGGCCGCCACGAACGGTGACAGGGCGATATAGCCGCCACCAATGCCGAAGAAGATGAAAAACAGCCAGACAATGGGCGGGATCGAGCGCAAGGTCATCACGATGGCAGCCCCCAGCGCCGCCAGCCCGCGCACCTTGGCCATGCGCAGCGCACACAGTGGAAAGCCCAGCACCACGCCGGTCGCGAAAGCACACACGGTCACCCCCAGCGTCCACGGCACACCGGCAAGCAACATCAGCAGTATGTCGTTCATCAGCGGTCCCTCACGGCCTGGAGAAACTTCACCACCCGCTCGTGACGCGGCTGTCGCATCACCTGTGCGCTTGGCCCCTGCTCGAGGATGCGCCCGTCGGCCATCACCACCACGCGGTCAGACACCGTCTCGGCAAAGTGCATTTCATGGGTGACAACGATCATCGACATGCCCTCGGCAGCCAGCTCCTTCATGACCGCCAGCACCTCCAGGCCCAACTCCGGGTCCAGCGCCGAAGTGGGTTCGTCGAACAACATCAGTTCGGGCTCCAGCGCCAGCGCGCGGGCAATGGCGATTCGCTGCTGCTGGCCACCCGAACAACGTGCCGGGTAATGCCCGGCCTTGTCGGCCAGGCCCACCCGTTCCAGCAGCTGCATGGAGCGCGCATCGGCCTCACGCTGGCTGCGCCCGAGCGTACGGACTTGCGCCAGGCTGACATTGCGCAGCACGGTCATATGAGGGAAGAGGTTGAACGACTGGAACACCATGCCAATGCGCCGGCGCAGCTTCAGCAGGTCGGCGCGCAGCAACGGAGTGGCGGCGTCGATGTCCAGCTCGTCCAGGCGGATACGCCCGCGAGTCGGTGGTTCCAGCTGGTTGATGCAACGCAACAGGGTGCTCTTGCCCGAGCCGCTGGGCCCGATAATGGCCACCACCTCTCCTTTGCTCATTTCAAAGTTGACGTCGTGCAACACCTCGTACGGGCCGAACTGCTTGTGGATCGACTCCAGGCGCAGGAATGCGGGTTCAGGTGCAGGCATGGGTGGCACCTGGCGCAAGGGAACACTCATTGGTTTCATGTGCAGGCCCTCCACTCAAGACCGCTGGTCATCGACCAAGGGTGTGCTCGACAGCTTGACCGCGCCCTGGGCAGTGATCAGCACCTGCTCTTCCAGCTTCACCCCTTCGCGCCCACCGCGCTCGCCGATGTAGCTTTCTACTGATACCACCATGTTTTCCTCGAACAGGCCGTCATAGCCCCATTCGGCAAAGTCCACGGCATAGGCCACGCTGGGGTATTCATCGACCAGGCCGACGCCGTGCAGCATCATCATGTAGCGGTTGTGCTCGTACTTTTGCGGCACCGGCCAGCAACGCTCGGCAAACTCGCGGAACGACAACCCCGGGCGCAGCAGCTCGACGTTATGGCTTATTTGCCGGCTGGCGATGTCGAGCAGCTCGCGCTGGGCCGCTGTCACTGGCTTGCCGGGGCAGACGAAACTGCGCGAGATGTCCGACAGGTAACCTCCGGGGCCTACCATGTCGGTGTCAAAGCACACCATTTCACCTGCTTCGATGACCTTGTCGGTCGCATCCTGGAACCACGGGTTGGTGCGCTGGCCAGAGCTCAGCAGCCGGCTCTCGGCCCACTCGCCACCCTGGGCCACGTTGGTGCCGTGCAGGATGCTCCACAGCTGGTTCTCGGTGATGCCTGGCTGCAAGCTTGCACGCATGCGAGCGATAGCCAGGTCGCAGACGGCCATCGACACCCGGTGGCTGGTGACTTCCTCGGCCGACTTGATCAGTCGGGCCTGCTCCATCAAGGGTTGTGCGTCGAACAGTTCGATGCCCCTGGCCTTGAGTTTTTCTGCGCCCCAAGGGTCGCAACGGTCTACGGCCAGACGGCGATTGCCACCGCTGTGGCGGACCATCAGTTCGGCCACTTCTGCCGCCCACAACGCGGCCTTTTCATCCACCCGAGGGCCCGCAAGAAAGTACAGCCAGGGCAGCGCCGGGCGGATCTCGTCAATGGTTTCGACATGCTCGCTGTTGTGTCGGCTGCTGGTGAACTCGAACAGCACCACCGGCCCCTCGGTTGGGACGAACACATAACGGCTGGGCGAATGCATGACCCACAGGCCGAGATTGTTGGTGTCGGTGGCGTAGCGGATGTTGATCGGGTCGGCAAGCAGGATGCCGCCATAGTCATGGGCACGCAGCTGCTGGCGAATGCGGCCAAGGCGGTAACGGCGCAGGGCTTTACGGTCGATCGCGGCCTGGGCGGCAAGCAACTCGCAGTCCACCGGGGCCAGAACATGGCTGGTTACACTGGAATCATCACGAAACTGCAAGGACGGCGCAGGGCTCGGTCGGGTACCGATGTGCATGGTTACACTCTCCACTGGATATCGTTGTCGTTGTTGGAGCCAGGGCAGTAACAAGGAAGCGAAAATCAGGCGTTGCTGTTTTTTATTGTTTTACTTCGTGCGGGTCACAGGTCCTTGACCAACCGCAAGGCGTCATAGATGGCCGCATGGGTGTTGCGTGAGGCCACCGCATCACCGATGCGGAACAGCTGGAAGCGGCCATCGTCGCGGCGTACCAAGGCCTGCGGGCGGCCTGCGATCAAGTCCAGGTACTGCACCGCGCCTTCATTGCTCGACAGCGGGCACAGCTGGAAATACAGCTCGTCCAGTGGCCGGGTGCCGTGGTTGACCACCACCTGGTCGACCAGGCGTGTCTGGCGCAGCTCGCTGTAGTCGGTGCCGATGGTCGCCAGCAAGCCTTGTTCGGTCCTGCTCACCGCTTTGAGCCGCCAGGTCACGGTGAAGGTGGTATCGAGCTGCTGCAGGGCACGCATGTAGGGCACCAGGTTCATGCCCATGACTTCGGGCGAGAAAGTGCGGTCGGGGGTCATGATCTCGGTGCGTGCGCCGCTCTGCGCAATGAACTCTGCGGCTTGCAGTGCGGCATGGTCGCCGGCATCGTCGTACACCAGCACGTTGCGCCCGGGCTTGACGTCGCCGGAGATGATGTCCCAGCTCGACACCACCAGTTCGTTGCCCTGCTCCAGCACCTCGGTGTGCGGCAGGCCGCCCGTGGCCACGATGACTACATCCGGGGCTTCATCAAGGATGATCTGGCTGTCAGCCCAGACGTTGTAGTGAAACGTCACACCCAGGCGTTCACACTGGGCCAGGCGCCAGTCGATGATGCTGATCATCTCCTTGCGCCGCTCCGATTGCGCGGTCAGGCGAACCTGCCCACCGGCCTTGTCAGCCACCTCGTACACCACCACCTCGTGGCCACGCTCGCCCGCCACCCGCGCCGCCTCCAGGCCCGCCGGGCCGGCGCCGACGATAACCACCTTGCGCCGATGCGCCGCCTTGGGTATCTCGTGCGGCATGGTGGTTTCGCGACCGGTGGCGGCATTGTGGATGCAATAGGCAGCGCCGCCATGGTAGATGCGGTCCAGGCAGTAGTTGGCGCCGACACAGGGGCGGATATCATCTTCGCGGCCTTCGATGATCTTGCGCACGATATGCGGGTCGGTCATGTGCGCACGGGTCATGCCGACCATGTCCACCTTGCCTGCGGCAATGGCATGCCGGGCGGTGGCCACATCCGGGATCTTTGCCGCATGGAACGTGGGGAAGCCGGTCAACGAGCGGATTTCGCCGGCAAAGTCCAGGTGCGGCGCATTGCGCATGCCTTGTATCGGGATGATGTCGGTCAGGCCGGCATCCGTCGCGATGTTGCCGCGGATCACGTTGAGGAAGTCGATCATGCCGCTGTTCTTCAACAGCTGCGAAACCTGCAAACCTTCGTCCTTGGTCAGGCCACCGGCCAGCACTTCATCGCCGGTGTAGCGGATACCGACGATGAATTCATTGCCCACCCGCTGGCGAATGGCCGTGAGCACTTCAAAGGTGAAGCGCAGGCGGTTTTCCAGCGAGCCACCGTAAACGTTCTGCAACTCGTTGGTCAGCGGCGACCAGAACTGGTCCATCAGGTGGCCGTATGCCTGCAGCTCGATGCCATCCAGCCCGGCGGCTTGCATGCGCTCGGCGGCATCGGCGTAGTCCTTGACGATGCGCTCGATGTCCCAGATTTCCAGGCGTTTGGGGAAAGCCCGGTGCGCAGGCTCCTGGTTGTGCGACGGCGATACCACCGGCAGCCAGTCCCCTTTGTCCCAGCGCGTACGGCGGCCCAGGTGGGTGAGCTGGATCATCACCGCCGCGCCATGTTCGTGGCATTCGTCGGTCAGGTCTTTCATCCAGCCGACCACTTCATCCTTGTAGGCCAGTACGTTGTTGAACACGGGTGGGCTGTCGCGGGAGATAGCGGCGGAACCCGCCGTCATGGTCATGGCCACGCCGGCCTTGGCCCGCTCCACATGGTAAGCGCGGTACAGCTGCTTGGGCATGCCCTCTTCCGGGTAGGCCGGTTCGTGGGAGGTGGTAATGATGCGGTTACGCAAGGTGAGGTGCTTGAGTTGGTACGGCTGAAGCAACGGATCATTGGACATGGTCGTTCTCGCATTCAGGTCATCAGGCAAAATCGACATTAGCCATCATGTACACAGGTGTCAATAAATTAGACAGTGGTGTACATTGAGCTTGCCAGGCCCCCATGGATACGGAACAATGCGCCTATGAACATGACCACGAACCCACCAGAAAGCAGCGCCCGCGGCTCGATCGAAAGCTGGCTGAATGCGGCCTTCGAAGCCCTCAAGGAATCGGGGGTGGATGCGGTGCGCGTGTTACCACTGGCGAAAAAGCTCAACCTTGCCCGTACCAGTTTTTACTGGTACTTCGAAGACCGCGAAGCCTTGCTGGCAGCGCTGATTGAGCAGTGGAAGCACAAGAACACCCACAACCTGGTAAACCAGACGCAGGCCTATGCTGCCTCGATCACCGAGGCAATCCTCAATGTCTTCGACTGCTGGCTGAACAGTGCGCTGTTCGACTCGCAGTGCGAATTCGCCATGCGCAGTTGGGCCCTGCAGTCAGAGCAGGTGGCCGAAGAGATCAAGCAGGCTGACAGCGTGCGCATGAACGCCCTCAAGCAAATGTTCGACCGCTTCGGCTTCAGCGAAGATGCCGCCGCCACACGTGCCCGCTCGATCTACCTGGCGCAGATCGGCTACATCAGCATGAAGACTGTAGAGCCGCTGGAATACCGCATGCGCTTCATTCCCGAGTACCTGCGCATCTTCACCGGGGAAGAGCCGGCAGCCCATGAGCTGGAACGGTTCTATCAGCGCAACGGCTATGTGCCTGCAGCGGGCTGATCGGCCCTCAGCCCCTAATGCCAGTTTAGGGCTGCTTTGCAGCCCATCGCAGGCAAGCCAGCCCCCACAAGGATCGCGCAATGCTGAAGAACTGCGCAGTACCTGTGGGAGCTGGCTTGCCTGCGATGGGCCGCAAAGCGGCCCCAATTACTGATCTGACTGAAACCGTCCCCTCACTGCAACCAGGGCGGCGTGGGCTCTTCTGCCTTGGCCGGCCCATGCTCGGCCTCAGCGCGTGCAGCACGGCGGCGGGCGTCATCCAGCCGGGCGGCATCGATCTCGCGCATTACCCCGGACACGTCAGCTTCATGTTCGTCATCCGCGAACACCCCCGTCAACGGGCTGTCGGGAAGCAAATCGCCGGCCTCGAACAACGCCCACATCTCCTGCGCATAGCGAGTGCTTTTCAGCTCTGGGGCAAAGCGCCCGAAGTAATGCGCCATGTTGTCTACATCGCGCTGCAACATGTTGAAAGCGTGGTTGTTGGCGGCTGCATCCACAGCCTGCGGCAAGTCGATGATCACCGGCCCGTCCGGGCCGAGCAGCACGTTGAATTCGGACAGGTCGCCATGCACCAGCCCCGCACATAGCATCAGTACGATCTGGCGAATGACAAAGGCGTGGAAGGTGCGGGCATCCTCGGCTTCCAGGTGCACATCGTTCAGGCGTGGTGCGGCGTCGCCATCGGCATCGGTCACCAGCTCCATCAACAGCACGCCGTCCTGGAAGTCGTAGGGCTTGGGTACCCTCACACCCGCACTGGCCAGGCGGAACAACGCCGCAACTTCGGCGTTCTGCCAGGCATCTTCGGCTTCTTTACGGCCGAACTTGCTGCCTTTGGCCATGGCCCGGGCCTGACGGCTGTTGCGCACTTTGCGGCCTTCCTGGTACTCAGCGGCCTGGCGGAAGCTGCGCTTGTTGGCTTCTTTATAGACCTTGGCACAGCGCACCTGGTTGCCGCAGCGCACCACGTACACGGCGGCTTCCTTGCCACTCATCAACGGCCGCAGTACTTCGTCGACCAGGCCGTCTTCGATCAGGGGTTCGATTCTTTTGGGTGTCTTCATCAGGCTGTGTTCGGGGTCCTGGCTGTGATGGGGGACATCCTCTCACAGCCGGGAGCGACTTGCTTGTCTGTCTTCAGCCCAGGCCGATCAAACGCCCTGCCCTACGGCGCCAACCGGCACCGCGCGCGCCCGTCGACGCGTGACCAGCAAGCCGGAACATACCACCAACACCGCCAGCACCATGGTCGACACCACTTCCACGCGGTGGTCTGGACGGAACAGCATCACCACCAGCACGCTGCAGATGAACACGATCACACCCCAGGTAAGCCACGGGAACAGCCACATGCGGTAACCCAGGGTCTTGCCCTGTGCGGTCAGGCGCTGGCGCAGGCGCAGCTGGGAAATGGCGATGACCAGATAGACCAGCAGCGCGATGGCGCCCGAACTGGCCATCAGGAAGCCGAACACCTTGGCAGGCACCAGGTAATTGGCGATCACTGCCAAAAACGCTGCACCGGTAGACAGCAGTACAGCCACCACGGGCGTGCCACTGCGGCTGGTCACCTGGGCGCAGGCCGGTGCATCACCGCGGCGGCTCAGCGAGTAAACCATGCGCGAAGCGGTATACAGCGACGAATTGAGGCAACTGGTCACCGATGTCAACACTACAAAATCGATGATGGCCTTGGCGTTCGACACACCGAGGGTGTCCAGCACTGCGAAGTAGGAACCCTCGGCGGCCAGACGCGGGTCGGTCCACGGCACCAGCGCGATGACGATGAAGATCGACAGGATATAAAACAAGGTGATCCGCCAGATCACCGAATTGGTGGCCTTGGAAATATGCTTGCCCGCCTCATCGGACTCGGCGGCAGCGATGGTCACCACCTCAGCCCCAAGGAACGAGAACATGGTGATCAACATGGCGCTCAGCACCGCACCGAAACCATTGGGCATGAAGCCGCCAGTGTCCCAAAGGCGTGAAACACCGCTGACCCCGGAGCCGGGCAGCAGGCCGAAAATTGCGCAAACACCCAGTGCAATGAAACTGACGATAGCCACCACTTTCACCAGTGCCAACCAGAACTCGAACTCGCCGTAGTTTTTCACGCTGAACAGGTTGGTGGCGGTCAACAGCAAGGTGATCACCAACGACAAAACCCAGATCTCCAGCTGCGGGACCCAGGAATTGATGATGGTAGCGGCGATGTTGGCTTCGATCGGGATGATCAGCACCCAGAACCACCAGTACAACCAGCCGATGGTATAGCCGGCCCATTTGCCGATGGCGAGGTCGGCATAGGTGGAAAACGACCCGGTATCCGGCGAGGCAACGGCCATTTCGGCCAGCATGCGCATCACCAGCACCACCAGGCCACCGGCCAGGATATAGGCCAGGATGGTGGCCGGCCCTGCTTCGGCGATGGCGCGGCCGGAGCCGACGAACAGCCCGGCACCGATCACGCCGGCAATGGACAGCATGGTGACATGCCGTGATTTCAATCCATGACTCAAATTGTTCTTGTGGGTTTGCATGACGCTACCTTGTTGTTTTTGTAATGCCCGCGAAGGGGCCGTCGGCGAGCACGATCACCGACGCAGGCGCGAAAAAGCCCGCCCTGCCCTAAATGGTGAGTAGGGCAGTTCGGGTTGAGTAAAAGGAAACCGCAGAAGGTATTACGGCGGTATCAGCTGGCCGCCCGCTGGCTGGCCGCCAAGTCCGCCTTGGGGACACTGCCACCTGCACGAGTGACCTGCTCACACACCTTCTCGACGATGTAGGCGCCGATCGGGATGGCCGAGGTGGCGGCTGGCGACGGTGCGTTGCACACGTTGACGCTGCGCGCGGTGTTGACGAACAGGAAGTCGTCGATCAGCTTGCCGTCGCGCGACACCGCCTGGGCGCGCACGCCGGCCGGGTAAGGTGTGAGGTCGGCCTTGGTGATGCTCGGGCAGTACTTCTGCACCTGCTTGAGATAGCCACCCTTGAACAGCGAGTTTTTCATCTCGATCAGGCCCGGGCGGAAGTTTTTCGCCAATACCTTGAGAATGCCGGGGGTGGTCAGGGTCTGGAACAAGTCGCTGGGGCTGACGTCGGTCTTGCGGTAACCCTCGCGCTTCATCGCCAGTACGGCGTTAGGGCCAACCGTGACGGTGCCGTCGATCATGCGGGTCAGGTGCACACCCAAAAACGGCATCGACGGGTCGGGAATCGGGTAGATCAGGTGGTTGACGATCTGGTTGTGCTGCTTGGGCAACAAGTAGTACTCGCCCCGGAACGGGCAGATGACAAATTCGGTGCGCAGGCCCAGCATGCTCACCACGCGGTCGGCCATCAGGCCCGAGCAGGTCACCAGGAAACGGCTACGGAACTCGTCGCGCTGAGTGCGCACGATCACTTCGCTGGCTTGCTCCTGCAGGCCGACCACCTCTGCACCATAACGGATTTCGCCGCCGGCACGCTGGAACTCTGCGCCCATTGCAGCGGTGACTTCGGCGTAATTGACGATGCCACTGGACGGCACGAAGATGCCCCCCATGCCCACGATATTAGGCTCGCGCTCGCGCAACTCGTCTGCCGACAGCCAGTGGCGCTCCAGGCCGTTGGCTGCGGTACGCTCCCACAGCGCCTTCATGCGCTGCATTTCCAGCGCGTTGGTGGCTACCAGCAGCTTGCCGCACTCATCGAAGCGGATGCCATGCTGGGTGCAGAAGGCCTTGGTGGCCTTGTTGCCTTCCAGGCAGAAGCGCGCCTTTAGGCTGCCGGGGGTGTAATACACGCCAGCGTGGATCACGCCACTGTTGTGCCCGGTCTGGTGGCGGGCCGGGCCGGACTCCTTCTCCAACAAGAGAATCTTCGCGTCCGGGTACACCTTGATCAGGTGCATGGCCGTGGACATGCCCACAATGCCACCGCCAATAATGATGAAATCGTACACAGCCTTACCTCACACGCAGGCATTGCCTGGCTCGCTCACCAAGGCCTGCGAGGGCCCGGGTGGCATCATTTTTTGCACAGACGCATGGGCGGGTACCCGCCCTGCGCCCTGTCATTATTGCCCGCGCTGGTACAGCGGTTTGGGGAAGGCGACGTAACCACGCTGGCGCATCAGTTCACGACGCAAGCCCTCGTGTGGGGTGAAGCGGTCACGACCATGCAGCCAGAACAGGTTGTTGATCAACAGGAAGCTGCCCACCGCCACCGGTACCGAAACCTTCTGCTCGCTGCCTTCCAGCGAATCGGACAGGGCGTTCAACCAGATGCCTTCCTCGTAGTTTTCCGGCTGCACGAACTGGTCAATGTAGCGCATGGTCGGGCGGCCTTCGCCGTCTGTGTCGAAAACGGAATGGAATACATCTTCGGCCACTTTCTTGCTGGGTGGTGCAGTCCAGCGCATTTCGCGGCGGGCCATAGGGTGGCGGAAGAATTCCTCGCACTGCTCCCAGTCGTCCAGGTGCAGCAGCAGCGAGTTACCGCCTTCCATGTTCTTTTCGTCAATCTTCAGCATCAGCACGTAATCGGTGATCTGGTTCACGAAGGTGCCATCGTTGTGCAGTTCCATAACCCGATGCGGCTGGCGCAGGTAGCTGTCGGAGTTGTCGGAGTTGACCACTACGAAACGCGCATAGAACTGGCCGCTCATGGCGTCGTAGTTGGAGCGGCCGATCAGGTGCGCGCAGGCGGTTGTGAACTTGACCATGTCCTCGGCCTGGCTCACGTCATCCAGGCCCAGCGGGGTAATCAGCATGCCACCGGTGGCGCGATCGAGGATGGTGTTGAGCAGCACCGGGCGCAGGGTGCCCTGGCACAGCTCGTCAAGGATTTCGCCCAACCGGAAGCGCAGGAACGACTTGTACTCCAGCGCCTGCACCGGCCACTCGGCTACAGCCTGGACGAACGCTTCGACGGTTTCGCGGGCGAAGGTCAGTTCAAGCAGGCGCGGCGACTGTTTCGAAGGGGCGATGGTGTAACCACGTGGCTCGAGCGGCAGTGGCATCACAAGTTCGTCGATCTGCGTAAAGGCATTCATGGCAGTGTCCTGGCAAAAAAGTGGAGAGCGCCGTCCGGTCATGACCTGGATCAGTGCGGGCGGAGTAAAAATATCGCCACTAAATCAAAATGTCTACATTTTTATGTTTGAACGATACTTTGCCTGTTTATCCATTGTTTTTCGTCAGCAGGCGGTTTCGGTATGATCGCCAAAACGTTTTGAGGAACAGGATCTTGGACGCGCTCGCCCCCCGACAAAACTCAGCATTCAGCGGGTATGAGAGGCTCAAGAAGGACATCATCCGTGGCGTGTTCAAGCCCGGTGAAAAACTGTTGATGAGCGCCCTGAAAGAACGCTACGACCTGGGTGTGGGCCCGCTACGCGAAGCACTGTCGCAACTGGTGGCCGAGCACCTGGTCAACGCGATCAGCCAGAAAGGCTACCGGGTGGCGCCCATGTCGCTGGACGAGATGAACGACATCTACGATGCCCGCGCCAACCTGGAGGCGATGATCATCGCCCTGGCCATCGAGCGCGGTGACGACACCTGGGAGGCGTCGGTGCTGGCCCACTCGCATACCCTGGCCAAAGTGGTAGAAGTGAAAACCCGCGAGCAGCGCCTGGATGTGTGGGACGAACGGCACAAGGCGTTTCACACCGCCATTGCCGCGGGCTGCGGCTCCAAGCACTTGCTGCAGGCGCGCACCTACCTGTTTGACCAGGCCGAACGCTACCGCCACTTGTGGTTGACGCAAACGGTGTTTTCCGAGCAGGCCCTGGAACTCAAGCGCCAGGAACATGCGGCGCTGGTCGAGGTGATTCTCGCGCGTGATGCCAAGCGCGCCAGCAGCATGATGCGCTCGCACCTGATGACGCCGGTGCCAATCATCGCGCAGATCATGCATGCCGAAGGGATTGGGGCTCGTTGATAAGCGGCTTTTACCAGTCAGGGCCCTATCGCCGGCAAGCCAGCTCCCACAGAGACCTCATAGGGCCCGAGGGCAGCACATTACATGTGGGGGCTGGCTTGCCGGCGATAGGGCCGGTGCAAGCGATGGGCGCTAGATGAATTTTTCTTAAATCGCCGGTTGTCTATTCTTTGGCACAATCAAATCTCTATTAGATGCCCAGGAACCAGCATGCCTCGCGTACTGACCATCGAAGACGACGCCGTCACCGGCCAGGAAATCGTCGCCGAACTTACCAGCCACGGCCTGGAGGTGGATTGGGCCGACAACGGCCGTGAAGGCCTGGCCAAGGCCATTGCCGGTGGCTACGACCTGATCACCCTGGACCGCATGCTGCCCGAGGTCGATGGCCTGACCATCGTCACCACCCTGCGCAGCCTCAAGATCGCCACGCCGATCCTGATGATCAGTGCCCTCTCCGACGTCGACGAACGGGTGCGCGGCCTGCGTGCCGGCGGTGACGACTACCTGACCAAGCCGTTTGCCTCCGACGAGATGGCCGCAAGGGTCGAGGTATTGCTACGCCGCAACAGCGTGCCCATGACCCAGACACGCCTGCAAGTCGCCGACCTGCAACTGGACCTGATCAGCCACGAGGCGCGCCGCGGTGACAATACGCTCAACTTGCTGCCCACCGAATACAAGCTGCTGGAGTACCTGATGCGTCACAGCGGCCAGGTGATCACGCGGATGATGATTTTCGAAGAAGTCTGGGGCTACCACTTCGACCCTGGCACCAACCTGATCGACGTACACATCGGCCGCCTGCGCAAAAAAATCGACTCCCCCGGCCAGTCGCCGCTGATCCGTACGGTACGGGGCTCCGGCTATGCCATTGCTGAACCCGTCTAAGGGCTGGAGCTCGTCCACCAGCCGCCTGCTGGCGCTGTACAGCTTTCTGTTCGTGGCCTGGAGCAGCATCCTCATGGGCGTGCTGTACTTCGAGGTGTCCAGCTACCTGAACAAACTCACCCGCCATTCCATGCTGCAGCGCCAGCACCTGTTCGCCCACATGAGCGGCAAGCAGCTGGACGACGCCCTGATCGCCAGCCAGGCCTTCGAAGAGCGCAGCTTTGACGCCTATGGCCTGTTTGACGCCCAGCTCAACCCAATGGGCGGCACTGTGCGTGCCCTGCCCCCAGAGCTCAAGCTGGACGGCAAGATCCACGAGTTGAAACGCTGCCTGGATGCCGACGACCCACACCTGCCCCGCGACAGCTGCGATGCGGTGGCGATCAAAGTGCAAGATGGCCGCTGGCTGGTACTGTTCCGCGATAACGGCTCACTGTTCGTGGTTACCCGGATTATTCTCGACGCCCTGCTCTGGGGTATCTCCTTGACGCTGATCCCAGGCTTTGCCGGCTGGTATTTGTTGCGCCGCCGGCCGCTAAAGCGAATCCGCGCGATCCAGGCCCAGGCCGAGCTGATCGTCGCCGGCGACCTGACCCACCGCCTGCCGTTGTCGGCCCGGCGCGACGAGCTGGACATGCTGGCTGCCATCGTCAACGCCATGCTCGACCGCATCGAGAGGCTGATGCATGAGGTCAAGGGCGTGTGCGACAACATTGCCCATGACTTGCGCACCCCACTTACACGCCTGCGGGCCCAGCTGTACCGGATCCGCCAGCAGAGCGACGTCGACTCCGCCCAAGCCGAAGCGCTGGACCAGGCCATCGGCGAAACCGACACCCTGATGGCGCGTTTTCGCGGGTTGCTACGCATCAGCGAACTGGAAGATCGCCAGCGCCGGGCCGGCTTCGTCCAGCTTGACCCGCACGAACTGCTGGTCGAACTGCACGACTTCTACCTGCCGTTGGCCGAGGATGGCGGCATCCATCTGGCATTGCACCAGCCCGCGCAATTGCCAGCGCTGCATGGTGACCGCGAACTGCTGTTCGAGGCACTGGCCAACCTGGTGGGCAACGGTATCAAGTTCACCCCCGAGGGTGGGCAAGTGCGGATTAACGCGACACAGGACGATACTGGCGTGCACCTGGCCATCGAGGACAGCGGGCCGGGTATCCCCGAAGCAGAGCGGACTGCGGTGCTGAAGCGGTTCTATCGCAGCGATGAAGGCCACCGCCATGCCGGGTTCGGGCTGGGGTTGTCGATCGTTGCGGCGATCGTCGACCTGCATGGGTTCGGGCTGGAGATTGGCGAAAGTGAGTTGGGTGGAGCGAAGCTAGTGCTGCATTGCCCGCTTGCGGGGTTTGGCAAGTAAAAGCCGGGGCCGCTTTGCGGCCCTTTCGCGGCACAAGGCCGCTCCTACAGAGGTACGTGGTCCCATGTAGGAGCGGCCTTGTGCCGCGAAAGGGCTGCAAAGCAGCCCCAGTACGCCGATCAGTCAGCCAGACGCCAGGTAGTCGTCCCTTTGCTGTCTTCCAGCACCACACCCATGGCAGTGAGCTGGTCGCGAATACGGTCCGACTCGGCCCAGTTCTTGTCCGTACGCGCTTGCAGCCGCGCCTGGATCAGGCTTTCAACTTCGGCTGCATCAACCTTGCCTTCGGCACCGGCACGCAGGAAGTCATCGGCGTCCAGTTGCAACACACCCAGCACCTCACCCAACTCGCGCAGGCGGCCAGCCAGGCCAGCAGCCGCCTGCGGGTCGCTGTCGCGCAGGCGGTTGATCTCGCGCACCAGGTCGAACAGCACGGCGCACGCTTCTGGGGTGCCGAAGTCGTCGTTCATCGCCACGCTGAAGCGCTCAACGAACGCTTCGCCGCCCTCGGCCGCCACACGAGGCAAGCCGCGCAGGGCGTGGTAGAAGCGTTCCAGCGCGCTTTTGGCGTCACGCAGGCTGTCTTCGGAGTAGTTGATCGCGCTGCGGTAGTGGCTGGCCACCAACAGGTATCGCACCACTTCCGGGTGGTACTTCTCGAGTACGTCGCGGATGGTGAAGAAGTTGTTCAACGACTTCGACATCTTCTCGCCGTTGATACGGATCATGCCGCAGTGCATCCAGGCGTTGGCGTACTGCTTGCCAGTGGCCGCTTCGCTTTGGGCAATCTCGTTCTCGTGGTGCGGGAACTCCAGGTCGCTGCCGCCGCCGTGAATGTCGAAGCTCTCACCCAGGCAGCAGGTGGACATCACCGAGCATTCGATATGCCAGCCCGGACGGCCCGGGCCCCATGGCGATTCCCAGCTTGGCTCGCCCGGCTTGACGCCCTTCCACAGCACGAAGTCCAGCGGGTCCTGCTTGGCTTCGTCGACCTCGATGCGTGCACCGATGCGCAGGTCTTCGATCTTCTTGCGCGACAGCTTGCCGTAGCCCACGAACTTGCCGACGCGGTAGTACACGTCGCCATTGCCCGGGGCATAGGCGTAACCCTTGTCGATCAGGGTCTGGATCATCGCGTGCATGCCGGCGATATGGTCGGTGGCACGCGGCTCCTGGTCTGGCGGCAGGATGTTCAGGCGGCGCTCGTCTTCGTGCATCGCGTCGATCATGCGGGCGGTCAACGCGTCGAAGGTTTCGCCGTTCTCGTTGGCCCGGTTGATGATCTTGTCATCGATGTCGGTGATGTTGCGCACATAGGTCAGCTCGTAGCCGCTCTTGCGCAGCCAGCGGGTAACCAGGTCGAAGGCCACCATGCTGCGGCCATGGCCCAGGTGGCAGTAGTCGTATACGGTCATGCCGCACACGTACATGCGCACCTTGTTGCCATCCAGCGGCTTGAAGGCTTCCTTGGTTTTGCTCAGCGTGTTGTAGATGTTAAGCACGGCGGTTCCTTAGCTGCCCCAGGAGTCACGCAGGGTGACAGTGCGGTTGAACACCGGGCGGCCCGGTTGGCTGTCTTTCAGGTCTGCGCAGAAGTAGCCTTCGCGCTCGAACTGGAAGCGGTCCTCGGGTTGCGCCTGGGCCAGCGACGGCTCGGCACGGCAACCGCTCAGCACTTGCAGCGAGTCGGGGTTGATGTTGTCCAGGAAGCTGCCGCCTTCCTCGGTCTTTTCCGGGTTCGGCGAGCGGAACAGGCGGTCGTACAGGCGCACTTCGCACTCGACGCTGCCCTCGGCCGGCACCCAGTGGATCACGCCCTTGACCTTGCGGCCTTCAGGGTTCTTGCCCAGGGTGTCCGGGTCGTACGAGCAACGCAGCTCGACGATATTGCCGTCAGCGTCCTTGATGGCTTCGTCGGCGCGAATCACGTAGCTGCCACGCAGGCGCACTTCACCGGCCGGCTCCAGGCGCTTGTAGCCCTTCGGCGGCTCTTCCATGAAGTCGTCGCGGTCGATGTACAGCTCGCGCGCAAACGGCAGCTCGCGCACGCCCATGTCTTCCTTCGGGTGGCGCGGCAATTCGAGCTGCTCGACCTGGCCTTCCGGATAGTTGGTGATGACCACTTTCAGCGGGCGCAGCACGCACATGGCGCGCGGTGCGGTGCGGTCCAGGTCGTCACGGATGCTGAACTCGAGCATCGACATGTCGACCACGCCGTCGGAACGGTTGGTGCCGATCATTTCGCAGAAGTTGCGGATCGAAGCCGGGGTGTAGCCGCGGCGACGGAAGCCGGACAGGGTCGACATGCGCGGGTCGTCCCAGGCGTCGACGTGCTTTTCGTCAACCAGTTGCTTGAGCTTGCGCTTCGACGTAATGGTGTAGTTCAGGTTCAGGCGGCTGAACTCGTACTGGCGTGGGTGCGCTGGCACCGGCAAGTTGTCGAGGAACCATTCGTACAGCGGACGATGCCCTTCGAACTCCAGGGTGCAGATCGAGTGGGTGATGCCCTCGATGGCGTCCGACTGGCCGTGGGTAAAGTCGTAGTTGGGGTAGATGCACCACTTGTCACCGGTCTGGTGATGGTGGGCATGGCGGATGCGGTACAGGATCGGGTCGCGCAGGTTCATGTTCGGCGAGGCCATGTCGATCTTGGCCCGCAGCACGCACTCACCGTCCTTGAACTCACCGGCCTTCATGCGGGCGAACAGCTCGAGGTTTTCTTCCACGCTACGCTCGCGGAACGGGCTGTTCTTGCCCGGCTCCTTGAGGTTGCCGCGGTATTCCTTGGCTTGATCAGGGGTCAGGTCGCAGACATAGGCCTTGCCACGCTTGATCAGTTCTACCGCCCAGTCGTGCAACTGGTCGAAGTAGCTGGAGGCATAACGCACGTCGCCGGCCCAGTCGAAGCCCAGCCATTTGACGTCGCTTTGAATGGCGTCGATGTATTCCTGGTCTTCCTTGGCCGGGTTGGTGTCATCGAAACGCAGGTGGCAGACGCCCCCGAATTCCTTGGCCAGGCCGAAGTTGACGCAGATCGACTTGGCGTGGCCGATGTGCAGGTAGCCGTTGGGCTCCGGCGGGAAGCGGGTGACGATGCTGCTGTGCTTGCCCGAGTCCAGGTCGGCCTGGATGATCGGCCGCAGGAAGTTCGCAGGGACAGCGGGGGCGCCTTTGGCAGCGGCGTTGGGCGCGTTGTCGGCAGTGGGCTTGCTCATAGGATCCTTGAATGCACGTGTCCGGCCTGGGTAGGCCGATTGAATCAAAGGGCCTATCATAGCCGAAGCAGTCAAGCTGCTGACAGTCGGGCCCGGACAAACTGGCGTGATTTATCACGGCTTTTTGCCCAAGCCTGGCAAAATGGCCGCCGCGCATGTGTGTCGCGGCCGCCCGATCCAGCGTCAGGTGACAATACGCGCATCTGCGCACCCGATTCCAAAATGCCTTGAAAGAGCGAATTTCAGCATGTCCAAAGTCAAACTGAGCACCAACCACGGCGATATCGTTCTCCAACTGAACGCCGAAAAAGCCCCACTGACCGTTGCCAACTTCCTGGCCTACGTTGAAGCCGGCCACTACTCGAACACCGTGTTCCACCGTGTGATCAAGGGCTTCATGATTCAGGGCGGCGGTTTCGAGCCAGGCATGAACGAAAAGCGTGACAAGCGTGCCAGCATCCAGAACGAAGCTGACAACGGCCTGAAAAACGCCAAGTACACCATCGCCATGGCCCGCACCATGGAGCCGCACTCTGCTTCGGCGCAGTTCTTCATCAACGCCTCGGACAACGACTTCCTCAACCACAGCGGCAAGAACGTACAGGGCTGGGGCTACGCGGTATTCGGCGAAGTGATCGAAGGCCGTGAAGTGGTTGATGCCATCGAGAAAGTCGCCACTGGTTCCAAGTCCGGCCACCAGGACGTGCCAAAAGAAGACGTGATCATCGAGAAAGCCGAGATCATTGGGTGATACTGCTGATCTCTGATCTGCATTTGCAAGAAGAGCGCCCGGACATTTCCCGGGCGTTTCTTGATCTGCTCGACGGCCGTGCCCGCCACGCCAAGGCGCTGTACATCCTGGGCGACTTTTTCGAAGCCTGGATCGGCGACGATGCCATGACCCCCTTCCAGCAGTCGATCTGCCAGGCCATGCGCCGGCTGAGCGACAGCGGTACGGCCATCTTCCTGATGCATGGCAACCGTGACTTCCTGATTGGCCAGGCGTTCTGCGACGCCGCGGGCTGCACGATGCTGAGCGACCCCAGCGTGATCGAATTGGGCGGTGAGCAGGTACTGCTGATGCATGGCGACACGTTGTGCACCCGCGACCTGGGTTACATGAAAATGCGCCGCTTGCTGCGCAACCCGCTGAGCTTGTGGATTTTGCGTCACCTGCCGCTGTCAGCCCGCTACAAGCTGGCGCGCAAGTTGCGCAGCGAAAGCCGCACGCAAACGCGGATGAAGTCCACCGAAATTGTCGACGTCACGCCCGAGGAAGTGCCCAAGGTGATGGCGGCGCATGGCGTGCGCACATTGGTGCATGGCCATACCCACCGGCCGGCGATTCACAAGCTGGTGGTCGATGGCGAACCGGCACGGCGCATTGTGCTGGGCGACTGGGACCGCCGCGGTTGGGCCTTGCAGGTAGATGAGCAAGGGTTTCAGCTGGCGCCGTTCGAGTTTTCCTGACATTACAGGGTTGGCAGCACCGGCCCTTTCGCGGGTAAACCCGCTCCTACAATGGTACGCAAGCCCTGTAGGAGCGGGTTTACCCGCGAAGAGGCCGCAATGCCTTATTGCTGAGCCACTACCCCCTTGTCCCCTTCACTGATCACCACTTCCCGATACGCCGGGTCAGCCTTGATCTGCGCCTCGGTAAACGGAATCACCGCCAGCTGCTTGGCGGCAAAGGCCTTGGTCTGGTCACTGGCATGCGCCGAAGCCGCTTCGCTCGACTGGGAAAACGCCAGCAACCCACGAGCCTCTGGCCCTTTGTCGGTGAAGCTGACCAGTTGCAGGTAGCTGGTGCCGCTGACCACCAGCCGCTTGCCCTGCCCATGCGGCACACTGTACATCGCGTTGTACACGCCCAGCGCCTGCGGGCCACCCGGTACCGGCGTGCCATCGAGTGCCTGCTGCACCTGCCCCCAACGCGCCTCCCCCGCTACACCGCTGTCATTCACCTGCTTGAGCGACGCCAGCGCTGCCTCATGTACCAGCTTGCGCACGGCCGCCTGCTCCACCGCCAAACCACGCGGCGTGTGCTGCGGGTCGGCCGGGTTGAAGGCCACTCGCCAGCTTTCCGGGTACCCGGCCAGTGCATTGAACAGGTTCTGGAAATGCACCAGGCCAATGCCACTGTCGAGGTCGGCCTTGCCATTCCAGGCGGCCAGGCTGCTGCACACGGCCTGTACATCCGCGCCTGCGCCCTTGCACCATTGCAGCAGGTCTGGCAGCACCAGGCTGGCCAGGTAGACCTCGTCGTCGGTCACCATGCGCTGCAGGTCATCCACGCCCAGCCTCGCCGTGCCCTGCAGGCGCTGCAGGGCAAAGCGGCTGCGCATGCCCAGCGGCTGGTCACTGCGGCTGACCAAGGGTGAATAGCCGGTCAGCGGCTGCGCCGGGTTGGCCATCCAGGCCGGGTCGTTGGAGTTCTGCACGAAATCCTGGCGCTCAAGGCTGGGCAGCAGTCGCGCAGGAAAGATACCCGGTTGCGCAGCTTGCGCGTCGACCTTCCACTGACACGCACTGCGCGAGCCATCAAGCACTACCATGCGCCCTTGCCCTTGCGGGTTGCTGCAAGCGCCCAGCAGTTGCTGGTCGACATACGGCACAACCGATTGGTTCAGGTACAAAGCCCCACCGCCCTGGTCCACGGCCAGGGTGTTGACCCAGGGGATGCCCTGCAACGTTTCGACCGAGCCTTTCAACGCTGCCAGGCTGTCGGCTCGATTGATCTGGTACCACTGCTGCAACACCCGGGTGTTGTCCAGGTTGGCGTCACGCAAGCTGTAAGCTACGTGTGCATCCCAATCCAGCCGCCCGGGCCATTGCACCACCGGGCCGAATTGCGAACTGTAGACCTGCCGCTCTACCTGGCTCAGGCTGCCATTGTCGGCCTTGACGGTAACGCTGATGGTTTGCTGCGCCAATGGCAGCGACTTGCCATCCAGCAGGTAACGGGTCGGGTCCTTGGGGTCAAGCTGAAGGCGGTACAAGGTGAAGTGGTTGGAGGTGTCAACGGTGTGCGTCCAGGCCAGGTGCCTGTTGAAGCCAATATTGACTACCGGCAGGCCCGGCAATGCCGCGCCCATCACATCGAGCTGGCCGGGGATGGTCAGCTGCATCTGATAGAAGCGCATGCCGCCCATCCAGGGGAAGTGCGGGTTGGCCAACAACAGGCCGCGGCCATTGGCCGAACGCTGCGCCCCCACGGCCACCGCATTGCTGCCGCGCTCCGTGGCAAAGCGCTCTTGCCGCGCCAGCGCCGCAGCGAAGCCTGCCGGGGCCTGCTGGCTGGCCTGCGCAGGTGGTTGCGCGCCGGCCAGTGCCTCGACGAACTGCCCTACCCCCCTCGGCCAATAGCCTGCGGGTCAGCTTGACCAGGTCCTGGCTGGTGATCGGCCGCAACCACTCACCGTTACCACACTCGGCAGGCAAGCCTTCGCGGCGGCGCTCCACCAGCGCCCGGTTATAGCCGCTGGCATAACCCGCCAGCAGTGCCTGCACCTGCGCCGGTTGCGCCTGCAGGAACGCATCAACCGCCGTTGGGCTGTTGAGCCAGGTGAAGAACAGGTCGCTGGCCAGGTTGTCACGCTGCTCCAAGGTCTTGCCCTTGGCACCGAAATGGCGTGAACGCTCACCGCTCACGGTCAACACCTCGTTGGCCAACAGGCACAGGTTGTCCTGGGCGTAGGCGTAACCTACGCCATAGCCCAAGCCGCGCTCATCCTTGGCCACGATATGCGGCACCCCGTAACTGGTTCGACGAATCTGCGCGCTGGCATCGGCGGCGGGTTGTGCCTGCACGGCAACGCTGAAGGCCACCAGCGCAGCGGCCAGGCCTGCGCAAGTCATGGGACGGGAAAGTGGAAACACGGGCACTCCTCGGGTTCGGGGCTTATCCCGATCAGACGAATGGCCAGGTGAAAATTTTACGTATTACAAGGCGATGGAACGTCTTGAAGAGGAACAGGCATTTTTTTTACGAGTGGGTTGCAGTTTTTGCGTTCTCATTCGTCCTAGTAAGTGAGGCAACCACATTTCGGGTTCGTCCACGAAAAGGAGCATTCACATGTACAACCCGCAACCCTCGACCCAAGCCGGGCGCGTCCCAGGCAAAGCGCCCAATGGACAGGGCGTTTTTTCTGAAGAACGCGTCGGCAACGAACAGATCCGTGAGCTGCTGCGCACCTTCGGCCTGCGTACCAGCCTGATCCGGCTCAAGGTAATCGACGCCTTGCACGCCGCCGACCGCAATGGCCGCAGCATTGGCGTACGCGGCGTGCATGCACAGCTGGAACAGCTGGATATTCCGCTGTCGTTCCTCAGCGTGCGCGAGGTGCTCAAGCGGCTGTGCACCGAAGGTGTGATCGAGTTGGGCAGCGACAAATGCTACAGCCTGAACCCCCAGGCGCGCGCCGTACTGGAGCAGACGCACACGCGCTGAGCGCATGGCCGGCCACACCTGGCCGGCCCGCACGGGTCAGGGCTTGACCTTGCGCCGCAGAATGCCGTTGATCACCACGACCACCACGGCGATGGCAATGGCCAGCATCTGGAAGGTCTGCTCACTGATCGTGCCCTGCTTCTGCAGGTGGGACAGGCCCAGCATCAGGCCCAGTACCACCAGGATGATCAGGAGGGAATATTTGAGGCGCTGCACGTGTGTCATCGAAAGTTCCTTGCAACATCAGGGGCAAATGGCTCGCAACGAGCCGTGGCAATGATACAACGCCCATAGGGCCCGGCGCTGCATTTCCTGCTGCCCAGGGTGGCGACTGCCTGAAAGCATGGGGCTCCAAGCACCCATGCCGGAGGCATCATGTACAAACCCCTGCTGTTCGCGTCCCTGATTTTGACCCCGCTTTCCCTTCACGCACTGGACACCCGTCAAGTACCTGCGGCGCAACTGCTTGAGCTTGGCCGCGACCTGGAACGCCATGCCGGTGCCAGCCAGTGGCAGCAACTGTGGCAGCGTGTGCGTCAGGCCGGCTACCTGCAGGCACATGGTGCGCCGGTGCATTTCACCGTCCCCATGGCCCAGTTGCCCGAGCTGGCCCGGCAGACCTTGGCCCAAGCCGATCAGGTGCAGGCGTTGTACCAGACCCAGGCACTGTACCGCCGCAGCTTTTCCGACATGGTCATCGGCCAGCGCGGCGCGCAACCATTGCATGCCCTGTGCCTGCTGGTCGACTGGCGGACGCTGCCGCAAGGCATGCTCGACGCGCCCCAGGCCTACCTGCGCAGTGTCAGCCTGCTGAGCAGCTACCCCTGCAAATGAGGGTACCCAACCCCTTCATTCGACGAGCGGAGCGCCCTGATGGGAAATCAACCGCCACAGCCACATCTTGAAGGCCTTTCCTACAACGCAGGATATCGCTGCCTGCAATCGCTGTTCACCGAGGCTACAAACCGCAACCCATATGTCGCCTAGCGACACACCGGGGCTGTCACACAGAATTTGCTCACACCGTCGACATCACGCCGCTGGTGATCGGGTCGCACATTCCCCCATCCCGAAGGAGCGCCATATGGAATTACCAGACTTGAGCCTCATCGATATCAGTCAACTGCCACACTCGCTGCAGGCCCTGGTCGACTGTATCGGTATAGACAACGCCTACCAGCTGACCTGCGCGTACGGCGGCAGGCCAAAGTACATCCCCAAGCACCGCGAGCGCACCAAGCTCGCCGACGTTCTGCCACCCGAAGCACTCGACGCACTGATCAAGCGCTTTGCCGGGGTAGCCCTGGAGATACCCAAGGCTGACCACTTCCTGCGCCAACTGCGCAACCAGCAGATCCAGAAAGAAAGCGCCAATGGCCTTTCACGCAGCCTGCTGGCCAACAAGTACGGCCTGAGCCTGCGCCAGATCGGCAACATCCGCCGCCAGGAAACCTGCGCACGCTGACGACCAAGCCCTCAGGCCGCCATGGGTGGCCACCTTTCCCACAACAACAAAGAGCAATCAAGCATGTCGATAGATAACAGCCTCATAGGGTCCGTGATCAACGCCTTGCCGATGGACCGCATGATCGCAGGCCCCCTGCAAGCCATGGTTCAGGCACAGGTAACCGCCAGCAAATCGTACGCCGACTTCCTGATGCAAGTGTGCGTGCAGGACGGCAAGGCCGTAGCCATCCAGTTCGACTACGACGAGACCATTGTCGACGAACAGGGTGAATACAAGGGGGTGGTCAGCAAGACCATGAAGGTGCCGCTGCTGGCGGCCATCACCCATCCGAACATTTCCATCGATGAAGGTACTGTCGAGTTCGAGCTGATCATCAATCAGATGTCGGAAGACAACTCCAGCACGGAAATGGGGGCAGAGGTGACCGGCTCGCTGGGCTGGGGGCCGTTCAAGCTGAACGTAAAGGGCAGCGTCAGCCACAAGTCCTCCCAGACACGCAAGACCGACACCCGCGCCCGCTACGCCTTCAACACGACAATGAGGCGCCAGGAACCGCCTGAAGCGATGATGAGGGTGATCGAGTTCCTGACCGACGCTGCGACCAAGCCAACCGTCATCAAAACCGCCGAACTGGAAAGCCCGGACGAGATTTCCCAGGCAGACAGGTTAAAAGGGCCTGAGTCCCAAAACCCGCCGGCCCCGTGAGGCGCTAGCACCGCGCACAACAGCCCCTCCTGACTGGCCATGGGAGGGGCCCAATCTGGCTTGAGGAGTGGAACAATTGCAAAAGCCCCCTGCCCCCATGACGTCCCTCGACCTGCGAGAGATCACCCGTGGCCTGCAAGAAGCCGCCAGTGCCACCAACAGCCTGATTGCACAGCAATACATCAACCTGTTCGACCAGTTTTTCGAGTGCGACACCAGCGACCTTGGCGCCCCCATGAAAGCCAAGATGGTCGAAGTAGCCATGGATGGGCAGCACATCATGCGCGTGCCCCTCTTTGCCTTGGTTTCACCCAAAGGCCTGGCGCTGGAACGCATGCAGGTGGACCTGTCGGTTCGGGTCAAAGGTACCGAAGCCCAGCAGGCACTGCTGAACGCAGGCGACACCAAGGCTGCGAGCTTCAAGGTCACCATCGGCGGCCAGGGCCGCCAGGGCGAAAGCCGCGACCCTGACGAAGTACAGATCCGCATGCAGTTCCAGGCCAGCGAACCACCCGAAGCCCTGAACCGGTTGATCGAGGAATACACCAGCCTGATCACCCCGGTACGCGCCCCCAGCCCACTGCCCTCACCCGACACCAACGAATTCATCGAGGCGGCCACCGTCCGTTGATGGCCCCGCCCCTTCAGAAATCGCGCTTGTAGAAGATGTCCAGTGGCTGGCCAGCCCACTGGCAGCCTCCAGGTACACCTTCTTGCTCAACTTGTATCGCAACGCGATGGTATTGGCAGGCTCGAACACACCCACGCCGTAACGCAGGCTCAGCTTCTCAGTGATATTGCCGCTGGCGACAACGCTGGTGCTGTTGCCTGAGCCCTCGGTGTCCAGCTGGAAGTCATCAATACCCAGGCTCGATGCCAGGCTGCCGGTAATGCCGGCGCTACCCGCCAGCCCCAGGCCAAGCGCCGCCTCGGCAAGCATGTTGTTGTCCTCGCCAGAGTTGCCCAGCGGCCGCCCCAGTACGAGGTACGACAGCGCCTGCTCCTGGCTCATGGCCGGTTCCGAAAACACCTTGGTGGTGGGTTGTTCGGCACTGCCGCTCAGGCGGATACCGGCAATCACGTCATCGACGGTACGGATGGCTTCGATGTCCAGGTACGGCTGGTCGATCGGCCCGGCGAACAGCAAGCGCGCGCGGCGGATGGTCAGGCGCTGGCCGTAGGCACGGTAGCGGCCGTCGGCCAGGCTCAATTCGCCACGGGTATCGAGGTTGTCGCCAATGTGCACGTGGCCGAGCAAGTTGGCAGTCAAGCCAAAGCCACTGAACGACAACTTGTCGCGGCCCACTTCGACATCGATGTCCATGGCCATCGCCATGGGCGGTTTGCCCTCTTCGGTCTGGTGACCGACGATGACCGTGTCATCCGATACCTTCACGGTTGACGGTGGCAGTTCGCGTACTGTGATCTTGCCTTTGGGCACCTGCACTTTGCCGGTAACCGCCAGCTTGTCGTCGATCAGGCGCAAGGTCAGGTCCGGGGCCACCTCAAGCGTTGCATAGGGCTCCACCGTGACAGGCAGTTGCTGCCCTTGCAGGCGCAGGTCCATGCCCAGCGCCTGCCCCCACGTGAGGTTGCCACTCAACTGGCCACGCCCTGCATCGCCACTGCGCCAGCTGCCATTGAGTTGCACCTGCTCGCCAGCGATCAGCGCCTGCAATGACAAGCCCTCAAGGCTGGCCGGCAACTCGGCGCCACTCACCTCGCCACCGCTGAGCACCAGGTTGCCATTGACCTGTGGTGCCAACAGTGTGCCTGAAAGCCGACCACTGCCGTTGAGTTGCCCAGCCAGGCGCTCCACCATCGGCACGAATGGACGGGCCACCGACAGGTCCAGCCCGGCCAGGCGGAAATCTCCCGACAACGGTTTGTTCTTGCCTAGCGGGTCCAGGCGCGTGTTGACGTTCAGTTCGCCCAGGCGCTCGCCACGGAAGGCCAGGCGGGTATCGATCCGCCGTGGTGCCAACGTGCTGTCGACGCGCAGGGCCTGGTAAGGGAAATCGACCCAGCGGCCTTTGTCGCGCACGCGCAGCGTGCCGCCACTGGCATCAATGACAATGCTGCCTTTGGGGCCACTGGCCGGGATGTCCAGATTGATATCGGCATTGAGCAGGCCCTGCCAGGCAAAGTCCTTTGGCAACCACTGGGCAAGGCTGTCGAGCGGGAACTGCTTGAGGTGGTAGCGCAGGCGTGGCTCGGGCGCCAGGCGCTGGTCGTCACCACACAGGCTGGCCTGGCCGGAGCGCCAGCAATGAGCACCGAAATCCAGCTGCCCACTGGCCAAGCGCTGCACGCGTGCCGGCGCTTGCAACTGCCAGTCCTGGCCCCCGGCCTGAATACGCCCACTCGCCAGACGCCCACGCCAGTCCCCCTTGTTCAACTGGCCATCCAGGCCGAGGTCAAGCTTGAGTTGCGGGCCATCCAGCGCCAGGGTCAGGGCTTGCTGGCGAATGTCCCCCTTGCCGTTGGCCTGCAACGTACCCAACGCCGTGTCCCCCAGCTGGATGCCAGCGGCCTTCAGTTCGATCACGCCGCGCTGGGCGTTATCCAGGTGGGCGTCCAGGTCCAGTTGTTGCAGCCGGTTTTCGGCCTGGGCCAAGCGCTGGCCTTGCAAGGTCAGCGTGCCTTGCGGGGCCTGCAAGGTGCCGGCAACATCCAGCCGGCCCTTGACCTGGCCCTGTAGCCTCGGCCACAGCTGGCCCAGGCGCGGCAGGTCAAGGTCGATTCGCCCGGCCAGGCGCTGCTGCAAGCTGCCGCTGCCGTTGATACGGTTGTCACCCAGCTGGATCGCCAGGGCGCCGAGGGTCCAGCTCTGCCCCGCGCCCTGGGCCTCGGCCTTGAACACGGCCGGCTGGCCGCGCAAGCGGCCCTTGAGGTCAAGCTGGGCATCGAGGGTAAGTACATCGCCCTTCATCTCGCCTTTGCTGCGCAGTGGCCCCGCCAAGGTGCCCGGCAGCTCCGCCAGCCAATAGGCCGGGTCGAGCGCCGAAAGCTGCAAGTCGACATCCCAGGCCAGGGTATCGGCAAAGCGCACGGCAACACTGCCGGCGGCTTTGCCTTGCCCGGCGGTCAGCGCCAGTTGCGGCAGTTTGACCTGGCTCAGGTCACCCTCGAACGGGCTGGCCAGGCTGAACGCCCCTGCCGGCCCGTCCAGGTCGCCTTTGAACGTGCCCTGGTAATTGCCATCGCGATAATGCACCTGGGTGTTGAAACGTTTGAGGGTGACCTCGGGCGGCGTCTCCAGCGGGTACAGGCGCAACCACGGGAAGTCCTGCCAGTCCAGTTGCGCGTCGGCGGACAGGCCTTGCTGCCAGTCGGCCGAGGCCTGCAGCTTGACGTGCTGGGTCTCGCTGGCAGTGAGGTCAAGGGCATCGAGCCTGGCGCCTTTGCTGTCGACCAACCCGGACAACGCCAACGCGATCGGCGACTGCTCAGCCGGCAGGCTGGCCGTTCCTGACAGCTGATAACCCTTGAGCAGATCGCCCTTGGCATCAAGTTTGAGCTGATTCAGTTGCAAGGTATCAGGCAACGAGCCCGTCGGCTTGAACGCCTCTGAACGGATTTGCAGGGTCGCCGGCAGGTGCTCGACCAACGCCTGCAACTGCCCGCTCAGGGTGGCGTCGAGGTAACCGCTGCTGGTGCCGGCAAGCGTCAGGGTCTTTTGCAATTCGCCGGTGGCGGTCAGTGCCAGCTGCCAGGGTTTGCCGTCTACGGCCGGCAGTTGCAGCTGCGCCTGGAGTTGCACTGGCCAATCACCTTCGGGCTGCAGGTCGCCCTGCAGGTTCAATTGCAGGTCATCGCGCTGCAGGTGCAGGCTGTCGATGCGCATCCCGGTACCGGTCCAGTGCGCCGCCAGTTGCAGGTCACCCAGCAGGTCGCTGCCATCCAGCCGCAACTGGCCGACCTTGACCTCACCCAGTTCGATAGCCAGCGGCAAGCGCAGCGCTGGCAACTGCAGTGGGCTGCTGTCGGCTGGCTCGGCACTTGGCGCAAAGGCCATGTCGATGCGTTGAGCCTGCAACCGGTCAATGCACAGGGTGGCGCGTAGCAGACAGGCAGGCGACCAGGCCAGTCGTGGTGCCTGTACCTCTACCGTGCTGCCGCCGTCGGCCCAGCGCAGCATGCTGGCCTGCCAGCTGCCTGCCAGGCGGCCCTGGAAATCGGCCACCTCAAGCCCGGGCACCTTGCCCAGCGCCCAGCGGCTGCCAGCCTCGGTCCCCAGCAGCAGGCCCAGCACCAGGCCCAGGCTCGCGACCACCCCGAGCAAGCCCAGAAAAATGTACTTGATCACGCGTTTCACAGCTCAGGCCCCATGGAAAAGTGCAGGCGAATGCCCCCTTCGTCATCCAGCGCTTTGGCCAGGTCCAGGCGCAGCGGCCCGACCGGCGATACCCAGCGCACACCAAAACCGACACCGGTCTTGAGGCTGGGCAGCTCAAGGTTGTTGAACGAGTTACCTTGGTCGACAAAGGTCGCGATGCGCCACTTTTCGGTCAGCGAATACTGGTACTCGACACTGCCGGCCACCATGTAGCGCCCGCCGATGCGGTCGCCGTCGCTGTTTTTCGGCGACAGGGTCTGGTAGTCGTAGCCACGCACGCTCTGGTCGCCACCGGCGAAGAAGCGCAGCGACGGCGGAATGTTGTTCTTGAAGCCATTGGTCGCACTGCCACCGAACTGCACGCGACCGAGCAGGCGGTGGTTGTGCCCAAGCGTGGTCAGGCCCTTGAGCAATACGTTGCCGTGCAACAGGTTGGTGTCGGAAACCAGCCCTTCCTTGGCCCCCTGTACATCGAACTGCAGGCGGTAGCCGTTGTGCGGGTCGATGCGGTTGTCACTGCGCAGGAACGAATAGCTCACGCCAGGCATCAGCAGGTTGCTCAACCCGGAGTCGTCACCCAGCCGATACTCCTCGCGCTGGTACTTGAGCGAAATGACTCGCTGCCAGCCGCTGGGCAGCTTGCTGTGCCACTCGGGGCCGACAGTCAGCAGTTTGCTGAGGGTATCGGTACCGGCAAGCTCCTCGTTCTGGTAACCGCCGGCGAAGCGCAACTTGTCGGTCAGTGGCGGGTCAAGGGGGATGTCGTACCACAGGCCAACGTTCTGCCTGGGTGCGGACAGCTCGGTTTCCCAGCCGTAGCTGTGGCCCTGCGGGTTGACCCAATGGCGGGTCCAGTTGGCCTTGCCGCGCGGCCCGACGTCGGTCGAGAAGCCCAGGCCTAACCCCATGGTGCGTGGTTTGCGGGTTTCCAGGCGGACATCCACCGGGATTTCTTCACCCACGGCGGCGGTGGGCGCAGCATCCACCCGCACACCTTCGAAATAGCCGCTTGATTGCAGGTCGTTGTTCAGTTCGGCGATCAATTCCGAGTCGTAGGGGGTGCCTGGCTTGAACGAAACCATGCGCTGTAGCAGGTCGTCGTCCAGCGGCGTGTCGCCGCCGAAGGTGACGGCACCCAGGTGATAGCGCGGGCCGCTCTGGTAGACCAGTTCGATGTCGGCCACACCGGCCTGTGGGTCGACCGCCAGGCGTTGACGGCTGAAGCGGCCACTGAAAAAGCCGTAGCGTGATGCCTGGTTCTGGATCAGCCGTTTGGCATCCTCGTAACTACCGTGGTTCAGCTGTTCGCCTGCACGCAGCGCCTTGCTGTCGGGTACGCGAAAGGCCTTCATTTCGCTGGCCGGGCCTTCGATACGCACGGTCACGTTGCGCAGGCGAATCGGCTCGCCCGGGTTGATGCTGATGATCAGTTGCGGGGAATGGTCTGCATCTTTGGGGGGCTTTACCTCTGTATCGATTTGCGCCTGGTAGTAGCCAAGTGCCTGCGCGGCTTTGCGCGCCTGCTCCTCTGCCCCGCGACTGAAGCGTAACAATGCTTCTTCATCACGGTCACCCAGGGTGCCTATATAGCCTTCGACATTGGCCTTGAGCGCCTTGTTGGCTGGTTTTACCTTCACCAGCAACTCGCTCTGGCCCCATGCTGCGAAACTGGCGACCCAGAAAACCAGGCCCCAGGTCAATCTTCCTGAATACGTCATGCGGCGAATGCTACCAGAGCCAGGCGCTCAAGGGAGCCGCCTGGCGGGATGTTCAGGCAAAAGTGGAGGTCGAAGAGGCTGGATTGGGATGGAAAAACACCCGCTCGCGAATCGGCCCTACAGCCACCTCGCCAATTTCTTCATAGCCCTGACGCTGATAGAAGGCCAGGTAGTGCTCGTTGCCGGTGTCCAGTACCACGCCTTGAGTGCCTGGGTCGTCCGCGCACCAGTCGTGCACAGCCTGTAACAATTGCTCACCGTAGTGCTTGCCCTGAAATTGCGGGTGTACCCCCAGCAACGGCAATACATGCACCTGATCGGTTGGCAGGCAAGTGGCCAGGGCCGCCTGGTAGTCCATGTAGCGCCGCGTGCAGCGCAAGCCGGTACCCAGGATCATGCGCATACGCCAGGCCCAGCTGTCGGCCACGCCCAACCGGCGCTGCGGTGGTACGATCAGGGCCAGGGCAATCAGGCGATCATCCACCAGCAAGCCAATGGCAGGTAACTGCAGATAGAAATGCTGGCGCACCCACTCGCGTACCATTACCCGCAAGCGTCGCTCATACCCCGGGCGCTGGGCTTCGAAGATATAGGCAAAGGTGGGTTCGTGTCGGTAGGCGTTGTACAACAGCGAACGCGCCTCGCGGCTGTAGCCATCATCAAGCAGGCACACATGGGCCGGTGCGGCAGTGGTTTCGGGCATTGCGGGCAGACCTCCTGGAATGGGCGTACATTGCCTTGGAGGTGCTCCACCGCGCTTCGTTCACCCCCTACAGCACGTTAGCAGCAGGCTCCAGAAGCCGCCACGCTGGTGATGTGGGGCGATGTCGGCTAGCATCCCGCCTTTTACCGGGATTGTCTTTCCATGAAGATCGTCTGTTTCAACATCAACGGCTTGCGGGCGCGCCCGCACCAGCTGGCAGCACTGATCGAAAAGCACCAGCCAGACGTGATCGGCCTGCAGGAAACCAAGGTCAGCGACGATCAGTTCCCGCTGGCCGACGTACAGGCGCTGGGTTACCACGTGCACTACCACGGCCAAAAAGGCCACTACGGCGTGGCCCTGCTGTCACGCCAGGCACCGCTGAGCCTGCACAAGGGCTTTGCCACCGATGAAGAAGACGCTCAGCGCCGTTTCATCTGGGGTACTTTCGCCGATGCCGATGGCAGCCCGATCACCATCATGAACGGCTACTTCCCCCAGGGCGAAAGCCGCGACCACCCCACCAAGTTCCCGGCCAAGCAGCGCTTT
Source organism: Pseudomonas sp. MM223 (assembly GCA_947090765.1). NCBI lineage: Bacteria > Pseudomonadati > Pseudomonadota > Gammaproteobacteria > Pseudomonadales > Pseudomonadaceae > Pseudomonas > Pseudomonas sp. MM223. Next base: position 3,098,039 of record OX352322.1, on the reverse strand, counting down.
TACAGCGACCTGCAGGCACTGCTGGAAGGCCAGTTCCGCAACGACCAGCCACTGCTGGTCATGGGCGACATGAACATCTCGCCGCAGGACTGCGATATCGGTATCGGCCCGGACAACGCCAAGCGCTGGCTGAAGACCGGCAAGTGCAGCTTCCTGCCGGAAGAGCGTGAGTGGATGGAACGTTTGAAAGGCTGGGGCCTGGTTGATAGCTTCCGCCACTTGCACCCGGACGTAAACGACCGTTTCAGCTGGTTCGACTACCGCAGCCGTGGTTTCGAGGACGACCCCAAACGTGGCCTGCGCATTGACCTGATCATGGCCTCGCAGCATTTGGTGCCGCGGATCAAGGCAGCGGGCGTGGACTATGAACTGCGCGGCATGGAAAAGCCGTCGGACCATGCTCCGATCTGGCTGGAGCTTGGCTGACCCCAAAGGCCGCATTTGCCACTGCATCATGGGGGCTGCGCAACAGCCCTGATGCAGGTGGCACGGCAGCCTGCGCGTATGCCTCGCTCAAGGTTGCATTTGCTTACCGGCTAGCCCAAGCTCTGCCCTTCCCGCAGCCACGGACCGTCCGATGCACAGACGCAACCGCTACCTGATCGCCCTGCTGCTGTTGATCCTGGTATCGGCCCTGTTCAGCTACCTGTGGCGCGACGACCGGCCAGCCCCGCCGACCTTGCCTGCACACAGCTACGCCAAGGCCCTGCGCCAGGCCCATGACGGCCAACCCGGCGCTGCGCGCGTGCTGTACCAGCAACTGCAACGCAACGACCTGCCGCCTGTCCGCCGCGCGGCACTCTATGCCGAGTTACCCAACTACCCCTCGCCCCAGGCATTGAAACTCGCCCGCCAGGACCTGGAGCATGGCGACCCGCTTGTGCGCCGTGCAGCCATTGCCGGTATACGCCGCCTGCTGCCAGCGGCCCAGCGCAGCCTGGTGCTCGGCCCGCTGCTGGACGACCAGGAGCAAAGCGTGCGCTTTGCTGCCGTGGACTCCCTGCTAGGCCTCGACCCCGACGCTATCGGCCTGTACTTCGGCCCGCTGCAGGCAGCCCTTGAGCAATACCAGCAGGCCCTTGAGCAACAACCGGAGGATGCCGACGCTCAGGTACACCTGGCGCGCCTGTACCTGCACGAAAACGACTACGCCCAGGCTGCCACTGCCCTGCAGCGGGCGCTGGATGTAGCACCCGGCAACCTCGATGCCCTGGCCACCCAGGTGCGTCTGCTGGAGCGCCAGGGCCACCACGATGCCTCGCGCCAGGTCTTGGGCAAAGCCTTGGCGCTCAGCCCCGACTCAGCGTTTCTGCAATACGAACTGGGGCTTTGGCTGATCCGCCACGAGCAGCGCGAATACGCCTTGCTGGCCTTGTCCCGCGCCGTCGAGCTGGAACCGGACAACGCCGACTACCGCTATACACTGGCAGTCACCCTGCACCAGCTTGAACAACTCGACGCTGCGCAAAAGCAGCTCGAAACCGTACTTAGCCGTCAGCCGGCCAACCGCCGGGCGCGGGTGCTGCTGATCCAGTACTGGAAAGAGACCGGGCAATTGCAGAACGTACAAGTGCTGCTGGCCGAGCTGGAGCGCCAGAACCCTGACGACCCCGTACTGCAGCAAGGCCTGTAGGTAACACCTGAATATTGTTGAACCCTGGGCATGTGCCCAGGGTCCAGTGGATATCAGGCCACCTTACAGGAGAGTCGTTTTGGCCCATTCATTGGCGCTGGATGAACGTGCCTTGATCCTGGCACCCCCGCCCTTGGCGGCGGACACCTCGCGCCTGCTCGCCTCCGCAGGCATTGAAAGCCTGTGCGCCGTCGACCTGGCTAACCTGCAAAGCTGCCTGACTGAAGGTGCAGGCCTGGCAATCATTGCCGAGCAAGTGTTCAGCCAAGGCCCAAGTGCATTGCTGCAGGCATTCATCGACCAGCAACAGAGCTGGTCGGACTTGCCCATCGTGCTGCTCATTCAGGGCGCCTGGTCGGCCACGGGCGCAGGCAACCACCCGGTGGGCAATCTTTTACTGCTGGTCGCCCCGTTCGAGAACGAACAACTGTTGCACATGACCCAATCTGCCCTGCGCAACCGGCGCCGGCAGTATGCCGCACGCGACCAGTTGCAGGACCTGCAGCAGCGCCTGGACACGCAGGCTTCACTGCCAGAGCAGGAAAAAGAACACAACGAGTTTGCCCGCTACCAGGCACGCAAGATGGAGGCCATTGGCCAATTGGCCGGGGGGGTTGCGCATGACTTCAACAACTTGCTTACCAGCATTGGCGGCAGCTTCGAGCTGATTGAACGGCGTTTGCAGCAAGGCCGCAGCGATGGCCTGGACAGCGTGCTGCACATGGGCCGTGAAGCAGTAACGCGTGCTGCCCGCCTGACCCACCGTTTGCTGGCCTTTTCCTCCCGCCAATCGCTGAACAGCCAGCGTGTCGACCTGCACGCTCTGCTCGAAGTGAAACGCCTGACGGCCTGCCTGAAGCCTGCCGTAACCTTGCACGTGCACATCGCCAAAGGCCTGTGGCCCGTAGAAGCTGATGACAAGCAGTTGCAGGAAGCCCTCGACAACCTGCTGCTCAATGCCTGCGAAGCCATGCCAAATGGCGGCCAGCTACGAATCGAGGCGAGCAACCAGCACATCGACAGTAAGCAGTTCACCAGCGCAGGCCTGTGTACGGGTGACTATCTGCGCCTGAGCATCATCGATGATGGCCAAGGCATGGCACAGAGCACACTGGAGCGCGCTTTCGAGCCATTTTTCAGTACCAAGGCGACCGGCCAGGGCATCGGCCTGGGCTTGTCGATGGTGTACGGCTTCAGCAAACAGTCTCACGGGCATGTCACCTTGCACAGCCAGGTCGGCCAGGGGACCCGTGTGGACCTCTACCTGCCGCGCCATATCGGCCAGGTTCGGGAACCGAGCAAGCCGGCACCTGTGCAAGGTCGCCGGGGCCGCCATGTGCTGGTGGTGGAGGACGACCCCCATGTGCGTCGATTACTGTGTCAGGCCCTGCGCGAAAGCGGTTTCCCCTGCCGCAGCGCGGCCAATGCCAACGAGGGGCTTAACGTACTGCGCTCTGCACACCCCGTGGACCTGCTGGTCAGCGATGTCGGCCTGCCCGGCATGAACGGCCGGCAACTGGCCGAAATTGCGCGTAGCCTGCATCCGCATTTACCGGTGCTGTTCATCACCGGCTACGCGGAAACGGCCATGGCCCGCGAGGGGTTTCTGGACACCGGCATGCACCTGATCTGCAAACCGTTCGAACTGAAAGAACTGAAGGCGCAGGTAACGCACATTCTTGGTGAGCCCTGAGCCCTGTCATCGTTCAAGCATGAGTAACGCCTGATCGGCAAGGTCCGCCAGCAAAAACGGCTTGTTCATCAATGCCGTTCCCGGCTGTTCCAGCAGGTGTGCCTCAACAGGATGGTCAGCATAGCCGGTGATGAACAGGATCTTCTGCGCAGGAACCTGCATACGCATGGCCTTGGCCACTTGCCGGCCACTGAAGCCGCCCGGCAAACCGATGTCGGTGATCACCAGGTCGTAGGGGGCGTCAAGGCGAAAGCGCTCCAGTGCAGTATTGGCGTCACTTGCGTCGGTCACCACAAAACCGCGTTCGGTCAGGTACTCGCGCATTACGGTACGCAAGTTGAGCTCGTCATCGACCAGTAACAGGCGCTCGCCACTGGCCATGCGCTGGGAGCGCTGCACGGGCTCAAGCACTTCGGGTGCTTGGTCATGGCACCTTGGGAACAGCATGGAAACCCTTGTACCCTGGTTTGGGTTCGACTCGATCCAGGCGTACCCCCCGATTGACCGACAAAGCCATACACCATCGACAGCCCAAGCCCGGAGCCACGCCCAAGGGGCTTGGTGGTGAAAAACGGCTCAAAAGCCCTGGCTATGTCCGCCGCTGGCATGCCGTGGCCATCGTCCTCGACATGCAAGGCCACATAATCGCCAGGTGGCAGGCCACCCGCATCCGGGAAACTGCTCGTCAACCGCTCGTTGACGCTGCGAACAGTGACATTGCCACGCTCCAGGCAAGCTTCCCGGGCATTGGCGCAGAGGTTGACCAAGGCATTTTCAAGCTGGGTAACGTCAAGGCATACCGCCCACGGTGCGACATCCAGCTGCCAGTGCAAGCGCATCTCCGCGCCCAACGCCTTCAGTAGCAGCGACTCGCTTTGCCGCAATTGCCGATTGAAATCCAGTGGTTTGGGAGCCAGCGGTTGATGGCGAGAGAACGCCAACAGGCGATGCGTCAGCTCCATGGCGCGCAGCACCGAATCGCGAGCGACCTCCACATAGCTTTCAACACGCTCCAGGCGCCCCTCCTGAAGGCGCCGCTGCAGCAGTTCGAGGCTGCCACCGATGCCAGACAGCAGGTTGTTCATCTCATGGCCCATGCCCCCGGCCAACTGGCCCACAACCTCCATGCGTTGGCTTCTGCGCATCAGCGCTTCGGACTGACGCACGGCCTCTTCGCGGTCCCCAGTGATATCCCGGCCAACTGCTGTCAGCAGGTTGCCGTCGAACCGGGCACTCCATCGAAACCAGTGGTAGTGCCCATCGCGGTGACGCAAACGGGTCTCCATTTGCTCGGCATCGTGGTATTGCAAGAGCCCGGAGACTGCCACCTGTACTTCGGTGCGATCCGCCGGGTGCACGAACTCCAGTAACGGCACATCGTGAACCTGCTCCTCTGCCCAGCCCAGAATGCGATACCAGGCAGGGTTGGCGGCATGGACCTTGAGCGCAGGGGTTACCGTCATCATGGCATCACGCGACAACTGCCAGATCTGCTCGCGCTCGGCCACATGCCGCTCGATCTGCCGTTCAAAATCCTGCGCCTGCCCACGCCAATGATGGTGCGCCTCAACACTGGCTGTGGTCTCGATCACCGTATGCAGAAAACCCGCCACGTTACCCAGCTCATCGTGCAGTGGTGCATAACCGAACGCGCACCACAGTGGATCGCTGCCTTCGCCGCAGACGATACGCTGGGGTGGATCCTCGACAAAGTTCGAACGCCCCTCAAGCACCTCGAACACCCAGGGCCCCATTGCCGGCCAGAGATCACGCCACAGCGCATCGAACGCATTGCCCAGCGCATCCGGCGTGGCTGCCCGCAGCGCCCGGTAGCCATCGTTGTGCACCACGCACAGGTCGGCCCCCCAGACCACCGCACAGGGAAACGGTGACAAGTGCATCATGTCGACAGCAATGCGCAACGAGGCCGGCCAGCGCGGCAAAGGCCCAAGTGAAGTACGGCCCCAGTCAAAGTGGGCAATGCGCTCGCTCATCTGGCCGAGCGGTGCCGATACGGGCGTTTTCAAGGTGAGCTTGCCGTGCAGGTTTGCGCGGGGTACCGTGTACAGCCAATTGCGTTACTCCAGCAATGCGAAGATACCCGGGTGCCGAGGTTGCCCCAAGGTTTTGTTCAAGTTAGCACAGCACACGCTGTGCACTATGGCGTACTTGCGCCTGGCAGCTATGCTGATTAGGTTTTCTCCGGGCCAGGGAGCAACGGCCCATCCAGGTTGCCGACAGGAGCGTGGTCATGAGCAAGAAAATGCTGGTAGTGCTGACCAATACAGCCAAGTACCCAACCTTGAAACGGGCGACCGGGCTGTGGCTGGGTGAGGCGGTGCACTTTGTCGAAAAAGTCGAAAAGGCCGGCTACACGGTCGACTATGTCAGCCCACAGGGCGGCTACGTCCCTGTCGACCCACACAGCCTGCAGATGGCCCCCGACCTGGACTGGCAATGGTATGACGACAAGGCCTTCATGACCCGCCTGGGCACCAGCTTGAGCCCAGGCCAGGTAAAGGCCGACGAGTACAGCGTCATCTACTACACCGGTGGGCATGGTGTGATGTACGACTTTGCCGAGAACAAGCCGCTGCAGGAGCTGGCGCGCAGGGTCTACGAAAAAGGCGGCATTGTGGCAGCGGTCTGCCACGGCGTGGCCGGGCTGCTGAACATCAAGCTCAGCGACAACAGCCTTCTAGTGAAGGGTCGCAAAGTAACTGGCTTTTCCGATATCGAGGAACAATTGGTCGAGCTGGACAAGGTGGTGCCTTTTTCGACGGAAAAGGAGCTAGGCGGCCGCGGCGGTGAGTACAGCAAACATGATGACCCGTGGAAACCCTACGTGGTCGAGGATGGCCGGCTGATCACCGGGCAGAACCCTGACTCCACTGCGCTGCTCGCAGAGAAAGTACTGGCGAAACTCAACGGTAAGTAAACGCTTACATCAGCCTTTCGGTTTTCCGTCTGCGCACACCGCACACGGACTACAGCGTGGCGGTCATTGAATGCATAGGCTCTGGGCTCAGCTGTACACCACAAACAGCTTCTGCCCGGAGAACTGATGCACTATGTTGAAAATCATGCACGCCGGGGGCCGCCTGCGGGAGCTCCTGCTGCTCATCACTGTAGGCCTGGTGCCTGTGATTTCCGGTTTGTTGGTGATGATTGTTCAACTGGAAATGAAACTTGCGGAAAACGCTACCGTATCCGTTCAGGAAGCGGTTTTCAGCGTTGACCAGGCGCTGAATCGGCTGCACGAAGCTGCCCAGCGCGCACTGCCACTTGCGGACAAGCCCTGCGAAAGCGTCAAAAGCACTCTACAGGAGCAGGTGGTGAGCCGCTCCATGCTAAGGTCGTTAACCCTGGTAAGGGGTGATGAAGCCTACTGCAGCAGCACTTCAGACTCACTGGAATACCTGACTGCCTTCACCCTGTCTGGCCAACAGGTCGATCTGTCCTATGGGCAACCTGACCAGCGCCGCAAACTGCTGGTCAACTTCTACCTGCAAGGCAACGGCAGCGGCGTAATCGTGACCGCCTATGCTTCACAGCTGCGCAGCGAACTGGATGCTTTTCAGGATGGCCTCACCTTGCTGCTGGAATTCGGCGACCGCTATATCTGGAGCAAAGGCGATAGTCGTGACCCACAGCGCCCCTCGCAGTCCGAGTTTTTGGCAAGCGCATTGTCGGCCAAGTATGGATACAGGGTAAACGGCGGCTACGCCGAAGGTTACACCGCCCAGGAAATCCACCAGTCCATACTGCAGATCCTGCCCTCACTGATACTGGTGGGGATCGTAACCGGCTCGATTGTCTATCTGGGCCTGTACAGGGCACGCTCCGGCAGGCGTGATAGGGCCGCCAACGCTGTATGAAGGCGGCGCTACCCAAAGGGTATCAGTCGGTGCTCAGCACACCGCGGCGTACCTGGTCACGCTCGATCGACTCGAACAACGCCTTGAAGTTGCCTTCACCAAAGCCATCGTCACCCTTGCGCTGGATGAACTCGAAGAACACCGGGCCGAGCAGGGTTTCCGAGAAAATCTGCAACAACAGGCGCTTGTCTTCGGGCTGCGAAGCACCATCAAGGAGGATGCCGCGTGCTTGCAACTGGTCGACCGGCTCGCCGTGACCAGGCAGCCGCTCTTCAAGCATTTCGTAGTAGGTTTGTGGCGGCGCAGTCATGAAGCGCATGCCAAAGCCCTTCAAGGCGTCCCAGGTCTTGAGCAGGTCGTCGGTGAGGAAGGCCACGTGCTGGATGCCTTCACCGTTGAATTGCATCAGGAACTCTTCGATCTGCCCGGCACCCTTGGACGACTCTTCGTTGAGCGGGATGCGGATCATGCCATCGGGAGCGGTCATGGCCTTGGACGTCAGGCCGGTATACTCGCCCTTGATGTCGAAGTAGCGGATTTCACGGAAGTTGAACAGCTTCTCGTAGAAGCCGGCCCAGTAGGCCATGCGCCCGCGGTAAACGTTGTGGGTCAGGTGGTCGATGATCTTGAGGCCAGCACCCACCGGGTTGCGGTCTACGCCTTCGATGAAGTTGAAGTCGATGTCATAGATCGAGCTGCCTTCGTCAAAGCGGTCGATCAGGTACAGCGGCGCACCACCGATGCCTTTGATTGCCGGCAAGCGCAGTTCCATCGGGCCGGTTTCGATTTCAACCGGCTGGGCGCCCAGTTCCAGGGCGCGGGCATAGGCCTCATGGGCATTGCGCACACGGAACGCCATGCCGCACACCGACGGGCCGTGCTCGGCAGCGAAGTACGAGGCGATGCTCTTGGGCTCGTTGTTCAGGATCAGGTTGATGCCACCTTGGCGATACAGGTGCACATCCTTGGAACGGTGGCTGGCCACCTTGGTGAAACCCAGTATCTGGAATACCGGCTCAAGTACACCCGGGGTAGGCGAAGCCAGTTCGATGAATTCGAAGCCCATCAGGCCCATTGGATTGTCGAAGATATCAGCCATGTTCGTGTCCTCATCTGCAGCGAAAATTATTGATTGCGTGGGATGTGGAACAGAAACGGCGGGGCGCACGGGATACCTCGCACGCTGCGGGCGAGGAAGTCACCTATGATCAGCTTGAACCCATGATATGTCATATGGACCCATTCTCGGCGGGCTTGATCCTTCGGTATTGAAGGACCTTATTGTTGTATTCGTAAATGGATTCTACATTGCGTAAAATCGTTTGTCGCGTTTTTAGTTGGCCGCTCGTTCCGACAAGCGGCTATCCTCTCGTTACCCTCCATACAGATCATTCCAGCATGCCTCTTACCGCCAAACGCCGCGCCAGCCTGGGCTGGCGCAACCTGCTGCCCTGGGTCGTCGGCGTGCTGCCGGTATTGTGCGGCCTGGCCGTGATGAACTGGCAGGTCGAGCGCGAAATGCAGGCCAGCAGCCAGGCCACCACCCGCCAAGCGGTGGAGCACGTCGAACGCATCCTCGACAACCTGTCCGGTGCTGCCAATGCGCTGCTGCCCCTGACTGCCAGCCCTTGCGACCAGGTCCAGCTTACGTTGCGTGCCCAGGTTACCCGCAATGCGTTCGTGCGCTCCACCAACCTGTTCAGGCACAACAACCTTTATTGCACGTCGCTGTTCGGCGAATTCGACGAGCCGGTCAATGCGAGCGACTACACCGACGGCAAGCTGTGGCTGATGAACGGCAACTCTGTCACCCCGGGGCATCCTTTGCTGGTGTACCGCGCCAGCGACGGCGACCACGGCGCGATCACCACGGTAGATGGCGACCACCTGCTGACGGCACTGCGCCTGATCGGCCCGGATGAAAACCTGCAAATACGCGTGGGTGACGCCTGGATGGGCAAGGACGGCGTCGTAAACAAAGGCGTGCCACCTGCCGCAGCCAGCGCGAACGTACTGCTGGGCTCGACGCGTTACCCGTTCAGCGTGCAGGGCGGCTACAGCGCCGACAAGCAAGGCCAGCTACTGCGCAGCCACTACCCTGCCCTGCTCAGCCTGCTGCTGATACTGGGTGCCGTGGCTGCGCTGGTTTGCCGCTGGCAGATTCGCCGCGCCACCTCGCCCCGCGCCGAGCTGGATCGGGCCCTGCAGGCCGACGAATTCCTGCCGTACTTCCAGCCGGTGGTGCGCAAGGGCGATTACCGCTGGGCCGGTGCCGAGGTGTTGATGCGCTGGAACCACCCACGCGAAGGCCTGGTTCGCCCTGACCTGTTCATTCCCTATGCCGAACACAGCGGGCAGATCGTCGCCATGACCCGGTCACTGTTGATGCACACAGCCCAGAGCCTCGCACCGTATGTCGGGCTGTTGGAGGACGGTTTTCACATCGGGGTCAACATCACCGCCGACCACTGCCGCGACTTGAGCCTGCTGGACGACTGCCGCACTTTCCTGCAGCACTTCCCGCCTGGCCGCGTGGTGCTGACCCTGGAGCTGACCGAGCGCAAGTTGATCGAGCCCACTCCCGTGACCCTGGAGCTTTTCGAGAAGCTGCATGCCATGGGTGTGATGATTGCGCTCGACGACTTCGGCACGGGGCAATCCAGCCTTAATTACCTGCGCCAGTTCAAGGTCGACTACCTGAAAATCGACCAGAGCTTTGTCGCCATGATCGGCGGCGATGCGCTGTCGCTGCACATCCTCGAAACCATCATCGAGCTGTCAGCCAAGTTGGGCCTCGGCATTGTTGCCGAGGGTGTCGAAACCGACACCCAGCGCGATTACCTGGCCCGCCATGGCGTGGACTTCCAACAAGGCTACCTGTTCGCCAGGCCCATGCCGGCGGCGCAGTTCCTTGAGGCACTGGCCGCACATCCGGGTGCGTCACGGTTGCCGCAAGGCGCGCCCCCTGAGATCATGCGCGGCTGATTTAACCGCACAACTCCCCTATTCGAGGCACTCGTGTCAAAAGGCATTGTTTCATCGGTCATGGCGTCCTGTCTGTTCGCTGTGATGTACTTCTATACCTCGCTGCTCACGCCACTCGATGGCGAAGAGATCTTTGGCTGGCGCACCCTGCTGACGCTGCCCTGCCTCACCTTGTTCATGCTTGTCTCGAAGGACTGGAAACGGGTAGGCGAGCTGCTGGCCAGGGTAAAACGCACGCCAGTGCTGTTGCTGGGCATGGTCGGTACGTCGTGGCTGATGGGCGTGCAGTTGTGGCTGTTCCTCTGGGCGCCCCTGCACGGGCGCAGCCTGGAAGTGTCGATGGGCTACTTCTTGCTGCCCCTGGCCATGGTCCTGACCGGGCGACTGGTGTATGGCGAGCGCCTGTCGCGCCTGCAGAAGGTAGCCGTGGCCTGCGCCGCGCTGGGCGTAGGCCACGAGCTGTACCAAAATGGCAGTTTTGCCTGGGAAACCCTGCTGGTGACGATCGGCTACCCGATCTACTTCGTGCTGCGCCGGCGTTGCCGCACCGACCACCTGGGTGGCCTGTGGTGCGACATGTGCCTGCTGCTGCCATGGGCGCTGTACTTTGTGGTCCAGGGCCCGCTTTCGTCTGCCGACCTGCAGGCTCACCCAGGCCTCTATGCCTTGATCCCGGTCCTTGGGGCGATCAGCGCCTCAGCCCTGATCGCCTACGTGCTGGCCAGCCGCATGCTGCCGTTCAGCCTGTTCGGCCTGCTCAGCTACGTCGAGCCCGTGCTGCTGGTAGGGGTGGCGCTGCTACTGGGCGAGACCATCGGCCCGGATCAGTGGCTGACATACCTGCCGATCTGGGCCGCGGTGCTGGTACTGGTACTCGAAGGTTTCAAGCACCTGATGCGTCAGCGTCGCCGTTCGGTATAAGCCGAACCTGGCGCACTCGCCGCTCTTCAACCGCCTCCACGGTGAGCGTCCAGCCATTCCAGGCCAGGCGGTCACCCACCATCGGCAGGCGGTCGAGCAGGCTCATTACCAGGCCTGCGAGGGTCTGGTAATCGTCGGTGGCGCGGGCACTGAAGCCGGTACGTGCCTGTACCTGGCTCAGGTTCAGTGCGCCGCTCACCACAAAGCCTTCACCCTCCTGGACGATGCCGGGGCCATCAACCTCACTGGCATCCGGCAGTTCGCCGGCAATCGACTCCAGGATGTCGGTCATGGTCAGCAGGCCGGTGAAGTCACCAAACTCGTTGACCACGAAGGCAATGTGGGTCGACTGTCCACGCATCTGCTCCAGGGCGTTGAGGATGCTGAAGCTCTCCAGCAGGTTCAAGGGTGCCCGTGCCATGCCCTCCAGGTCCGGCTGGTTGCCCGACAACAACTCCTTCAGCAACTCCTTCTTGTGCACAAAGCCCAGTGGCTCGTCGACACGGCCATCACGTATCAACGGCAGGCGCGAGTATGGCGAGTTGGCCAGTGCCTGGGTAATGGCATCGGCCGGCTGCGCCAGGTCGATCACATCGACCTCGGCCCGTGCGGTCATCACCGTACGGATCGGCCGCTCGGCAAGGTTCAGTACGCCGCTGATCATCACCCGCTCCCGGCGGTCGAACAGCACCTGCTCCTCGCCACCTTCGACCAGGTCGGCGATTTCCTCGCCCACCTCGTCAGCCTCGACCCGACGGCCGCCCAGCAGGCGCAGCACGGCATGTGCGGTACGCTCACGCAGCGGCCGGTGCTGCTGCAAGCTGCGCTTGCGGCGCGCACGGGCCAACTGGTTGAACAGCTCGATCAGGATCGAGAAACCAATCGCTGCGTACAGGTAGCCTTTCGGGATATGGAAGCCCAGGCCCTCGGCGGTGAGGCTGAAGCCGATCATCATCAGGAAGCCCAGGCACAGCATGATCACTGTGGGGTGGGCGTTGACGAAGCGGGTCAGCGGCTTGCTGGCAACGATCATGATACCGATCGAGAAGATCACAGCGATCATCATCACCGACAGCTCTTCGACCATGCCCACCGCCGTGATCACCGCATCCAGCGAGAACACCGCGTCCAGCACCACGATCTGGGCGACGATCGGCCAGAATGCCGCATGGCGCAGTGTGCCACTGGCTTGAGTTACGTGGCCTTCGAGGCGTTCGTGCAACTCCATGGTGGCCTTGAACAGCAGGAACACACCACCGAACAGCATGATCAGGTCACGGCCAGAGAAGCTCTTGCCGAACACATCGATCAAAGGTGCGGTAAGGGTGACCATCCACGAAATACTGGCCAACAGGCCCAGGCGCATGATCAACGCCAGGCTCAGGCCAATCACCCGCGCGCGGTCGCGCTGATGCGGTGGCAGCTTGTCTGCCAGGATGGCAATGAACACCAGGTTGTCGATACCCAGCACCAGCTCAAGGACGATAAGCGTCAACAGGCCTAGCCAGGCCGTGGGGTCAGCTAGCCATTCCATTAGCGGGTGCTCACGAGGGAGGCGTCACAAGGACGGGGGGAGGATGGCCAGAGTGGCCAAAAACACGGGGGCTCCGCGAAGGTGCTCATAAAGACCTTGATAGAAAATAGGGAAAATAATCCTACAAGCAAAGCAGGTTTCCCTTATAGCGCAAAACTATTACAAAACCTGTAACGCATGGGGTCAGCCTTGGCTGGGTACTTTTATTCAATACTCTAGACAACCAACGGCTGAAAATCATGGCTCCCTGCAACTACCCGGATCCCTCTCATGAGCCTGTCCCTGTCCATGGCTGCCTTCGCACTAGCGGCGTCGATCTCCCCCGGCCCGGTCAACATCGTCGCCCTGAGCAGCGGCGCCAGCCATGGCTTACGCGCCAGCCTGGCGCATGAGTGACCCGGCGTCGCAGCCAGATGCTTTTTAAACGCCCGCTGCAAATGCGCCTGGTCGGCAAACCCGGCCTCCTGCGCAACCTCGGCAATCGCCCGCCCCTGACGCAACTGCGCCCTGGCCAGTTGAATGCGCTGGTCGAGCAGATAGCCATGCGGCGTCAGCCCATAATGTTGGCGGAAGGCACGAATAAGGTAGGCGCGCGACAGGCCACAGGCTGCGCAGATATCTTCCAGGCTCAGCGGGTCGCTGCGATGAGCGCGTATGAACGCTGCTGCCGCGTCCAGCCGTGGGTGGCCATCGTCACTCACACGGGCATTGGCGCCGAGAAAGCCCGGCAATGAGCCGAACAGCGCGGCCAGGCGGCCTTCCCGGTCAGGCACACCCGCATCGAACAGGTCTGCAAACGCTTGCAATAACCGTTGGTACAACGCAGGCGAGTCACTCCAGGTTTGCGTCGGCAGTTCAAAGCCTTGCGCCTGCAACCAGGGCAAGTCGACAAAGAGCATCAGGTAAGACCAGGGCTCGCCGTCGATGGGGTTGCAGGTATGCACCACACCCGGGTTCATCAGCACCGTGAAACCGCTCCCTACCTGGATGCCCAGGTCACCGTTCAGGTAGGTGCTTCGCCCACCGGTGATCACACCGATTGAAAAGCTCTCATGGGAGTGCGCGGCGTAGCACACCTGCCGCCCGTCACCTACCCGCCGCGCTTCGACAAAGGGTAAAGCAGGGTCACGCCAGAACCGCGAAACCTCGATCATCCCCTCGCCCACTCGCCGCTCACATGCATCGATACTACACGCTTACCGCGGAAACAGGTCCAGCGTCCGCTCCACCTCACCGATATCGATCCGGAAACCATCGCCCTCCGGTATGCCGACCACAAAGCCAAAATGCTGGTAGTCACGATCCGTCAGGTACTTGTAGTAGCTGACAAAGCGGTTCGGCGGCTGCAATGTCAGCAGGCAGCCGCCCGCCTGCAGCACATTGACCCCATGCACCAACTGGCTGCCCTCCACGCCAATCACCACCTTGGCTCCCGCACAGGCCGCGACAATACTCGGCAGGTCGGACTTCAGCGGATTGACGACCCGAAAACCACGGGTAACCCGCAGGTGCTCGGCAAGCGCCAGCTCGTTACGCAACAAGCGCAGGTCGCCGTCACCGCCACGCAGCAGGAATACGCCAGGATGCGGCGCATGTGGCACATGGGACAACAACTTGTCACCCATGGCCTGGTAACGGGCATGCCGGCTGCGGTTGTTACTTTGGTCGTCGAACAGCACCAGCTCACGGAAAAACGCACTGCGCAGGCGCAAGGGCTTCATGCCCAGCCAGTCTTCATAGGCCGGCGCCTGGGTAAACAGCGGGTAGCGGGCCGATGGCGCGGTGGTCACCGGTATGCCCTCGTTACAGGCCAGTGCATAGGTCGGGCAATCTTCCATCAGCCAGGTGCCAAACCACGAATTGCCGTTTTGCGTGCAATAAATGGCCCCGCGGTCTATTTCGTTGTCCACGATAATGGTTGGGAAGGTGCTGGGCTTAAGCGACAGCCAGTGGCTGGCCTTGCCCTTGTACAACGCGCCATCGACCAGCCATACATTCTTGATCAGGTAGCCGCGGGTTGGCCCTTGCAGCGTGCTGATACCGCCCTCCATGGTACGAGCGGGGTGCACGTACGGGTAAAAGCGCTTACCCTCCCACCCCGTTACCCGCTCCAACTGGCCAGGCAGGAAAATAGCCGGCGGCGACACCGTGGTTTCGCCCGGGGCTATGTCCCAGCTCTTGGTGGCGATGGTTTTGAGGTCGATCGCCGTGTTCTTGCCCAGCCGTTTGCGTGCCATGTAGCGGTAAGCGGCCAACGTCCAGGTGTGCTGCTTGGCTGCGGGCGATGCACTGAACTGCGAGATGTCGCTTCCCATGAAGCGTCCTCCCCTGATGACGAAGTCTAAACCCTGGCGTAAAACGCCAGATCAATGCATCCCTGGCAGCCACTCAATTGCATGTGACCCTTTCCATGGTGGGCGGTGACTGCAAGCTGGCGTAACGGCTACGCAGTGTTTCCACGAACGGTTCACCCGTACTGTTGCCACCATAGAGATAAATTTTGTGCAGGCCGCCAAACACCATCTCGTGGTAACGGCTGGCAACCTCCTCATCGCTCGGGCCGTCTGGTAATCCCAGGTGCAGCGTGAGCTTGTCGCCCTCCACCGCGAACATCGGCGTATCCCACAAGAACTTCGCCGTACCGGTCTTGGGCAAGCGGACAAACAGATAGGCATGGTTGCCCAACGAGTCGATGTCCCCCCCGCGCCGGCGTTTCCATTTCAGCAGGCCATCGTCCGGGCGCGCCAGGCAAAGGCCAATGTCGTAATAATCGAAGCCCTGCTCCAATGCCCATTCGAGCGCCATGAAGGTGGTGATCGAATTGACCTCGCGCAACCGCTTGGCATCACTGAACACCGCCTCGCAATAGCCAAAACGCAACGTGCTCCAGTAACGCTTGCCGCCGCGTACCACCTCGCACCCCAAATGGCAGCCGATCACTTCATCACCCAAGGTGATCAAGTCGAGCCGGCCGACACTTTTGGCAATGCGGAACACTTCATCCGTGGGGAACTGCGCAGCATGGATACCCTGCCTGGCGGTGGCATAGGGGCGCAGCAACTCACGGTCTGCCATGGCGATCTCGTCGTCCGAGAGGGCCTGGCGCATCTGGTACAGCGGCCGGTTCTTGCGGATGCTGCGCCGCAGTTCGCTGTCATAACGCGCCGTGATGTCCTCCAGGGTGCGGCCGAGCGGCACAACGGCGCTCAGGTAATGCGGCACCGTCAGCGCCCCCGAGGACGGCATTTCGCTGATGACCACTACATGGTTGGCAGCCGCCGTGGCATTTGCACTGTCCACGATCGAAGCGCTGCCCTGGCCCTTGCCGCCGATCAGCAGCTTGGCCATTTCCCGCTGCTGCTTGCGGCCAATATAAAGAATTTCGTAAGGGCTCTCCTGCTGCAACCGAAACCTGGCGACTTCCCAACGCCAGAAGCAGGCACGCGCCAGCATTTCTCGCACTTTGCTCGCCAGCAGCCTCATTTCGTAGCGCATGGAGGGTGACAGGAGCTTTCGCGCCACAGCCGTCAAGGTCTCTTTCATTTCTTCTTCGACGTCCTTTGAAGTGCTCTATGGTCAATCGGAAAAAAAGAAAAATTCAGCAAAACCACTTAACGCCTTGTTTTTTATAGTTTGCCCTGAAACTTCCTTATCACATTCAGTAACAATTTAAGATGCCGGAAAAGGCTTTGGCAAGCGGCTCTTCGCTGACTTTAGTTCAAGTTTAATGGCGTCAAATTTCCTGCCCAAAAAGCCAGCGAGAGAGAAACATTGCTATAAGCGTGCCCACTCGCAAGATACTCCGTTACCACTTTGCTATTGATAAATCACGTTTGATGCCTGCTTTGCATAAAAGGAGACATCGACATGGCTGCCAACCACCCACATCAGGCCCTGCTCGAGGCCCAACTGCCGTACTGGGCCCGCCAGGCAACACCCGAACAATGGGCTGCGTTGCGGCAAACCCGGGCCAACCCTTGGCAGGCGCAGGCCTGGTTCGCCAACGCCGCCCCTGACCTGCGCCAGGCAGTGCACGCCAGCCAGGCACGCCTGGTAGGCTCACAAGCAGTCTTGGCCCGCGCCCTCAAGGGCCTCAAACAGATCACCGAGTTCGCCGAGCCATTGCTGCAAAGCCGCCTTGCCGAACTTGGCTTTCACGCGCCGCTGCGCAATAGCCAGCTGCTACGGGTTGAACGCAACTGGCACTGGGTCGGTTTACGCTATCTCTACAGCCATCGTCGCGACAATCTGTTACAGGCTGCCCTGCAAAATTTCGCCGATGACGAAGTGTTCACCCCCCAGAGCGCTGTTGCGCTTAACGCCAACATCCATGTCTCAGCGGTTGAGGTACAGGGCTATGCCCCCATTGGCATGCAGGCACCGGCGGCGCAATTTGCGCTGAAATCGGAGCGCTACCAGGTGGATCGGTTGCCGCTTACACCCGAAGCGTTCGCTAAACTGTGCCGGGAACTGGACCTGGGTGGCGCCTACCAGGCCCACCTGGCACAACACGTCGGCCAACCCGGTGTTCGTGCGCAGGCCATGCGCGTACAGCAAGACAGCCTGCGGCTGGCGGCCGACCTTGCCTACCTGCGGCACCTGCTGAGCGGCAGCGCGCGCGACGAGATCGAACGGCTGCTGCACGGTGGCAACGTGATGTGCTGGCAGCTGTCGCTGTTCGGCATCACCCTGCATGAAGTGATGCTGATCGATGCCGGCAGTGCGGGGCTGGCGCTTTACTTGCCCGGCCATGACCCGGCCCTGCGCCAATGCCAGGACCTTGAAGCAGTGCATGAAGCGTTGGCAACGTTGTTGCTGGAACCCGCTGCGCGCCAGGCATTTACCGCTTATATCAGGCTGGATGAACGTGCACACTTTCTCAACCTGCTGCAACAGAACCTCGACGTTTCCGGCACTGCGGCCTTCGACCGCGTCTGGCAGCGAGCGGCGCACGTAGACTTGCGCCCGACCCGCCAGGCGATCACGGCAGCGCCGTTCGACTTTTACCAGGGCCAGCACCTGGCCCGTCTCAGCCATGAAGCCAGCCTGCTAGCGGTACCGACAGCAACGGCAGATGCCAACGCCCGCACCCGGCGCCTGGAAGAATGGGAAAGCCTTGGCTGGGATGCATTGAACATTGCCGGCTTTTTCATACCGGGCGCAGGCCCCCTGATGCTGGCCGTCACCGCTTGCCAGTTGCTGGGCGAGGTTTTCGAGGGTTACGAGGCCTGGCAAGAAGGTGATCGCCAACTTGCCCTGCGCCATCTGGAAGCGGTCGGCCTGAATCTGGCGCTTAATGGCGGTTTTATCGTGGCAGGCCAGGTGGTCCCCAAACTGTTCAGCAGCCCATTGATGGAAAACCTTCAGGAAGTGCCCTGCAGCAACGGGGGGTACAGGCTCTGGGATCAGGACCTGGCTCCTTACCGCAGTAGCATCCAGCTGCCAGAGAACGTGCAGCCCAATGCCCAAGGCCAGTACCTGCACGAGGGGCGGCAGTTTATCCGCATGGACGGCCATCTCTACCAACAACACTTCGACAACACACTGCAGCAATGGCGCATCATCCACCCGGGCGCGCAAGATGCCTGGCAACCACCGCTGGAACACAACGGGCATGGCGCCTGGCGCGGCCAGCATGAACAACCTGTGCAGTGGCCCTTCACCACACTCGCACGCCGCCTGGGTGAGCCTTTCACAGCATTCACACCCCAGCAGTTGCAACAGGCCGGCCGCATCTGCGGCATCGACGCCGAGCGCTTGCGCCAGGTGCACCTCCAAGGCCAGCCAACCCCGCCGCTATTGCTCGACACCCTGCAACGCATGGCGACACAGGCCAAAGTACGGGCCCTGGGTGAAAACGGTTCTGTGCATCTGTTCGACCAGCTCTACAACGCCAACACGCCCATCACCCCTGCAACGCAGCAACTGCTTACAGCGTACCCGCGCCTTTCCCCGGCCTTGGCCAAACGTTTGTTGGCGCCACTGAGCACTGCCGAATTACTTGCCTGGCAACAGCACGGTGAGCTACCCGCAGCGCTGGCCCAACAGATTGAACAGGTTCACAGCGAACTGCCGCTGGTGCGTGCGCTGGAAGCGTTGGTGCAACCTGCGGCTACCAACGCCGACAGTGAACGCCTGCTGTTCAGTGCGCTCGATGCCATGCCCGACTGGCCTGCTGACCTGCGCCTGGAACTGCGTGCCGGCAGCCCGCAAGGGCCGACGCTGGACCATGTCGGCAGCGAGCAGGCCAGCACCGTGTGCCGGGTGATCAAATCTGCCGAGGGGTATGAAGCCGACCTGGAAGAGCGCCCGGCACCCGCACTGCGTGATCCAGACCTGTGCCGTGCCCTGGAGCATGCACTGCCACGTTTGCAGCGCGAAAAGCTCGGTATTGCGCACCGTGACGGCAACCTGCTGCGCGAGCGCGTCATGGCGTGGGCCGATGAACACCGACCGGTGCTGGCGCAACGGCTCTGGGGGCAACGCGCCCTGCAGCGCAAAGCCCAAGGTTGGCTGCGCGGCGGCAGGCCCTTGGCGCCGCTGCCCGCCCCTGCGGGGCAAACCGGCTCGCTGGCGGCGGCCTACCGCCGTATCTTCCCCGACGCCACCGATGCAGAATTTGCCGACTGGCTGGGCGACGAACAGGAAGACCACAACCTGCATGACATGCGCACTGCCACCGAGCGGCTGCGGGACCTGCAACAGCGCCTGGACACCCTGCGTCGTGACCTCCAGCAATGGGCAACGCCTGACCCATCAAGCCCACACCAGCGGCATCGGGCAGTCCGCCCGATCATCAACGCCTGGCGCCGGCTTTCCTGGCTGCCCTACGGGCGCGATGGGCGCCTTTTCAGCCTCGACCTCTCCAACCTGGGCCTACGCGACGAGGACCTGGCCAGCCTCGCCCTGCCCGACGATTTCCCCCACATAGAGCACGTCTCGCTCAGCAACAACCGAATGCTCAGCCACCTGCCGGCTGAATTCTACGAGCGCTTCCCCAGGCTCAAGCGCCTGTTGCTGACCAGGTGCCGTTTCCAGCGCGTGCCCCGCGTGGCCAGGCCCGACCAATTGCAATGGCTGGACCTGGACAGCAATCGCATCACGTGGGATGACCAGGCCCAGCAAACGCTCAACCAGTTCAGCCAGCTTGGCGTACTTGATCTGACCGACAACCCGCTCCTTCAAGCACCAGACCTGCGCCGGGTTACCGAACTCAGGACCTTGTTCCTGACCGGTTGTGCACTCACCGAGTTACCTGCAGGCCTGGGCCTTGTCAGTGAGCCATTGGTACTGGATCTCTCCTCCAACCAGTTCCAGCAATTACCTGCTGGCTTCAACGTTCCACGCCCGGTAGCTGACACCCTCAGCCTTGAAAGCGAGTGGCTGGGCCAAGCTGCGCTGGCACAAATCGAGGCCTATAACACTGCCCATGGTGTGGATTTGTTGGTATGCGAAAGTGACTATGTGACGTTCTTCGAAAACACAGGCCCGGCACAAGCTGCATTGTGGCAACGCTTGCCGCTGCACTATCGCCGCGACCTTCGGCCATTGCTCGACCGCGAACCTTTCCTGTCACACCCGAATCAAGCCCGCAGGGAATTCTGGCGAAGACTGGCAGTGATCGACTCGGATGGGGTGCTGCGCCAGGAATGGCTCACTCACCCGCCCTACAACCTCTTCAACCTGCCACTTTGATCGTGTTTGCGATGCCTGCCGGCCTTCGGCAGGCACTGGGCGCCAGTTTGAGCCAGACTGGTGTTTTTCCGGTGGCCGGTGCATGCTCGCAGCTGAAGCGATTCACCCGGCTTGAAACCAGCCCCGCAATGTGAGGTGCAGTACCTATGGACCGTCTGCTCGATTCACTCTTTCCAAGCGCCGAAGAGATCCCGGAAACCTGGCGCCTGGGTGATCCCCTGGAACAACGTGACTACCTGGTAAACGGCGAGCTCAGGCGTTGGGACGGCCCCCTGGCCACGGTACGCAGCCCGGTATGGCTCAAGGAGGGCGCTGATGAACGCCAGGTGGTGCTGGGCAGTGCCCCACTGCTCGACGCCGACACCGCCCTTACCGCACTCGACGCCGCCGTACAGGCCTACGACAAAGGCCGCGGCGCCTGGCCGAACATGCGTGTAGCCGAACGCATCCAGCACGTCGAAACCTTCCTGGCACGCATGCGTGAGCAGCGCCAGGCGGTGGTCAAGCTGCTGATGTGGGAGATCGGCAAGAACCTCAAGGATTCTGAAAAGGAATTCGACCGCACCTGCGACTACATCGTCGACACCATCAACGCCCTCAAGGACCTCGACCGCCGCTCCAGCCGCTTCGAGCTCGAACAAGGCACACTGGGCCAGATCCGCCGTGCACCGTTGGGCGTGGCCCTGTGCATGGGGCCTTACAACTACCCGCTCAACGAAACCTTCACCACGCTGATCCCCGCGCTGATCATGGGCAACACCGTGGTGTTCAAACCGGCCAAGTTCGGCGTACTGCTGATTCGGCCGTTGCTCGAAGCTTTCCGCGACAGCTTCCCGCCGGGGGTGATCAACGTCATCTATGGCCGGGGCCGGGAAACGGTCAGCGCGCTGATGGCCAGCGGCAACGTCGATGTATTCGCCTTTATCGGCACACACAAGGCCGCCAGCGACCTGAAAAAGCTCCACCCACGCCCACACCGCCTGCGCGCGGCCCTGGGCCTGGATGCCAAGAACCCGGGTATCGTGCTGCCACAAGTCGACCTGGACAACGCCGTCGAAGAGGCTGTTACCGGCGCACTGTCGTTCAACGGCCAGCGCTGCACGGCGCTGAAAATCCTGTTTGTTCATGAGGATGTGGTCGACGCCTTCCTCGACAAGTTCCAGCGCAAACTGGCCGCCCTCAAGCCCGGCATGCCTTGGGAACCGGGCGTTGCGCTAACACCCTTGCCGGAGCCGGGCAAGGTCGACTACCTCGACGGGCTGGTCGCCGATGCCACTGCCAAGGGTGCACGCGTGCTCAACGAAGGTGGCGGGCAAAGCCGTGGGTCGTTCTTCTACCCGGCTTTGCTGTACCCGGTTAACCACGAAATGCGCGTTTACCACGAAGAGCAGTTCGGCCCTCTGATACCCGTAGTGCCCTACCGCAACCTGCAAACCGTCATCGACTACGTGCTGGACTCCGATTACGGCCAGCAGCTGAGCCTGTTCGGCAACGATCCGGCGACCATCGGCAGCCTGGTCGACATCTTCGCCAACCAGGTCGGGCGCATCAACATCAACGCACAATGCCAGCGCGGCCCCGACACCTACCCGTTCAACGGCCGCAAAAACAGCGCCGAAGGCACCCTGTCGGTGCATGATGCCTTGCGTGTGTTCTCCATCCGCACCTTGGTTGCCACCCGCTTCCAGGAGGCCAACAAGGCACTGATCAGCGAAATCATCCGTAACCGCCAGTCAAGCTTCCTGACCACCGACTACATCTTCTGACGGCAGCGCTTATAGAAAATCGATCTAGCGCCATTGTCGATTTTCCATCGGCGCAAACGACTCTAAGCAACAGGGCGCCCTCCGGCGCCCACTGCAAAGGAGAGTCGAACATGGCAGTCAAACCCATCCCCGAAGGCCAGCACAGCATTACCCCCTACCTGGCCATCAACGACGCCGCCAAGGCCATCGAGTTTTACAAGCAGGCCTTTGGTGCGGTCGAGATGTTCCGCCTTGATGCCCCGGGTGGCCGTGTGGGCCATGCCGAATTGAAAATCGGTGACTCGTCGCTGATGCTGGGCGACCCCTGCGACATGGAAGGCGGCCTTACCGCCAGCCAGAAGCTCAGTGGCGCAGGCGTGGGCCTGCACCTGTATGTCGAGGACTGCGACAAGGTCTACGCCCAGGCCCTGGCGGCTGGCGGCACCCAGTTGCACCCGTTGACCGACCAGTTTTACGGCGACCGAAGCGGCACCCTGAAAGACCCGTTCGGCAATATCTGGTTCGTCTCTACCCACAAGGAAGACCTGAGCCCCGACGAAATTCGTGCCCGCGCCGCGAAGATGTTCGGTGGTAACCCAGCGGCAAGTTGAAAGCCGCGCCACTTTGCTTGAAGCTTGAGGCTCGTGGCCTGGAGCTGCTTCATGCGAATCATCGACAAAACCGCTGCGCAGGTGCGCAGCCTGACCCCCGCCGAAGAAGAGCTGCTGGTTGGCTTTGCCACCGGCAGCCTTATCGGCCCACGCCTGCTGCAGGCCAACCAGCTACTGATGAAAGTACGCAACGCCAACCAGTGGTTGGCCTGCGGCTGCCGCAACGACGCCTTGCCGGTGCTCAATGTCACCCTTAACGGCAACACTGGCACCTTGTTCCTCAAGAACAACCCGGGCACCGCTGAGCACGCGCCGGGCTGCCCGTTCACCAAGGACGAGCGGGAGGCCACCGAACGCGAGGACGACCCCACGCCCCCCGCCGCCTGGCTACCGCCCGACACCCCGTTGCGCCTGATTGGCGACTTTCGGGCCGGCACGGCCGGTGTCGGCGGCGATGGCAACGACCGGCGCGAACAACAACGCTTGCTGTCGCTGCTGCTGACCTGGATAGAAACCAGTGGCCTCAACCTCTACGCTACCCACCTGAAAAAGGACCTGACCACGCAGTTTGCCGAATTGCGCAGCGTGGCCAGCCGCTACCCGCTGCTGGAACGGGTACCTGCCAGCAACTACCTGGAAACCCGCCTGGACATGAAGCACATGATGATGGTCAAGTCCCGCCTGCGTGAAGCCACGGTGTTCGGCAACCATCGCCGCCATGGGCTGATGCTGGACTGCGTCGACCAGATCAAAGGGCGCAAGCTGTTCAACAACCGCAGTGAAGATGGCTTCGACTTCCAGGGGCACCACCTGTATTGGGGCGGTAGCCGCACCACTGGGCCGTTGCTGGCGCTGATGATCTACTCGCCGACCAGCGCCGGTAGCCATTTCTATGAACTGATCCATGTCGCCAGCGTACCCGTGCTGTCACGCGCCCACCTGTTCCCGGTGTACCGCGATGAAGAACGTGAGCCGCTCAAGGCCCTGGTGTCGTTGATTGACTGGATGGCCAGCAAAGGCGTGAAAGTACAAATGCGCCGCCCGGTAATTGGCGGGCAGGTGATGGATGAACTGGTCCTGACCTCGGACCAGGACCGGGTACTGTCTGTCTCGCTGCTGGAGCAACCGATCGGCCCCGAGCCGGATGCCGAAAATTTCAAGCGCTACGCCGACTTCAAAAGCCTGGAAACCTTCCGCAAGTTTGTCGCCGGCTTCTTCATGCGTGAGCGCTGAAACCCCATCATTGGGTATGCACAAATCCCTTGTAGGAGCGGCCTTGTGCCGCGAAAGGGCCGCAAAGCGGCCCCGGCAATGCATGTGGCGAAGCCTGAACCCCGGGGGCGCTTCGCACCCCTTTCGCGGCACAAGGCCGCTCCTACACAGGTTTGCGCATGCCACGCGGTGCAGGTCAGCCCAGGAACAGCTTGTAAGCCGGGTTATCAGTCTCATCCCAGTACCGATACCCCATCTCGTCCAGCGCCAACGGCAACCCCGCCAACTCGTCCCCCGGCACCTCCAGCGCCGCAAACACCCGGGCCTCTGCCGCGCCATGGTTGCGGTAATGGAACAGGCTGATGTTCCAACGCTTGCCCAACCGCTCCAGAAAGCCCAGTAACGCCCCAGGCCGCTCGGGGAACTCGAAGCGCAGCACCCGCTCATCAGCACCCGGCGCAGCATGCCCTCCCACGGTATGGCGCACATGCAGCTTGGCCAGCTCGTTATCGGTCAGGTCCAGCACGTTGTAACCCTGCTCACGCAAACTGCCGAGCAACTGCTCGCGTGGGTCGTGCACGGGATGAGTCTGCACCCCGACAAACAAACGCGCTTCCTTGCCCGGGTAATAGCGGTAGTTGAACTCGGTGATCTGCCGCTTGCCCAGCGCCTGGCAAAACGCACGGAAGCTGCCTGGCTGTTCGGGGATGGTCACGGCGATGATCGCCTCGCGTTGTTCGCCCAGTTCGGCCCGCTCGGCCACATGGCGCAGGCGGTCGAAATTGACGTTGGCCCCGGAATCAATGGCCACCAAGGTTTGCCCCTGCACGCCATCGCGTGCCACGTACTTCTTGATCCCGGCCACGGCCAAGGCACCGGAAGGCTCGGTGATCGAGCGGGTGTCGTCGTAGATGTCCTTGATCGCCGCGCACAGCTCGTCACTGCTGACGGTCACCACTTCGTCCACAAAATGCCGGCACAGGCTCAAAGCAATGGGCACCGATCTGCGCCACCGCCACACCGTCGGCGAAGGTGCCCACCTGCGGCAGGATCACCCGCTCGCCGGCGGCCATCGCGGCCTGCAGGCAGTTGGAGTCTTCCGGCTCGACGCCAATCACTTTCACTTCCGGGCGCAGGTACTTCACGTAGGCGGCAATGCCGGCAATCAGCCCGCCACCGCCTACCGGTACAAAAATGGCGTCCAGCGCACCCGGGCGCTGGCGCAGGATTTCCATGGCCACGGTGCCCTGCCCGGCGATTACGTCCGGGTCGTCGAACGGCGGCACAAAGGTGGCGCCTTCGCTGTCGGCCAGCTTCAGCGCGTGGGCCAGTGCGTGCGGGAAGCTCTCGCCATGCAGCACCACATGGCCGCCGCGCGAACGCACCCCTTCCACCTTCAGTGACGGCGTGGTGGTCGGCATGACGATGGTGGCCTTCAGGCCCAGGTGCGACGCCGCCAAGGCCACGCCCTGGGCATGGTTACCCGCCGAGGCAGTGATCACCCCACGCTCGCGCTGCACAGCATTCAGCCGTGACAGCCGGGTATAGGCGCCGCGGATCTTGAACGAGAAAGTTGGTTGCAGGTCTTCACGCTTGAGCAGCACCTGGTTACCCAGGCTGGCAGACAGTGCAGGCGCGGCTTGCAGCGGCGTTTCGATGGCCAGGTCGTACACCGGCGCGGCCAGAATGCGCCGCACCTGCTCCGACAGCAGTTGCTGGGGGGTGACGGTAGGACGAGGGACACTGAAGCTGGTCATCGATAACTCCTTGGCTGTTTCACGTTGCCCAGGAGTCAGAGAGAAAAAACCCGCCTCCAGGGCGGGTTCGGTGCACGTACGCGCTAGCCCGCCAAGCTGATAATGGCGGTAATAATAATGGCGTTCACATGCGGGAATGTATTCATGGGGTAGGAACTTAGCCGTTAGTGCGGCACAAAGTCAACACTTGGCCTGCTGCGCCGAAAGCGGCACGTCGAACACCTTGTCGAACCCCCACTGGAAGGCAAAGGCGTAAACGAAGAAGAACACGAACAACGCCAGGTTGGTCAGCAGCGCCGCCCACAGGCTCACATCCAGCCAGTACGCCACCAGTGGCAGCAGGATCACCACCAGCCCGCCCTCGAAGCCCAAGGCATGCAGCAAGCGCCGCAAGAAGGTGCGCTCACGGTTGCGCTGGCGCGCTTCCCAGCGCTCGAACACCCAGTTGTAGCCCATGTTCCAGCTCATCGCGATGCCTGACATCAGCACCGACAAGATGGCCGACTGTGCCATCCCGGCACCAAACGCCAGCTCTAGCGCAGGCGCCACGCAGGCCACGGCGATGGCTTCGTAAAGAATGGCCTGGACGATCTTGCGGGCCTTGCCTTGCATGTTCAGCTCCCTGGGTAAACGACCTGTAAAACTACAAGATGTCGCCCACAAGAAAAAGCCCGAAATTTGGACAACAGCACGTTCGGCTGCTTGTATCTATCCCGTACAAACAGCGACATCTCGTACAACTTCGTCGAGGGAACCGAGCGAGGATAATGACAATGGCCCACTGCGCCCTGCCGGTGACTGCTGCATGAGCCTGGCATTCATCGATTTTCTCACCTATGTGCTGTTCGGCCTGAAAATCCTGGCCATCACCCTGGCCTCGCTGATGTTCCTGCTGGGCCTGGACGACCTGTTCATCGACCTGTGCTACTGGGGCCGCAAGCTGATCCGGCGCTTTCGCGTGTATGACAAGTACGAAAAGGCTGACGAAAAACGCCTGTTCGACGTCCCGGAAAAACCCCTGGCCATCATGGTCCCAGCCTGGAACGAAGTGGGCGTGGTCGGTGAAATGGCGCGCCTGGCGGCCTCGACCATCGACTACGAGAACTACCAGATTTTCGTCGGCACCTACCCCAACGACCCGCAAACCCAGGCCGACGTCGACGCGGTGTGCCTGCACTACCCCAACGTGCACAAGGTGGTGTGCGCACGCCCAGGCCCCACCAGCAAGGCCGACTGCCTGAACAACATCATCGACGCCCTGCTGCGCTTCCAGCAGGACGCCGGCATCGAGTTCGCCGGTTTCATCCTGCATGACGCCGAAGACGTGATCTCGCCCATGGGCTGCGCCTGTTCAACTACCTGCTGCCGAACAAGGACATGATCCAGATCCCGGTCTACCCCTACGCACCGGAATGGAAAGGTTTTACTGCCGGCCACTATGTCGACGAGTTTGCCGAAAACCACGGCAAGGACGTCATCGTCCGCGAAGCGCTCACCGGCCAGGTGCCCAGCGCCGGTGTCGGCACCTGCTTCAGCCGCCGCGCCATCAGCGCACTGCTGGAGGACGGCGACGGCATTGCCTTCGACGTGCAGAGCCTCACCGAAGACTACGACATTGGCTTTCGCCTGAAGCAAAAGGGCATGAAGTGCATTTTCGCCCGCTATTCCATCACCGACCCGGCGCTGACCCTGAAACAGGAATGGCGCCCGGGCATGAGCCGGGAGTTCTCCCAGGTGATCTGCGTGCGCGAGCACTTTCCGCGTGACTGGCAGCATGCCATCCGGCAGAAGTCGCGGTGGATCGTCGGCATTGTGTTCCAGGGCACCAGCAACCTTGGCTGGAGCCGCAAGGGCGCGCTCAACTACTTCCTCTGGCGTGACCGCCGTGGGCTGTTTGCCTACCTGCTGAGCTTTTTGGTCAACCTGTTGCTACTGGTGTTGCTGGCCATGTGGCTTGTCACAGTGATTGCGCCGGATTCGTGGCGCTTCATGTCGATCCTCAGCGACAGCTGGCTGCTGTCCACCCTGCTGTGGCTCAACGGGCTGATGCTGTTCAATCGCTTGTTCCAACGCGGCTGGTTCGTCACCCGTTTCTACGGCATCGGCGAAGGCCTGCTGTCGGCACCGCGGATGATGTGGAGCAACTTCGTCAACTTTTTCGCCAACCTGCGTGCCCTGCGTCAGGTGATGGAGATGGGCGACTCGCGGCGCGTGGCCTGGGACAAGACCACCCATGAATTCCCCGCCATCGCCGCCCCTGCCCGCACGCCACTGGGCCAGCGCCTGGTGGCCAAAGGGCTGATCAGTGACGAACAGCTGCAACAGGCAATCACCAACCCGGTACGCCGGCGCCTGGGCCGCGAACTGCTGCTGCGTGGCTGGGTGAACAGCGAACAGTTGGTGGCCGCCCTGGCCGAACAACTGGACCTGCCCTGGGCGCCGCTGAACCCGTTCAAGCTCGACCCGCAACTGATTGCCACGCTGCCACGCAAACTGGCTACCCACTATGGCGTACTGCCGGTTGCCGAAGACGGCGACACACTGATCCTGGCCAGCGAAAGCCCGGTCAGCCAAGTGTCGCTGGGGGTGATCAGCCGCTACCTGAAACGCCCAGTCAGCGTGCGCCTGGCACCGCAGGGCCGGGTCACCCTGGGCCTGCGCTACCACTACCCAAGCCCCTGGCAGAAGCCGGAAACCCGCGACATGCTGGCCGTCCTTGAGCGCCATCAGGACGATGAAGCACTGCTGGAACGGGTCAGCCATCACCAGATCATGCTCGGCACCCTGTTGCAGGTGCGCGGCATGGTCCCGGTCACCCTGTTCAACCAGGCACTGATCGACTTCGACCCCGAGCGCCAGAGCCTGGGCGAGCACCTGATCGCCCGCGGCATCATCACCGAGCAGGTGTTGCAGCAGGCGCTCATTGAGCAGGCCAGCGAGCAGCAGGCCGCCCTTGACCTGACCCGGGAGGTGGCATGAAGCCGCGCTTTTCCCTCACTTTCACTGGCCTGTTGCTGTGCTGCGCCGCGCTGCCTGTGGCCGCCTCGGCGCCGATGACCGACTTCCAGCGGTTCACCAGCTTCCCGTTCATGGACCGTGGCTATCGTGAAGCCAAGAAAGACAACTGGGCCGAGGTCGAGCGGCTAACCCGCCACGTGCTAAGCCGGGTGCCGAACAACGACGAGGCCCGCGCACTGCTGGTAGAGGCCCTGACCCATCAACGTCGCTACAAGGAAGCCGAGACACTGGCCGGCCAACTGGACGGCAGCCCCGAATACGCCGACGCCCTGCTCGAACTGCGCCTGACCTGGATCGAACAGGACCCACCGCCGGCCGGCCGGGTGGAACAATGGCTGGCTGCCAGTGAGGGTAATCAGCGCGTGCGCCTGTGGCAGGCCTACAGCCTGAGCCTGGCCAAGTTCGGTGGCGCGGGCAAGGCACTGGACTGGCTCAGCCAACTGCCGCCCAAGGATGACGGCCAGGTATTGCGTCTGGCCCGGGCCAACTTCGCCGAACAACTGCGCAACTGGAAAGAAACCATCGAGCAGTTGCAACCGCTCGCCACCAAGGGCCAGTTGCCGGCCGAAGACTGGCAACGCCTGGCCAATGCCTATGTCCAGCAGGTGGATGAAAAAGGGCTGAACACCCTGCTGCCCAGCGCGCCCTCCCCTCAAGCGGCTAACCAGGCGCGCCTGGCCATGGCCAACCGCGCCATTGCCGTGGGCCACAACCAGCAAGCCCAGCGCTGGTTGCAGTCGCTGCCGCCCGATCAGCTGAATCAACCCGACCAGCGCCAGCAACTGTGGGAGCTGGCCCGCAAAGGCGACGATGCCGCGCTGGTACGCCGCCTGAGCAACGACCTGCAGCGCCCCTGCCTGGACACGGTCGACTGGCTGTCACGCCATGACCCCGACCTGGCCCGCGAACAGTTCAAAGGCTGCACGCCCACTGCCGATGCACGCGCCTATGCCGTGCTCAAGCAACGCCTGTATGGCAACCCGCCGCAGCCCCCACAACCGCGCACCGCCAGCGAGTGGGAAAAACGCTACCGGCAAAGTGGCGACCTGGCCGCACTGGAGCAAGCCACCTTCCTGTTGGTGGAACAGGGCCAGACCGGACACGCCCGGCAACTGCTGGAACAGGCCTACGACCGCCGCCAGGGCCGCCTCAGCCCATCACTATTGCAACGCCTGGGCAACCTGTACGCCCGCAACGACGGGCCGCTGGACAGCCACCGCATGCTCGGCCTGATCCCCCAGGTCGATGCCAATACCCGTGCCCAGTTGCTCGGCCGCCTGGCCGAGGCCGGCCAGTGCGACGCCGTGCGCCAGGCGGTGCCGGCCATACCCCGCGAGCCCGGCCAGTACCGCGCCCTGGGCCGCTGCGCCATGCCCGACCAACCCGGCGAAGCGGTGGTCTACTACCAGGCCGCCGAGCGCCTGGGCGACGCCGGCAACCGCCTGCCGTTGGCCTATGCACTTGAAGCGGCAGGCGACTCCGAAGCCGCGCTGCCTATCTGGCGCAGCCTGCCGGACAGCGCCTGGACCGACAACGCCCGCCTCACGGCCGCCGGTGGCGCGCTCAACGCAGGCGACGCTGAAGCGGGCTGCCGCTATTGGGACGCTGCTGCACACCACAGCGCCGATGACTGGGCACTGGGTGCTGCCATTGCCCAGCGCCAGGGCGATTACCAGGCGGCCCTGGGTTTCCAGCGCCAGGCCTTGGCAAACAACCCACGGGCCGACCACTACTACGCCGCGGCCAGCACCGCGCAACGGGCCGGCGACAGCGCACAGAGCATGGCCTGGCTCGCCGAAGCCGTGCACCTTGCCCCCGACCAGCCACGCTACCGGGCCGACTACGGCATGCGCCTGGCCGGCTCGACAGAAAAGGCCCAGCGCCGCCAGTCGATCCCCTACCTGGAGCGTGCTACCCACGACTTCCCCGAGGACTATCGCCTCGGCGAAACACTGGCCTTGCGCTACGACGAAGCCGAAGACAGCGCCTCGGCACGCCGTGAGCTGCGCCGCATCCTCGATGTGGAGCAGAACCTGGTCGACGGTGACGATGAATACGGCAGCCTCGAAGCCCGCAAGTACCGCCAGCGCCGCGCCCACGAAAGCCTGTCACGGCGCGACACCATCACCCTGGCCAGCACCTGGTCCCCCGCCGGCACGTCGACCAACGACAAGTTCCTCGACAACGGCCAGCGCAGCGGCAGTTCGCGCCGGGCGCAGTCACAGAACGTGCAACTGGCCATGTGGGACCACGCCCTGGGCGAAGAACCCAGCCGCAACGGTAGCACCCTGTCGGTCTATGGCCGGGTGCTGTTCGGTGGCCAGAGCCGCACCGACTATGCGCAAAGCATGGGTACCGGCGTTGGCCTGCGCTACAAGCCACTCGGCCAGGCCAACCTCAACCTGTACGCCGAGCTGTACCACCAGCGTCAGATCGACGAAGAACACTACCGTGGCCTGAGCCTGGGCCAGTTGCTGAGCCCGGCCAAGGTCGGCGGCAACTGGGGCGACCTGCGCCACCACGCCGAATCGAGCAATGACCTGCTGCTACGCGCCACCGCCTCGTTCCTCGACCAGGGCGACTGGCGCAATGACTGGCGTGTGGATGAGGACGACTGGAACGAACGCTTCCTGTACCTCGACGCCGCCTGGTGGACCCGCGCCGGCGACCACGCCTGGCTGTCCCGCTACCAGCAGGGCCATGCCTGGAAGCTCCCCGGCAGTTCCCCACAAACCATCATGCCCTATGGTTTTGTCGAGTTTTCCAGCCAGGACCCGAGCAACGACTGGCGCCAGGACGCACGGGCCGGGGTTGGCGTGCGCTGGCAATGGTGGTTCGACGACGACCGCTACAACGCCTACCGTGGCTCGCTGAAAGTGCGTGCCGAGTACCAGCAATCGCTGGGCGGCAATCTTTACGAGCGCGCCAACGGCGTGCTGGTCGGTGCGGAGATGACCTTCTGATGCGTACGATCCTCGCCTTCTGCCTGCTTGCCCTTTGCCTGCCCGCCACGGCCGACCAACGCCTGTTCTACCAACCCCTGAACCGCGACGCCAATGTCACCCCCGCCCAGTGGCAGCAACTGTGGCATGCCACCGTGGCCCAGGGCGGCAAGACCCTGATCGTGCAATGGAGCGCCTACGGCGACAGCGACTTCGGCGGCGCCCAGGGCTGGCTGGCCAACAGCCTGCGCAGCGCAAGTGCCCAAGGCCTGCAACTGGTGCTGGGGTTGTACATGGACCCCGCCTACTACCAGCGGCTGGACGAACTCGACGGCGAAGGCCTGAACAGCTATTGGAAAGCGCAGCTGGGACGCTCGCTCAGCCATTACCAGCAACTGCGCAAAACCTGGCAATTGCCGGTGGATGGCTGGTACCTGCCCATGGAACTGGACGACCAGCATTTTCGTGATCCCGCGCGACGCGAAGCACTGTACAGCCAGTTGCAGGCCTTCAATCGCCAGCTGGACAAACCACTGCACATCAGTGCCTTCAGTGCAGGCAAGCTGTCGCCCCGGGTCAATGCCGCGTGGCTGGATCAACTGGCAGGCCTGGGCTTGACTGTGTGGTGGCAGGATGGCGCCGGGACCGGGCGACTGCCGCCATTGGTGCGCCAGGGTTACGCGCAGGCCTTGCCGTGCCGGGTAGGTGTGGTGCGCGAAGCGTTTCGCCAGGTTAGCGCGCCGGGCCAGGCATTCAGGGCTGAGCCTGCCGAGCCGAAGCTGGACAGCGGGTGCCATGCCGAGGCAGTGTTCGCCTTGCGCTACCGGCCTTGGGCCCAGCGTGTTTTGCCACAGAATTGAGTCGCCAGGCCCGGCCCTTTCGCAGCACAAGGCTGCTC
Organism: Pseudomonas sp. MM223; assembly: GCA_947090765.1. NCBI lineage: Bacteria > Pseudomonadati > Pseudomonadota > Gammaproteobacteria > Pseudomonadales > Pseudomonadaceae > Pseudomonas > Pseudomonas sp. MM223. Next base: position 3,065,517 of record OX352322.1, on the reverse strand, counting down.
CTACAGCAGGCATGCGCTATCTGTAGGAGCAGCCTTGTGCTGCGAAAGGGCCGGGCCTGGCAAAGCAGTACTCCCAGGAGTTCACCCATGTTCAAAACCATCGAGGAACACGTGCGCAAGCAGGTCGCCCCGCGGCCCTGCGCGCCGAGTTCCGCCAGCATGAATTCGAGTCCATGCGCCCGTTCTGCCTGCTGGTTTTCTGCGTCAGCATCCTGATCTGGCTGGTCTTCGACCTGATCGTCAGTTTCCTCGGCGGCCAAGGCTTCACCTGGCTGTCCTACCTGTTCATCGCCCTGCTCGGTAGCCTCTGCGTGGTACTGCACTTCACACGCCGCAGCCAACACTTCGATGTACTCAACCTGCTGTTCATCAGCATCATCACGTTGGGCATGCGCCTGCTGATCGAAGGCATCCCGGTGGCCCTGCGCCCGGTATGGCTGGTGCTCGGCGTGTCCACCGTGCTGTACGCCGTATCGGTGCTACCGGTGCGACGCTGGTCATTCTTCTGCGCCATGGTCATCACCTGGGTGATGCTCAGCCCCTTCTACCACACCCGTATCGAACCCGATGCACTCGAAGGTGCCATGCTCATCAGCTACGCGGTGTTTCTCAGCGGCCTGGTCAGCTACAGCTACCTGCAGACACGCAAGGCCAAGCTGCACAATTTCTACCTGTCCAAGGTGCTGTTGGAGCAAGCCTATGTCGACGCCCTGACCGAAATCCCCAACCGCCGCTCGTTCATGGCCAAAGCGGAGCAACAGTTGCAACAGGCAACCCCCGGGCAGTACCTGGCGATGGTCGACATAGACAACTTCAAGAAGGTCAACGACCGCTTCGGCCACGACATTGGTGACGAAGTACTCAAACGCGTTGCGCTACACATCAAGGCCGCCATGGTCGACGCCGAGTTTGCGCGGTTGGGCGGCGAGGAATTCGCCATTTTTCTTGAGGGGCTGGACCAACAAGGCGCTGAACAGCAGGTGGAGGCCTTGCTACGCAGAGTGCGTGAAGATTCAGGCGCTCATCCAGTGACTATCAGCATCGGCCTGGCACAGGTGAGCGCGGGCGATACGTTAACCATGGCGCTGATCAAGGCCGACCAGGCACTGTATGAAGCCAAACACACCGGCAAAGACCGTTTCGTGTTGTGGACTACCCAGCTGGCAACCGAATCCTGAACTGCGCCCCACCCAGCGCCGACTGCGCCACGGTCAAGGTCCCGCCCTGCCCCTCGATCGCCCGCCGGCTGATCGCCAGCCCCAGGCCAAACCCGCCGGTATTGCGGTCGCGGCTGCGGTCCAGCCGGTAGAAGGGCTGGAAAATCCGATCCCGCTCCTCCACCGGTATGCCGATCCCGTCATCTTCCACGGTCAGCAAACAGGCGCCATCGTTCTCAAGGCGCAAGCGCAGCAACAGGCTTTCATCGCAATAGCGCATGGCGTTGCGTACCAGGTTCTGCACCGCCCGCGCCGTCAGCCGTGGGTCCAGCACAAACCGGGGCAGATTGCCTTCGGCCTGTACTTCCCAGCGGATGCCGCGGCCATCGAGTTCTTCGGCAAAGCCGCCAAGTACGCTGTCGACAAGTTCCAGCAACGACACCTCGACCCGCTCGCGAGCCTGGTCGGCGTTGTACAGGCGGCTGTAAGACAGCAACTCCAGCACCAGCTCATCCAGCTCGCGCACATGCCCCACCAGTTCCAGCAGGCGCTTGCGGCTGGCCGGCGGTACTTCGTCAAACAGCAGTACCAGGCCGAAGTCCAGGCGGGTCAGTGGCGTGCGTAGTTCATGGGACACCGCATTGAGCAGCTCGCGCTGCTGGTTCACGTGGCGTTCCAGGTCGCTGGCCATGGTGTCGAACACCCCGGCCAGTTCACCAATATTGGAATGTGGCGAAATGTGTGTGCGCTCAGCCATCTGCCCTTGGCCCAGGCGCCGGGCGGTTTCCTTCAGGCGCTCCAGGTCGCGCCAGTGCGGCCATACCCATAACAGCAGGCACCCCAGCATGGCCGCACCGATCAGCACGGTCACGCCCCATGACAGCACATTGATATCCAGCGGGTCTGGCGGTGCGTGCAGGCGCACCAGCCATTGCTTGTCCAGCGGTGCCAGTACCGTTTCGTAGTAGCCCCACTCGGCAATGCGCACAGCGTAGTGGCCGTGCTCCAGGCGCGCCTGCTCATCCGCACTCAGTTCGGCCTGGTCCATGCGCAGCAGCTTCACTTCCAGCGGGGCGAACACGCCGGCCAGGTCTTGCTCCACGGCCGGCCACTGCTCGCGCGGGGCCTGGTGGAACTGGCGCACGATCAACGATTGCACGCCTTTGGCCTGGTCCAGGTTGTAGGCCATGAAGCGGTCCTGGAACAGGCCCACGATGGTGTCGGGAATGAACAGCAACGCACCGGCGTAGGCGACAATGATCACCAGGTACAGCCGCACCAGGATCTTGAGCATGGCCGGTCAGCACTCCCACTCGACGCGGCTGAACAGGTAGCCCTTGCCCCAAACAGTCTTGATCTTGCGCGCTTCGCCGGCGTTATCGTCGAACTTGCGCCGCAACTTGGAGATGGCCACGTCCACCGAACGGTCGGTGCCGTTGAACTCGATGCCACGCAGTTGCTGCAAGATGCGGTCGCGGTTTAGCACTTCGCCAGCATTGCGCGCCAGTACCACCAGCAGGTTGTACTCGCCACTGGACAGCTCCACCTCTTCGCCGCGCCAGCTGACCGTGCGCTCGGCCAGGTCGATGCGCAGGCCACCGATCAGGATCAGGTCGTTGTCCAGCCGCGGCTCGTTGACACTGCTGCGGCGCAGCAGGGTACGCACGCGGGCCAGCAAGACGCGTGGCTCACAGGGTTTGGTCACGTAATCGTCGGCGCCCATTTCCAGGCCCAACACCTGGTCATGGCTGTCGTCGCGGGCGGTCAACATCAGGATCGGCAGGGTCTGCGACTCCTGGCGCAGCAGGCGGCACAGCTGCAAACCATCGATACCCGGCAGCATCAGGTCGAGGATGACCAGGTCGGGCTTTTGCCGACGATATTCGTCCAGCACATGATCGCCCCGGGCGATCACCTGGACATGGAAGTCGTTGCGTTGCAGGTAGCTGGCGATCAGCTCGGACAGTGCGCTGTCGTCTTCGACCAGGAAAATATTCGGCATAGGTGCTTGGGATCTAGGTTGTGGTAGGCCTCACTGGCCTCTTCGCGGGCAAGCCCGCGAAGAGGCCAGTGAGGCCTACGCAGAATATAGAACCCAGCCGCACGAAAGGATTGTTCTTCACACTTTTTCACACTCGCCCTACAGGTATTAACAGCCGCCCGGGCAACAGCTGCCGTACCATAAGCGCGGTCATCATCGGAAGATCCGCATGCCTACTACCCTCCCCCTTCGCCTGCGCCCTGTGGCGCTCATGGCGTTTCTGAGCCTGTTGCTGGCCGGTTGCAGCGACAGCGCCGAGAAAGACGAAAAAGCGCCTACCCCGCAAGTGCGGGTAGAAACCCTGCAACTGCAACCACTGGCCATCACCAGCGAACTCAGCGGCCGCATCCTGGCGCCGCGCACCGCCGAAGTGCGGGCGCGCGTCGCGGGCGTGGTGCTCAAGCGGGTGTACCGCGAAGGCAGCGATGTCAAACAGGGCGATGTGCTGTTCCTGATCGACCCGGCGCCATTCAAGGCCGACCATGACAGCGCCCGCGCCACCCTGGCCAAGGCCGAGGCCACCTTGTATCAGGCGCGGTTGCAGGAGCAGCGCTACCGCGAGCTGGTCGACGACAAGGCTGTCAGCCGTCAGGAATACGACAACGCCAAGGCCAGTTTCCTGCAAGCCGACGCCGAAGTGGCCGCCGCCAAGGCTGCCCTGGAACGCACCCGCCTCAACCTCGGCTACGCCACCGTAACGGCGCCGATTTCCGGCCGTATCGGCCGGGCCCAGGTCACCGAAGGCGCACTGGTTGGCCAGAACGAAACCACCCCGCTGGCAACCATACAGCAGCTGGACCCGATCCATGCCGACGTTACCCAGTCTACCCGCGAGCTCAACGCCCTGCGCCGCGCCCTGCGCGCAGGCGAATTGCAACAGGTGGGCGACGGCCAGGCCCGCGCCACGCTGATTCAGGACGATGGCAGCGCCTACCCGCTGCCGGGCAAGCTGCTGTTCTCCGACATCAGCGTCGACCCCACGACCAACCAGATCACCCTGCGCAGCGAATTTCCCAACCCGGACCTCGACCTGCTGCCCGGCAGCTACGTGCGCGTGCGCCTGGAACAGGCCGTACAACCCAAGGGCCTGAGCGTGCCGCAGCGCGCCATCCTGCGCGACAGTGCCGGCGTGCCCAAGGTGCTGGTGGTCGACGCGCAAGCCCGGGTCAGCGACCGTCAGGTGGTGCTGGGCAGCGCCCAGGGCGACCGCTGGGTCGTCAGCGAAGGCCTGGCCCCTGGCGAGCGGGTGGTGGTCGAGGGGCTGCAACACGTCAAGGCCGGTGACCAGGTGCAGGTCGACAACGCATCCGGGGCGCCGCCCATCGCACAGCACACCGGCCAGTGAGGGCCTGATTCATGCCGCAATTCTTCATCGACCGCCCGGTGTTCGCCTGGGTGGTCGCGCTGTTCATCCTGCTGGCCGGTGCACTGGCCATCCCACAACTGCCAGTGGCCCAGTACCCCAACGTGGCACCGCCGCAGGTGGAGATCTACGCCGTGTACCCGGGCGCCTCGGCGGCGACCATGGACGAAAGCGTGGTGAGCCTGATCGAGCAGGAACTCAACGGCGCCGACAACCTGCTGTATTTCGAGTCGCAGAGTAGCCTGGGCAGCGCCACCATCACCGCCACCTTCGCCCCGGGCACCCACCCGGACCTGGCCCAGGTCGACGTACAGAACCGCCTGAAGGTGGTCGAGTCACGCCTGCCACGCCCGGTCACCCAGCAGGGCTTGCAGGTGGAAAAGGTATCCACCGGCTTCCTGCTGCTGGGTACCCTCACCTCCGAAGACGGCAAGCTCGACGAAACCGCACTGTCGGACATTCTCGCGCGCAACGTGATGGACGAAATCCGCCGCCTCAAGGGTGTCGGCAAGGCCCAGTTGTACGGCTCGGAGCGCGCCATGCGCATCTGGATCGATCCGGGCAAGCTGATCGGCTTCAACCTCACGCCCAACGACGTGGCCGAGGCCATCGCCGCGCAAAACGCCCAGGTCGCGCCAGGCAGTATCGGCGACCTGCCCAGCCGCGACACCCAGGAAATCACCGCCAACGTGGTGGTCAAGGGCCAGCTGAGCACCCCCGAGGAATTTGCCGCCATTGTCCTGCGCGCCAACCTGGATGGTTCCACGGTGACCGTCGGTGATGTCGCCCGGGTGGAGATCGGCGCCCAGGAATACCAGTACGGCACGCGCCTGAACGGCAAGCCGGCCACCGCGTTCAGCGTGCAGCTGTCGCCGGGTGCCAACGCCATGGAAACGGCCACCCTGGTGCGGGCAAAAATGCAGGACCTGGCGCGTTACTTCCCGGAGGGCGTCAAGTACGACATCCCCTACGACACCTCGCCGTTCGTCAAGGTGTCGATCAAGCAGGTCATTACCACCCTGTTCGAAGCCATGTTGCTGGTATTTGCGGTGATGTTCCTGTTCCTGCAAAACCTGCGCTACACCCTGATCCCCACCCTGGTAGTGCCGGTGGCGCTGATGGGCACCTTCGCAGTCATGCTGGCCATGGGCTTTTCGGTCAACGTACTGACCCTGTTCGGCATGGTGCTGGCCATCGGCATCCTGGTTGACGATGCCATCGTGGTGGTGGAAAACGTCGAGCGCATCATGGCCGAGGAAGGCCTGCCGCCCAAAGAAGCAACGCGCAAGGCCATGGGCCAGATCAGCGGCGCGATCGTCGGCATCACCCTGGTGCTGGTGGCGGTGTTCCTGCCCATGGCCTTCATGCAAGGCTCGGTGGGGGTGATCTACCAGCAGTTCTCGCTGTCGATGGCGGTGTCGATCCTGTTCTCGGCATTCCTCGCCCTCAGCCTCACCCCTGCCCTGTGCGCCACCCTGCTCAAACCGGTGGCCAAGGGCGAGCACCATGAACGCAAAGGCTTCTTCGGCTGGTTCAACCGCCGCTTCGAAAGCATGAGCAACGGCTATCAACGCTGGGTAATGCAGGCACTCAAGCGCAGCGGCCGCTACCTGCTGGTGTACGCCGTGCTGCTGGCGGTGCTGGGCTATGGCTTCAGCCAGTTGCCCACGGCATTCCTGCCTACCGAAGACCAGGGCTACACCATCACCGACATCCAGCTGCCACCAGGGGCCAGCCGCATGCGCACCGAGCAGGTGGCTGCGCAAATCGAGGCACATAACGCTGAAGAGCCCGGCGTAGGCAACACTACTGTGATCCTCGGCTTCAGCTTCTCGGGTAGCGGGCAAAACGCGGCACTGACCTTTACCACCCTCAAGGACTGGTCCGAGCGCGGTGCCGATGACAGCGCTCAGTCGATTGCCGACCGCGCCAGCGCGGCCTTCTCCCAGCTCAAGGATGCCGTGGCGTTTTCGGTGCTGCCGCCGCCCATCGACGGCCTGGGCGAGTCGACCGGCTTCGAGTTCCGCCTGCAGGACCGCGGCGGCATGGGCCATGCCGAGCTGATGGCCGCCCGCGACACGCTGCTGGCCAATGCCGGCAAAAGCAAGGTACTGACCAACGTGCGCGAAGCGTCGCTGGCCGAAAGCCCGCAGGTGCAGCTGGAAATTGACCGCCGCCAGGCCAATGCCCTGGGGGTGTCGTTTGCCGATATCGGCTCGGTACTGGACGTGGCAGTGGGCTCCAGCTACGTCAACGACTTCCCCAACCAGGGCCGCATGCAGCGGGTGGTGGTGCAGGCTGAAGGCGACCAGCGCAGCCAGGTCGAAGACCTGTTGAAAATCCACGTACGCAACAACAGCGGCAAAATGGTGCCCCTGGGCGCATTCGTCCAGGCCAAGTGGGTCAGCGGCCCGGTGCAATTGACCCGCTACAACGGCTACCCGGCGGTGTCGATTTCCGGCGAGCCGGCAGCCGGCCACAGTTCGGGCGAAGCCATGGCCGAAATCGAACGCCTGGTGGCGCAACTGCCGCCCGGCGCCGGCCTGGAATGGACCGGCCTGTCGTTGCAGGAGCGCTTGTCCGGCAGCCAGGCCCCGATGCTGATGGCATTGTCGTTGCTGATCGTGTTCCTGTGCCTGGCAGCGCTGTACGAAAGCTGGTCGATCCCGACCGCCGTGCTGCTGGTGGTCCCGCTCGGTATGCTGGGTGCGGTGCTGGCCGTGACCCTGCGCGGCATGCCCAACGACGTGTTCTTCAAGGTTGGCCTGATTACCCTGATCGGCCTGTCGGCGAAGAACGCCATCCTGATCATCGAGTTCGCCAAGCACCTGGTCGACCAAGGCGTGGACGCCGCAGACGCCGCCGTGCAGGCCGCCCGCCTGCGCCTGCGGCCCATCGTGATGACCTCGCTGGCGTTCATCCTCGGCGTGGTGCCCCTGGCCATCGCCAGCGGCGCCAGCTCGGCCAGCCAGCAGGCCATCGGCACCGGGGTGATCGGCGGCATGCTCAGCGCCACATTGGCGGTGGTGTTTGTGCCGGTGTTCTTCGTGGTAGTGATGCGCCTGGCGGGGCGGCGTCAAGTGCGCGACGCCAGCACACAAGGTGCGACCAGCCAAAGCTGACTGGACAAGCCTCGCGTGAAATGGGAGGGTTCCCGGCATTGACTGCCCGGAGCCCTTTTTCATGCCTGATGCACTCCCCTCCCGCTCCATCCTCATTCTTGCCGGTGGCCGAGGCCAGCGCATGGGCGGGCGTGACAAGGGCCTGATCGACTGGCAGGGCGAGCCGCTGGTGGCGCACATTCATCGTGTAGTGCGGCCGCTAAGCGATGACCTGGTGATTTCCTGCAACCGTAACCAGGAGGCTTACCGGGCGTATGCCGACCAGGTGGTGGGCGATTCGGTAGCGGACTTCCCCGGCCCCCTGGCGGGGGTGATTGCCGGGCTCAAGGTGGCACGGCATGAGTGGGTGGTGCTGCTGGCTTGCGATGCACCATTGGTTGACCGGGTGTTGATTGAAGATCTGCTGCGGTTGGCGGTGGCGAATGACAGTGCGGCCATGGTGCGCCAGGGTGGGTATTGGCAGCCGATGTTCAGTGTAATGCCGCGGCGGGTGCTGCCGGTGCTGGAGCAGGCATGGGCTGAGGGTGAACGGAGCTTGCAGAAGGCCTTGCTGCTCGAAGCGGTGCAGGGGTTGGAGTGTGCCGATGATGATCGCCGATTGAGCAACTTCAACAGCCCGGAGTTGCTACAAGGCTAACGGCATGGCACGGGCCCTGTGGGAGCGGCCTTGCCGGGGCGCCGGACCGGTCGGAAAGGGCCGCAAAGCGGCCCCAGCAATTGATGCATCACTGCTGAATTCCTGGGGCTGCTTCGCAGCCCTTTCCGACCGGTCCGGCGCCCCGGCAAGGCCGCTCCCACGAGGACCGCGCGACAACATAGAAAGGTTACCCGGCAGACAACTCCTCGACACTGATCTCGCGCATCCTGAACTTCTGCACCTTGCCGGTTACCGTCATCGGGAACTCGTCGACAAAGCGGAAGTACCGGGGCACCTTGAAGTGCGCAATCCGCGCCTTCGCCCACTCCCGCAAATCTTCCTCACTGGCGGTATGCCCCGGGTGCAGCCGCACCCAGGCCACGATCTCTTCGCCATACTTACTGCATGGCACGCCAATCACTTGCACATCCGCTACCGCCGGGTGGGTGAAGAAGAACTCTTCCAGCTCCCGCGGGTAAATGTTCTCGCCGCCACGAATGATCATGTCCTTGCTGCGCCCGACGATGCGCACATAACCCTGTTCGTCCATCACCGCCAGGTCGCCGGTGTGCATCCAGCCCTCGGCATCGATGCTTTCGGCCGTGGCCTTGGGGTTGTTCCAGTATCCGAGCATCACGCTGTAGCCGCGGGTACACAGTTCGCCGATCTCGCCACGCGCCACGGTGTTGCCGTCTGCGTCCACCACCTTGTTCTCCAGCCGTGGCTGGGTACGGCCGACACTGGTCACCCGGCGTTCAAGGTCATCGTCAGGCCCGGTCTGCAGCGACACCGGGCTGGTCTCGGTCATGCCATAGGCTATCTGCACCTCGGCCATGTGCATCTCGCCAATCACCCGGCGCATCACCTCGATTGGGCAAGTGGCGCCGGCCATGATCCCGGTACGCAGGCTCGACAGGTCAAAATCGCCGCGTTGCGGGTGGTCCAGTTCAGCAATGAACATGGTCGGCACACCGTACAGTGCGGTCGCTTTTTCCTCCGCCACTGCACGCAGCGTGGCCAGCGGGTCGAAGGCATCGTTGGGGTAGATCAGCGTGCTGCCGTGGGTCATGCAACCAAGGTTTGCCATGACCATGCCAAAACAGTGGTACAGCGGCACCGGCACCACCAGCCGGTCGTGCTCGGTGAGGCCCAGGCTTTCGCCAACCATGTAACCGTTGTTGAGGATGTTGCTGTGGCTGAGGGTGGCACCTTTGGGGAAACCGGTGGTGCCCGAGGTGTACTGGATATTGATCGGGTCGTCGCAGCGCAGTTGTGCCTGGCGCTCGGCCAGGGCCTCACGGCTGACAGCCTCGGCGCGGGCCTGCAATGCGTGCCATGCCAGAAAGCCGGGGGGTGGCGAGGCGGCCAGGCTGACCACGCCGCGCAGCTCGGGGAAGCGCTCGCGGCTCAGTGCGCCGGGTTGGCCGCTGACCAGGCCGGGGACCAGGCCCTGCAGCATGGCATGGTAATTGGAAGTCTTGAACGCGTCGGCACAGATCACCCAACGGCAGCCCGACTGGCCAAGGGCGTAGTCCAGCTCGCTGGAGCGGTAGGCCGGGTTGATGTTGACCAGAATCGCGCCCACCTTGGCGCTAGCGAACTGGGTGATGCACCACTCGGCGCAGTTGGGGGCCCAGATACCCAGGCGGTCACCGGGTTGCACGCCCAGTGCCATCAGTGCCCGGGCGTGCTGGTCGACGGCCTCGGCCAGTTGCTGCCAGGTGTAGCGCAGGGCCTGGTGGCGGACCACAAGGGCTTCGCGGTCGGGGAAGCGGGCAACGGTGGTGTCAAAGGCATCGCCGATGCATTGGGTAAGCAGGGCTTTGTCCGGGTTGCCCTGGGAGTAGCTTGGCTGGGGCATGGGCGTTCTCTTGTTGTTCTTGTGTTGTCCGGGCCGGCCTCTTCGCAGCACAAGGCTGCTCCTACCTTGGAACGCGGTAACCTGTAGGAGCAGCCTTGTGCTGCGAAGAGGCCAGTAAATCCACCCTGGTTCTAGCGGATGAACACCTGTGGCGTCGTGGTCGACATGTCACCACCCGGCAACTTGATGTTCTTCACCTTTTCCAGCGTATCCGGGTTGAACACCGCCAGGTCGTTGAAGGTGCCGCCCAGGTACAGCTTGTCGCCTTTCTTGTCGAAGGTGACGCAGTAGTAAGTGTGCTCCAGGTTAGCCGCCTTGATCAGCTTGCGCTGTTTGATGTCGTACTTGGCCAGGCGGTTGAGCACGCCGTAGATCTGGTTCGGGTCTTTAGGCGAGCGCAGGCCGGTGAAGTACAGCTCGGTCAGGTCGGCAAACTCCTGGGTGTGGGTCTTGCCGGTCTTCAGGTCGACGCTCAGGTAGCCATACAGCGGCTCGGCAGTGGCCGGGTCCTGCTTGTCGTCCTTGAACTTGGCAATGGTGTACAGCATGGTGAACTCATGGCGTGGGCTCTGGTGCGGCCAGAAGTACAGCACGTCCGGGGCACTGTAGCCTTTGCGGTTCCAGTTGCGCAGCGGCAAGGCCACCGTGTACTTGCCGGTCTTCACATCCATCTTGTAGATGTCGGGCCCTGCGACAAACAGGCTGCCATCGTCGGCGGCGCGCATCAGGTACACCTGGCGCGGCATCGGGAACGTACGCACCGGCTTGGCCTGCAGGCCATCGGTGGTGCTGAACACCTCCAGCCGTGGTGGCTTGACCACGTAGTGGTCGTTCAGCATCTGGGTCGGGTTGACCGTGGCGTACACTTCCTTGCCGTCCGGGCTGATGGCGAACGAGTACATCGACCGGCCCACTTCGCCCGCCACGCTCGACAGGTTGGCGCGGAAGGTGTTCTTGCAAGTGTCCAGGTCAATGCCGTAGATATCGCCGTAATGGTTGTTGAGCACATAGGCGGTACGGTTGTCCGGCGCCATCATCGCGGTGCCAGGGCCGAACTTGTCGGGCATCTGGCAGCTTTTGTAGACCGTGTCACTGGCCACATCGACCACATGCAGGTTGTTCGGGTAGTTGGTCACGATCATGTATTCGTGGCCAGCCTTCAGCGCAGGCCCGGTGTCGTCAGCCTGAACCAGCCCGGCGCAGGCCGTGGCGGCGATGGTGAGCGCGAGTTGCGCGCAGCGTCCAGCTTTCATGCGGTTTCCCCTTGTCATTCTTGTTGGGCCGGTCACTTGTCTTTCGGGAACACAGTGCCGAGGTTGCGCCAGTCATCCGCCGAGTTGGTCGCCTGGGCGTTCCAGTCCTGATAGGTGCTCATCATGTCCGGCACCTGGGCCGGCCACCAGCAAGGGTCGGAACAGCCATACAGGTCGGCTTCCATCGGCTGGCACAGCGAGCTCACGCCACCAAAGGCATCCACTTCCCAACCCGGGTCGGTGGTGGCCGTGCAGCCGGCCACCGCACTCATGGCCATGACTTCTTCGATGCGGTCTTCGGCAGCGGCCTGCTCAAGGATGCGTGCCTTGTTGTTCAGGGGCTTCAAGTGCTTCATGTCAGTGCGCCTTCCGCGGGGTGATGTAGCGGTCGATGAAGGCCGGGTTGGCGGCCATGATGCGGCTGTAGACTTCGATGCCGAAGTCGACCCAGTCGCGCATCAGTTCGCAGTAGTGGTAGGTCGGGTGCTGCGGGTCGCCGTAGCGGGCGTAGCTTTCGTGGTAGCAGCCGCCGGAGCACAGGTTGCGAATGCGGCAGCTTTCGCAGCCGGTGTTGCTACGGTCCAGGCGCTGCGAGAGGAAGTCGTTGAGCTCCACCTGCTTCACGCCCTGGTGCACGTTGCCGAAGGTTGGCAGGCTGGAACCGGTGAAACGGTGGCACAGGTTCAGCTCGCCTTCGTGGTCCACCGCCAGCATTTTCAGCCCGGCACCGCATGGCAGGGCCTTCTTGTGGCCCTCGTGAATGTCGGTGATCAGCTGGTGCAGGTTGGAAAACCCGATGTTGCGGTGTTCCAGCGCTGCGTCCAGGTAACGGCGGCCCAGCGCCTTCATGTTGGCGAAGACCTCGACCAGTTCTTCGCCGGTGAGATTGAAGTCCGCCATGTCGCCGGAGGTGACCGGGGCAAAGCCGACTTCGGCAAAGCCCATTTCGTTGAACAGGTGGTTCCAGATGGTCTCGATATCGGTAATGCCGCGGGTCAAGGTTACCCGCGCCCCCACAGGGCGGCTGTTGTAACGCGACAGCAGCATGTCGGCCTTGCGCCGCACCACGTCATAGGTGCCCTGCCCGCCCACGGTGATGCGGTTGCGGTCATGTACGGTCTTGGGGCCGTCGATGCTGATCGACAGGCCGAAGCGGTGGGCATTGAGCCAGTCGACGATCTCTTCGGTCAGCAACGTGGCATTGGTGGTCATGATGAACTCCACCTGCTTGCCCGCCTCGGCGAAACGCCGCTCGCAGTAAGCCACCATGTGCTCGATCAGCGGCCGGTTGGACAACGGTTCGCCGCCGAAGAACACCACGCTGTAGCGTTCTTCGTCGGGCGATTCCGTGAGCAGCATCTCCACCGAGGCTTCGGCGGTGGCGGTGCTCATTTTCTTGCCAGCGGACGGCTTGTCCAGGTCTTCCTTGTAGCAATAGGTGCAGCTGAGGTTGCAACCGGTGTTGACGTTGAGTACCACGGTATTCAGCGCGGTGCGCTCGACCCGCTTCAGGCCGATTTCCGGGGTCAGCGGCGAGCCGTCGCTGACCAGTTCCAGCGCGATCAGCTCGCGCAGGGTGTCCTGGATATCGTTGCCGGCAAACTGCTGGCCCAGGCGCTGCATCAGCTCCTCGGCCGAGCAGCCTTGCTGGCGCAAGGTGTCGATGATGCCCCCGGTCACCGCGTCGGCGGTGAACAGCGAACTGCTGGGGATATGGAACAGCATGCGGTCGGCATCAACCTGCACTTCATGCAGGTTGCGTTCGACCAGGTTCAGTAGTGCGCCCATGGCGACCTCCCGGTAATCGATTCGTTGGAAAACCGTTGCACCCTGCCGTTACGGCAGCGGCGGGTTGTTCCAGCGCTGAACGGTGACGATCATGTGCCCTTCGCCGGTCTGGCCACCGTCGGCCAGCGTGGCGATAACCTTCAGGTTACCGGCGTTGTTGGTCATCATCTTGCGTTCAGGGTTAGGGCCGGCGCCACCTGGCACGAACACGCCATCGGCCTGCATCTGCCCGGCGAACTTGACGTCTTCGTCCTCCACCGCGCGCTCATTGAACGGCTCGACCTTCCAGGTGGCCGGCAGGTAGCCGATGCGCAGCGGCTGGCCGCTGGCATCCTTGCCCCAAGCTTCGGCCTCGAAGCGGCCCTGCACCTTCGGCACCGAAGCGCCGTTTTCACCGATGCGGGCAATGGAGAAGGCCGGCACCACTTTCACTTCCTCGACCTTGTCGTACACCGCCAGGTTCACGCCCTTGAGCGCGCCTACTGCAACTTCGCGCTGCCCTGGCTTGGCGTCGGCTGCCGCGCGGGCCTTGACCCGTACCAGGGTCGGGGACTGCTCCAGCACTTCGGTCACCTCCACCCCTGCACCCAGGTCGGGCTTGCCGTCCAGGCCGCTGCCCACCAGGGTGATCTCGCTTTCGCCACCGGCCTTGATGAATGCCGGTTGTACCGCCAGCAGGCGCGCCTTGCCTTCCTTCGCAGCCGTGAAGTCCAGGCCTCGCTCGTCGTGCTCGGCCTCGAACATGCGGCCTTTCATTTCGCCATCCAGCGCCGCAAATACCTGACGCAAGTTGGTGTCGCCAACCTTGACGTTACCGCGCCACTCATAGCCGTTGTACAAGATCGCCGTCCCGCTGCCGTTGAACGGCGTACCGTCGGCATAGGCGCCCTTGACCTCGACCTTGAAGGTGTCGCCCTCCCCGGCCGAAACGCTCATTACCCCGCGCACATCGCCCTTGGCCAGCATGTGGCCGCTAAAGGCCCACTGCCCCGGCAGTACGTCAGCGCTCGGTTTGGCCTTCTGCCACTCAGCCCAGGCCGGGTTGTCCAATGGGTAGCGCTTGGCAAGTTCCGGCACCACCTGTTGCAGGGCAATTGGCAGCCAGTCGCGGTCACGCGCCTGGGCCTGGTATTCGAGGGACGGCCATTGGCCAAGGTGGAAGTTGACCAAGTGCTCCCATTCCTTGGCCGGGCGGCGCTGCAAGGCGACGCGGGCACCGGAGTGGCAACGGCCACAGGTTTCGCTGAGCTGGGTGTCGAAATGCTCGACCGTGTTCAGCCGACGCTCCATGGCGTAACGCACACCATCGGTTTCGCTGGGCGCCAGGCCCTGCTTGTCGGCCAGGTACTTGACCAGCGTGCGACGGTCGTCGTCGCTGATCTGCAGGCCGTGCATCACCTGCATGCGGGCGATGCTCATCAGCCAGCCTTCCGGCGTTTTACGCTGGTGGCTGATGCGGCTGTAAGTATCGTTGCCTTCGGGGATATGGCACCCCATGCACTTGTTCTGCAACAGGCTCGGGCCCTGCTCGGCCGCCATGGCCTGGGTGCTCAGCAGCGCGGCGGCGACCAGCGCCAGTTTGCCCGCATGCCGCCGGAGTCGAGTCGTCTTCAAGGTCAGACCTCCACGGTTGTTGTTCTTATCGTTTTTCGCACGCTTTGGTACAGCAGGTGTGCATGTGACAGTTGTGATACAGGAACTGTGCCAGTTGCTGTAAAAGCGTTTTGTTTCAGGCTTTTAGGCTGTTTTCCTGGCTTTACTGCCAGTAGCGATGGCCAATTGCAGCGTGCCATTTCGCGACAGGGTGTTTCAGCTTGAGACACCGGGCCTGCTGCGCAGGCCATTCGCGGCACAAGGCCGCTCCTACAGGACTGCACAAGCCTTGAGGGCGACGCGGTCAAGGTGGGGCTGGCTTGCCGGCGATTGGCCCTTACAGCCACTGTTGCACCCACCGTCTCACACCGTCTCAATGTGCAACAGCGCACGCCTGCAAGCACAACCTTGCATCCAGGCAAAACCCAACGCCTTCAACACCTTGCGGCCATTTGCCCACCTTGGCACGCCCATTGCGCCTGTGCCCTTCACATCCAATGACAAGAGGCACAGCCCCATGCTTTCCGAACTGCCCATCCTGCCCGCCACCCGCGCCTTTCTCGAACGCAAGCTGAAGATGCGCATCGGCGCCGACTGGCAGGACGCCGCCAGCGGTCGCACCCTGTCGTTCCGCAACCCGGCCACCGGCGAAGTGCTGGGTGAAGTGCCCGCCGCCGACGCTGAGGATGTAGACCGCGCCGTGCGCGCAGCACGCCAGGCCTTCGACGATTCGCCGTGGAGCCGCCTGCGCCCGCGCGAGCGACAAAACCTGCTGTGGCGCCTGGCCGACCTGATGGAACGCGACGCCCGACAACTGGCCGAACTGGAATGCCTGAACAACGGCAAGAGCGCCGCCGTGGCCCAGGTGATGGACGTGCAACTGGCCATCGACTTCCTGCGCTACATGGCTGGCTGGGCCACCAAGATCGAGGGTAGCACCGTCGAAGCCTCTATGCCGTTGATGCCCAACGACCAGTTCCACGGTTTTGTGCGCCGTGAGGCTATCGGCGTGGTCGGCGCCATCGTTGCCTGGAACTTCCCGCTGTTGCTGGCCTGCTGGAAGCTCGGCCCGGCCCTGGCCACCGGCTGCACCATCGTGCTCAAGCCCGCTGACGAAACCCCACTAAGCGTGCTGAAGCTGGCTGAACTGGTAGACGAAGCCGGCTACCCGGCAGGCGTGTTCAACGTGGTCACCGGCACCGGTCTGAATGCCGGCGCCGCGCTCAGCCGCCACCCCGGCGTGGACAAGCTGACCTTCACCGGCTCCACCGAGGTGGGCAAGCTGATCGGCAAGGCGGCAATGGACAACATGACCCGCGTCACCCTGGAGCTAGGCGGCAAGTCGCCGACCATCGTCATGCCCGACGCCAACCTGCAGGAAGCCGCTGCCGGCGCCGCCACGGCGATCTTCTTCAACCAGGGCCAGGTGTGCTGCGCAGGCTCGCGGCTGTATGTGCACCGCAAACACTTCGACAACGTGGTGGCCGACATCGCCGGCATCGCCAATGGCATGAAACTGGGCAACGGTCTGGACCCGGCCGTGCAGATGGGCCCGCTGATCTCGGCCAAGCAGCAGGACCGCGTCACCGGCTACATCGAGCTTGGCCGCGAACTGGGTGCGACCATCGCCTGCGGCGGCGAAGGCTTTGGGCCGGGTTACTTCGTCAAGCCGACGGTGATCGTCGATGTCGACCAGCGTCACCGCCTGGTACAGGAAGAGATTTTCGGGCCGGTGCTGGTGGCAATGCCGTTCGATGACCTGGACGAAGTGATCGGCATGGCCAACGACAACCCCTATGGCCTGGGCGCCAGCATCTGGTCCAACGACCTGGCCGCCGTGCACCGGATGATCCCGCGCATCAGGTCGGGGTCGGTGTGGGTCAACTGCCACAGCGCGCTGGACCCTGCGCTGCCGTTTGGTGGCTACAAGATGTCCGGTGTCGGCCGTGAGATGGGCGCAGCGGCCATCGAGCATTACACCGAGCTCAAATCGGTGTTGATCAAGCTCTGATCTTCTGCCTGTACCGGCCTCTTCGCAGCACAAGGCTGCTCCTACAAGAGCACGCGGTGCCTGTAGGAGCAGCCTTGTGCTGCGAAGAGGCCGGTACAGGCAACCCAAAAACAACAATAAAAAACCATGGAGCACCCCATGAGGCACACACTCGCCTGCACATTGGCCCTGCTGCTTGCCGCACCCACCAGCCAGGCCTACGAGCTGTACAACCACAACGGCACCACCCTCAACGCCGACCTCGAAGCCCTGTTCGGCGTCTTCCACAGTGACGAAAGCTTCAACCAGGCCGGCAACCGCCAGCCCGGCAGCACCGCCTGGCAGGAGGGTTACGTCAAATACGGCCTCAGCGGCAGCCAGGCCCTGGCCAAAAGCGGCGCCCTCTATGGCGCCTTCAACCTGCTCAGCTCAGCCACCTGGGGCGACGGCGATGCTGCCGGCCTGACCCTGGGCGATGAGCGCCGCACCGCCATCGAAGATTTGTACCTGGGCTGGCGCTCGGCCAACCTGTTCCCGGCCCTGGGCGAGGACGGCGTGGACATTTCTGGCGGCCGCCAGGTGGTGACACTGGGTGATGGCTTCCTGATCCAGGGCGACCCGGTGAACCTGGGCAAGGTCGACCTGGGCGCCAACTTCGACCGCGGCGGCGCCTACTACCTGGCCGCCCGCAAGGCCTTCGACCGCACCGCCGTGCTGCGGCTGGGCGGCAAACAGGGTTGGCGCGGCGACCTGATGTGGCTGAAGTCCGACAACCACTACCAGGCCGACACCTCGCTGGCGGTGGCCAACCTGGAGCATGTTGCCGACGCCGGTACCGTGGGCCTCAGCTGGATCCGCGGCCTGGACGTAGACCAGCGCTACGCGCAGATCATGGGCCTGGAGCACCGCGACGGCATGGACACCGCCAGCCTGCGCGGGCGTGGCAACCTGGGCGTGAAAGACCTCGAGCTGGCTGCCGAGTACGTCACCCAGGACAAAACCGGCGGGCGCGAGAATGCCTGGTACCTGGAGGGCAACTGGACCTTCTCCGAACTGCCCTGGTCACCCACTGCCACCTACCGCTACAGCCGCTTCTCCGAAGGTTTCGACCCGCTGTTCTATGGCCTGAGCCGGGGCTACGGCACCTGGTTCCAGGGTGAAGTGGCGGCCAACTATGCCGGGCCGTTCAACAAGAACAGCCAGGTGCACCACGTGGCGCTGAAAGGCAAGCCACGGGACAACCTGACCGTCGGCGCGCTGTACTTCGACTTCGACACGCTGGACACAGACCTGGGCAACCTCGGCGGGCGGGAGCTGGACTTGTATGTGGAGTGGATGGTCAACGACCACCTGCTGATCAGCCCGTTGGTGGGTTTCTACAAGCCTGACCGCAGTGCGGCCAATGGCGGTACGCAAATGGGCAGCCGTGACACCGGCACCTATATGCAGTTGGTGGTCGGGACCTTTTTCTGACCTGCAACCACGGGGCGCAACGCGCCCCTTCTGCACCACCGGGCTTGATCAAATTTGATCATCAAGCCTGTCGACCTGCATGAATTCCCACCACCTTAACCCGCCAAAACTCCAGTAAATCAGGCCCTTCAGGGCTTGGCACAGGCTGTGCAAAAGCATCCTCGCGAGCCAACGCTCGACCATAAAAACAAAACAACGAGGCCTGTTCATGAACACCACCCTGAAACCAAGCATTGTCCAACTGCCGCCTGAGCCCCATGCCGCCATCGTCGACCGCTATGCCCTGCATGGCGGGCACATCGGCACCGGCGAAGATGAATCGCCCTGGGTACCGTTCGGCGATTGCGCCGCCATACGCCACCTCAGCTTCGATGTGCGAACCGGCAGTGTGTGCAACATCCTCTGGGTCAAGGGCGGCGGGCGCATCGGTACCCACCGGCACCGCGCAGCGGTCTCGGCTGTGACGCTGGAAGGCAGCTGGGGGTATTACGAGTACGACTGGGTATCGCGGCCCGGCAGCTTTGTCTACGAAACCCCAGGCACCGCCCACACTCTGTATTCCGATGACCCGCAAGGCATGAAGGCGCTGTTCTGGATTCACGGGCCCATCGAGTTTTTCGACGAGCACGGCCAGCACACCGAAACCACCGACGTGTTCTGGTTCATCAACCACTACGTGAGCCATTGCGAAAAACACGGGCTGCCGATCAACCAGGCGTTGTTCCTGTGAGCGGGTGCAACCGTCAACGGACAGGGAGGTGCGGATGAAATACTGGGAACGTTTTGCCGTCGAAGGCTTGAACTGTGTAGTCACTGGCGCCGCCAGCGGCATTGGCCTGGCCTATGCCGAAGTGATGGCCGAAGCCGGGGCACAGGTCACCCTGCTGGACCTGGACGCCAAACGCCTGCAAGAACAGGTGGCGCGGTTGAACGCGCTGGGTTTCGCTGTGCACGGCGAAGTGGTAGACGCCACCGATCGCCAGGCGATGTATGCCTGTTTCGAGCGCATCGGCGAGCGCTATGGCCGGCTGGATGTGGTGTTCGCCAATGCCGGCATCGACGCCGGCCCCGGCTTTCTGGACAGCGAGGGCCAGCGCTGCGCCGAGGGCGCACTGGAGGCGCTGGACGAAGCGCACTGGGACAAGGTACTGGCAACCAACCTCACCGCGGTGTTCACCACCTTGCGCGCTGCGGTGCGCTTGATGAAGCCACGTGGCCAGGGCCGCATCATCGTCACCACCTCCAATGCCGCGATCATCAATGAAGCCATCGTCGGCACTCCCTACATGCCAGCCAAGGCCGGCGCGGCGTCACTGGTGCGCCAGGCCGCAATGGAGCTGGCCCGCTATGGCATCAACGTCAACGCCATCGCGCCAGGCCCGTTCGTGACCAACATCGCCGGGGGCCGCTTGCGCAACCCGGCGGACCGTGCAGCGTTCGCCCAACGGGTGCCGCAACACCGGATTGCCTCCACCGAAGAAATCAAAGGCCTGGCCTTGTTTCTGGCCTCGCCGGCCTCGGATTACGTCACCGGCGCGCAGATCGTCATCGATGGCGGGCAGATGCTCGGCCGGGTGGACTGAGGAGGCGATGATGCAAGCGATTCTGTTCAAGGGCCTGAACCAGCCCTTGCAAATGGGCACGGTTGCAATGCCGGTGCCCGCTGCCGACGAAGTCCTGATCGAGGTATGCCGCTGCGGCATCTGCGGCAGTGACCTGCACATGACCCAGGACCCTGCATTCAATATTGCCCCAGGCAGCGTGCTGGGCCATGAATACAGCGGGCGTGTGGTTGAATGTGGCAAGCAGGTCAACAACCTGAAAGTCGGTGATGCCGTGGCCGTGGCACCTTTGCGCGGTTGTGGCCAGTGCAGCAGTTGCCTGCGCGGTGAGCCAGCCTGGTGCGCGGCGTTCAGCTTGCAGGGGGGTGGTTTTGCACAGTGGGCGACTGCCAAGGGCCACCAGTGCCGGGTAATACCCAGCAGTGTCGGGCTCAAGGACAGCGCCCTCGCTGAGCCCCTTGCCGTGGCCTTGCACGGGGTAATGCGCGCAGGGCTAAAGCCTGGCGCGAAGGTACTGGTGCTGGGCGCAGGGGCTATCGGCCTGGCCGTGGCCTACTGGGCCAGGCGCCTGGGCGCAGCCGCCGTCGCCATCACCGACCTGGGCGACTGGCAGCGCGAGCGCGCCTTGCACCTTGGGGCGACGCACTTTCTGGTAGACGACGGCGCCCTCCCAGCGCGTATTGCGCAAAGCCTGGGCGGCGCAGCCGATATCGTTTTCGAATGCGTCGGCCGCCCAGGCCTGATTGCCCAGGCCATCGACCATGTTCGCCCACGGGGTACGGTTGTGGTACTTGGGCTGTGCACGGTCGCGGACAGGTTCATGCCGTTCCAGGCGGTGTCCAAGGAGGTGAACCTGATCATGTCGGCGTTTTTCAACATGGACGAGTTCTGCGCCGCAGTTGACGTACTGGACGGCCCCGATGCCGCACCGCTGACGATGGTCAGCGAAACCGTGTCGCTGGCCGAAATGCCCCAGGCATTCGAAGCCCTGCGCCAACGCCAGCATCAATGCAAGGTCATGGTTGCGCCTCATCAGGCCTGATCACTTCATTTACCATCGGTAAAAACCTCCCGCTTCGGCGGGAGGTTTGCGTTCAGGGCCTACAAACCGAGTGCTGAACCGAGGTTGTACATGACCTCCAGGGCAATTACCGCACCGTCGCCACTCACTGGCGCGCTGGGGTTATAGAAGTTGTCCGGGTTGAAGATGTACTGCACGCTGGGCTCCAGTGCGAGGTTGCGGGTGACCTGCCAATGCGTGTTGAGCTCGATGCGTGATACACCGCGGCGCGTACGCTCATCGCTGCCGGTAGCCAGCAGCCGCGCGTGCTGCTGCCAGGCTGCCTGGCGCGCCCCCAGGCGCAGGTAGCTGGCCTTGAGGTTGAGCGTATCCTGCGGCCGACCGAACGGGCCAAGCCGGGTTACGCCGACTTCGGCGAAATGGGAAAACGGCTGCATGTCATCGGCGCTCCAGGACCAGGCGCCAAACACCTGCCAACCCCGCTCGGGCACAGCGGCCTCGCCTTCCCTGGCCAACGTCTGGCGGAACTTGAACAGCAACCCGTCGCTCCCCCTGCGCAAGCGGCCGTCCATGGGGTCGATCTGTTCGCCGGTGTTATGAAAGCCGTTCAGTTCGTAATGGTACGCATAAGGGTCTTGGGTAAAATCCGCTTTCGCCCCTACCCCGGCCAGCCAGGTCACGCCGCTGGCATCACCCGGGTCCCAGTCAAACCCCTTGGTACGTTTGAAGTAGTGCTGGGGGTTGGACTCGAACACCCCGCTGTGCAGGTAGCTGGCGGAACCAAAACGATAACGGGCGTAGCCACCCCAACTGCCATAGGGGTAAGGCAGGATACCGGTGGAGTTGTCGATGACCGGGTCGTTGCAGGTGATCACGTTTTCACAGTTGGCCATGTAGAAGTGCTGACGGGCATTGCTGCGGCCCACCGCCAATTCCAGGCGGTCCTGCAACAGGCGCTGGTTCCAGGTGAAGCGTGCCAGGTAGCCGGTATCGATGTCGTTGTGCATCGGGGCCCCGGCAAAGAAACTCCCCGCCTTGCCCTGCCAACTGTCCTGGGCGGGCTGCCCTTCACCCCGCATGAACGGGAAGAACACGTACTGCAAGCTGAACGATGCCCCGGCTATGTTGGCCAGTGCGTCAAGGTCGCCCTCGACACCGGCGAACACATTGCCACTGTTGGCATAGTGGTAAGGGTCGGGGCCGGTATCCAGGTTTTTCACCGACAGGTTCCACACTTGCAAGTCCAGTTTGATCGCCTCCTGCGCGTGGGCAGCACACGCAAAGGCGGTTAAAACGATGGACAAGGCGGTAACGCGAACGCCAGGCACCCAGGTGCCGCTCGGTTGAGCATTCATGATGCACTCTCTGTTTTTGTTGTTATGAAGTGCGACCTGAAACTACCGCTTCAGGAAGTCGCGCCAGGTGCATCGCAAGGGCTGTGCCAGCCCCCTGGGCACGGCGAAACGCCCTGTATCATGGGGTTTTGCCAAACGTACGCGTTGCCCGGGTTGATCAAATTGATGCGCTTTGATCAAGCTCGATCATCAATTCACCCCTGCCCATGGGCCTTCAGCCGGTAGGCCAGCTGCGGGCGGCTGATGCCCAATTGCCGTGCTGCGGCAGACAGGTTGCCATTGCAGGCCTGCAAGACCAGCCGGTATTGCTCCAGTTGCTGGTTGTGAATGGCGTGCTTGAGTTCGGCCATGGGCGAAGCCTGCGCGTCAGGTTCGCTGGCCGGGTTGCACAGGCTGCCGTCACCGCCCACGCCCAACCCGGCGCGGGGCGCCTGCTCACCGGAGGGGAACAGGTGCTGGGTACGGATAGCCCCTTGCCCGGGCGCCGCAATCACCCCCCGCTCCACCAGGTTTTGCAGCTCCCGTACGTTGCCGGGGTAGCTGTAGTTGAGCAGCGCTTCCACCGCCCGGGCACTGAACCCGGTGACCTGCTTGCCGTGCAGTTGGGTGAAGTGTTTGAAGAAGTGCTCCATCAGTAGCGGGATATCATCCCGACGCTCGCGCAGCGGTGGCAGGTGGATGGGGAACACGTTGAGCCTGAAGAACAGGTCTTCGCGGAAGGTACCGCGGGCAATCGCTTCGCGCAGGTTGGCGTTGGTCGCAGCAACCACCCGCAAGTCGACCTTGATCGGCCTGTTGCCCCCCACCCGCTCGATTTCTCCCTCTTGCAAGGCCCGCAGCAGCTTGCTTTGGGCGCTCATGCTCAAGGCCTGGATTTCATCCAGGAACAGCGTGCCCCCAGAGGCCCGTTCAAAGCGGCCGGCACGCGCCTGCGTTGCACCGGTGTACGCCCCTTTTTCCGCACCGAACAGTTCGGCTTCCAGCAGGCTTTCCGGCAACGCCGCACAGTTCACGGCCACCAAGGGCTGTTGGGCGCGCGGGCTGAGCCGATGCAGCGCCTTGGCGAACACCTCCTTGCCCACCCCCGATTCACCGCTGAACAACACCGAGGCTCGGGTGGGTGCCACTTGCGCAATCTGATGACGGGCAACGCTGAACGCTGCAGAAATACCGACCATGTCGTCCTGCAGCGGCAAGCTGCTGGCCGTGCAGGCCGGTTGTGCTGCCTCGCCATCGGAAGGCGACCAGATCGAGTTCATCTGAATGAAGTGCGAAGGGTCCCAGTAACGCTGCTCGGCGCCGTGCTCATGGTCTGGCAAACGATCTGCCGTGTCGCCGACAATCCGGCAGCAGCGGCCGCCGGCGGCCACGCATTCGACCTCGCGGTACACCACCAGCTTGCCGATGAAGGCACTGGCATAACCGGCTGCATAGCCTAGGGTCATCCAGCACGCGGCTTCGTCGCCAACCCCGTAGTGGGCGATGTGCTCATGGGCTTCGCGCGAATCGTGCCACAGGTATTCCCCGTGGAAGTGGCCGCGTTCGATGTCCAGGTCAAGGTCGACCGTTTCCACCCGCACCACACCCTGCAACGCATGCAGCCGGCCGCCGGCAATGAATGAGCTGCGCTCGTCCGATGCCGGCCAGCGCTTGCGTACCAGCGCGGCATCCTGGCTACCCGCCGAATAACCGATGCGCATCAGGATACGCCGCGCGCCTTCGCGCCCCACGCTTTCGATCAGTTCGCGGCGCAACGCACCCAGGGCGCTGGAGTGCAGCATGACCATGCTCTGGTCATCCAGCCAGATACGCGCATCCTCATCCGAAAACCGCAGGTAGCGACGCAGGTCGGCCGGGGTCGGGCTGCTGGTTTCATAGGCCTGAGGGGCCCGCGACACGGTATCGCGGGGTGCCGCGGTGGATGAACGACTCATACCTTCTCCTGTTGTTCTTGTTCTGCGCACGGACGGTGCCACGCGATGGCCAGGCCGTTATTTGATCATCAACTTTTGCCAGCTTGATCAACAAAGATCAAGGCTTGCCCCGCACCACGCCCAGCTTGATGCCTTGTATTCAAGGGCTTGGGGCCGCCCTGCGTGATTGGCCTGGCGTTTGCTATCACCTGCTGGCGGACGCCTTTGAACGTCGCGTAATCCAATAACAATAATCATGCAGGAGATACACCATGCGCCGCTGGTTCTCTTCCTACGAAAACCGCTTGCTGTTCGTGCTCAGCCTCAGCTTCGGTTTTGTTTTCTTCGACCGTAATGCCATGAGTTTCCTGGCCCCCTTCGTGGCCGCTGACCTGTCCTTGAGCAACACCCAGATCGGCTTGCTGGTTTCGGCCCTGTCATTGACCTGGGCATTGTCCGGCTACCTGCTGGGCGCCCGCTCCGATCGCAGCGGGCGCCGCAAGCCGTACCTGTTGGTGGCCGTGATCGTGTTTTCGGTGTGCTCGTTCTTTTCCGGGCTGGCCAGCACCTTCTTCATGCTGCTGGCTGCCCGCCTGCTGATGGGGGTGGCCGAGGGCCCGATACTGCCTATCTCGCAAACCCTGATGGCGATGAACTCCACGGCCAGCCGTCGCGGCCATAACATGGGCATCATGCAGAACTTTGGCAGCAACCTGCTGGGCTCGTGTATCGCGCCCCTGCTGCTGGTGGCCATTGCCAGCCACTACCATTGGCGCCTTGCGTTCATCGTTGCGGGCATCCCCGGCCTGATCGCCGCCTGCATGATCTGGAAGTACGTACGTGAGCCCAAGGAGGTAGTCGTTGCACAGCCCACCTCGCAGCCCGCCGACGCGGGTTCGCTGTTGGAGCTGCTGCGTTATCGCAACGTCTGGTTGAGCATGCTCATCGCGTGTTTCTACGTGGCCTGGATGGTGCTGGGGTGGGCGTTCATGCCGGTGTACTACATGAACGAGCGGCAGTTCGGCTCCACCGACATGGGCATCCTGATGAGCGTGCTGGGGGCCAGCGCCACCCTCTGCAGTTTCATCGTGCCTGCGCTTTCCGACCGCCTGGGCCGGCGCGCGGTGGTGGTGGTGTTCTCCCTGGTCGGGGCGCTCACGCCGCTGGCAGCGCTGTACTTTCAAGGGCCGTTCTGGATGCTTTGCACGGTGTTGTTCATCACCTGGTCGGCCAGCGGTGTGGCGCCGATCTTCATGGCCACCATTCCATCCGAAACCGTACCGGTTCACCGCATTGCCGCTTGCGTCGGGCTGGTGATGGGCATGGGTGAAGTGGTCGGCGGCGTGCTCAGCCCCGTACTGGGTGGCTGGCTGGCGGACCTTCATGGGCTCGGCGCCCCGCTACTGCTACAGGCAGGGTGCGCAATCGTGGTTGGGGTGTTGGGGTTGGGGCTGATAGAAACCGCCCCGCTGCGCACGGTCGGGCGCAGTAAACTGACGGCGGTGAGCGAATAGCTGTTCAGAGGCTCCGATCCGGGACCTTGGGCTGCCTTGCAGCCCTGGGTTCTCAGGTATAGCCCTGCTCAGTGAGCCACCGTCGCAGCATTTTCTGATGCTCGACCGGCTGCCCCTCAAGCACGGCACTCAGCGCCTGGCCAGCCTGCAGCCCGCGCACTATCGGTGCCAATTCCACACCTTGCAGATGCCAAACCCCCAGCGGCTGGTCAGCCGTTACCACGACCTCGGCTTCATCCACCAGCCCGTCACGCAGCACCGGTTGCCGTGCCACTCGCACCGCCCGCCAGTCGGCGCTCAGGTGCAGCGGCTGCGCATCTGGCCAACCTTGGCGCCGGGCCCAGAACGGTTGCCCCACCCGGCTTTGCTCCTGGGCATAGAAATCACGGCCAATGCGGGCAAAGCGCAGGAACAACTGCTCGATCCGCTGCTGATGAAACTGGCGCGCCAAGCCTGCGCGTTCGGGTTTGCGCAGCAAGGTGTTGATCACCACAGGCGCCTGCAATGCCGAAGACAGCGACTGGAAAATACCGTTCCCCGACAGGGGGTCAACCGCCATGGCGGCATCACCTACCCGCAGCCAGTCTTCCCCGACGCAATCGCCCGCCAAGATTGCCGTGCTGCTGCGTGCATGCACCTGCGCCGGCTCCAGCACTCGCGCACCGAACAGTTCGACGACAACAGAACTCTGGCCTCGGCGCTCGGCGCAGTAGGCAGCCAGCTCGGACTTGCCCGGCAGCCCGGCGGCGTCCAGCGTGACTTGCCAGTAACAGCGGCCATCCTCCAACCGCGCCATCCACGCCCAGCCATCCTCCAGGCTTTCCACTGCCGACGCAGGCGCCGCGGGGCTACCCTGCCAGGTATTAAGCAGGCTGACCGTTTCCGGCCCGCGCAAGCGGTCCGCAGCCAGCGGTGCCTGGCGGCCTCGGGCCTCGACGAGGAAGTCTGCGACCAGTACCTGCCCATCGTCCAGGCGAACACGATGACCGCCCTCGTGCACCACCTCACGCACACGCCCCTCGACCATGCTCACGCCTGCACGCTGAAGGTCGTCGCGCAGCGCCCGGTCAAACCGTTGGCGGTCCAGCAGAAACTCCTGGTTCATTTGCAAGTGCTGGCCATTCCAGTGCACCTGCCGGGTAGCCGGCATGGCCGCCTGGCTCAAGGCCCCGCCAAGGCCCGCATGCCGCAAGCCCTCCAGCACCCGCTGCGAAACCCCTTCAACCGCCGCAAAACGGCGCCACTCCGACACCACCGTGACGGTGTAGCCCAACCGCCGCAGGCCAATGGCCGTGGCAGCCCCCGCAGGGCCGGCGCCCAGCACCACAATGCGCGGCTCAGCCATGGCTGGCACCTCGCCGCTCAGGGCCGATGAACGCCGCATGCTCGCGCAACCAGTCATGGACCTGCTGGCGGTCCATACCCGGCTTGTCACGCAGCAAGGCCGCCACTCGCCCGCTCAAAGCCGCACAACCCAAGCTTGCGCCCGCTCTGCCACCCGCGCCTACATAACCGCCAAAGTCCGCTTGCCGGGTGCCTAGCCACGCCCACTGGCCGGGCGCGCAACGCGCATCACCGGTAATCCGCAGCACCCCCGGGTAACTGGCCGGGTACACCGGCCCCCCCTGTGCCGGGCTGGATGCACACAACAGCACACCCGCCGCCAGCGCTTCGGCACAGGCCTGGTGCAGCACAGGCCGGTCCTGCTGCAAACCCAGGCTGAGGTTGACCAGGGTGGCCCCCGCCTCCACCAGCCACAACAGCCCGGCCGCCACCTGCAAGGCACTGGTGCTGGCCTGGTCGCTGAACACCTGGGCCACCAGCAACGGTACCGGGCCGGCCTCGCGTTGCAAGCCGGCAAGTACCGCACTGCCATGCCCTAGCAGGTCGGGCAGCATTTCGCCTTCACGCAATTGGCCGTCCTCCAGCCAGAAACGCCGGGCGCCAAGCAAACCGTTGGCTTGTGCCGGCGAGCAGCCACTGTCGATGATGCCAACGCGCAGGTCAGTGGCCATGTTTGAGCGCCTCCTGCGGCAGCACCTGCAACTGGCCATCCTGCAGGTGCAGGTGCAGGTCGGCGTCGGCCAGGGTCGAAGCCCGGTGGCTGATCAGGATGCGTGTGCGGCCGGCGAACAGTTGGTCGATGGCCGCGATCACTTCACGCTCGGTGGCTTCGTCCACTGCCGAGGTGGCCTCGTCCAGCACCAGAATCGCCGGGGCTTGCAGCACCGCACGGGCAATGGCAATGCGTTGCTTCTGGCCGCCAGACAACTGCTGGCCACGCTCGCCCAGCAGGCCATCCAGGCCCAATGGCAGGCTGTCGACCAGGCTGTCCAGCCGCGCCAGGCGCACCACCCGCTCCAGCTCCGCACGGCTGGCCTCTGGCACGCCGTAGGCAAGGTTTTGCGCCAAGGTGCCACGGAACAGCACGATGTCCTGGCTGACAACGGCAATACGACGGCGCAGCGCAGCCAGGTCCAGGTCGCGCAGGTCGGCGCCATCCAGCAGGATGCGCCCGGCGTCCGGGTCATAAAAACGTTGCAGCAGGTCGATCAGGGTGGACTTGCCTACCCCCGAAGCACCGCTGATCGCCACCTTCAGCCCGCCCGGCACGCACACCTGCACGTTGCTCAGCACGGCACCCTGCCGCCCTTCATGGGCAAAGCTCAGCGCCTCGAGGCGCAGCTCGCCCGGCCCGTCGGGAATGGGCAGCGGGTTGTCTGCCGGGCTTACGGCCACGGCCTCCCGCTTCAGTTCCATCACCCGCCCCAGGCTCACCGCCATGCGCTGCACCGCCACGTACAGCCCCAGCAGGCTCTGCACCGGGCCTACCGCCATGCCCATGTAAGTGGAGAATGCGATCAGCGCACCCAACTGCCAGGTCCCCTGGATCACCCACCAGCCGCCAACCAGAAATGCGCAAGCGCGGCACCAGGAGGTGAGTGTGCCGGGGATGGCCTGGGTAAAGAATTCGGTTACCTGCACCTTCAGCAACTGGCGCATGTAGCCTTGGCCAAGCTGATCCAGCCGCCCTGCCTCGCGGCCTTGCTGGCCGGCCGCCTGAATGAACTTCATCGCCGGCAAGGTCTCGACCAGGAACGACGACACATCCGCCGAACGCTCGCGCAGGTTTCGCACTTCGCGCTCCACCTTGCGCCGCATCCAGCGCAGCCACAGCACCTCGATCGGCACCAGCAGCGCCAGCAACAGCGACAGCTGCCACGACAGCATCAGCATCAACGCCACCGCCCCCACCAGGCCGATCACCGCCGATACCGCCGAGAACAGCGAATCCACGGCAAAGCGCTGGATCTCTGCCACGTCGCCATCCAGCCGCGAAAGAATGTCACCCATGCGCCGCCGCCCATAAAACGTAGGCGACAGCTGCTGCAAGTGCCGGTAAAGGTCATCGCGCAGGGCAAACAGGATGCGCCCCGACAGGCGCGT
Source organism: Pseudomonas sp. MM223 (assembly GCA_947090765.1). Lineage (NCBI taxonomy): Bacteria > Pseudomonadati > Pseudomonadota > Gammaproteobacteria > Pseudomonadales > Pseudomonadaceae > Pseudomonas > Pseudomonas sp. MM223. The sequence goes on along the minus strand of OX352322.1, from coordinate 3,036,427 downwards.
ATGCAGGTAGCGGTTGACCCCGGCCAGCACCGTACCCAGCAGGCCAGCGCCGATCATGATCGCCGCCATCTGCCAAAGGGTCTGGTAGTCCTTGGCCAACAGCCCCTCATCGATCAGCGTCTTGACCAGCCAGGGTTGCGCCAGCGCCAGTAACGAGGCGCCCAGCGACAAGCCCAGCAACAGGCCGATGGCGCGCCGATGGGGGCGCACGAAGCCATACAGCCAGGCCAATGCCTGGCGCATGAGTACAGGGTCGCTGGAGTCCACCAGCCTTGCGAACAATGGGCCCATGGTTCAACCGCGCAACTGTTTGAGCTTGCGGTACAGCGTCGCCCGGCTGATGCCCAGCGCATCGGCCGCAGCCGACACATTGCCCTGGTGGCGCGCCAAGGCACCGCGGATCATCTCAAGCTCGTGGTCCAGGGTCAGCACCTGCTCGCCGTCCTCGCGCATGGCAAGCGCCGTGCGCACCACCATTTCCAGCTGGCGGATGTTGCCCGGCCAGTCGAAACCTTCAAGCAAGGTGGCCAGTGCCGGGTCAAGGGTGACGCCACGGGCATCGGCCTTGTCCAAAAGGCCCTGGATGATCGCGGCCAGGTCATCACGCTCGCGCAGCGCCGGCAAGCGCAGCGACACGCCGTTGACCCGGTAATAAAGGTCTTCACGGAAGTGCTGCTCTTGAACAAGGCGTTTGAGGTCACGGTGAGTGGCGCAGATCAGCGCCACATCGATGTCCTGTTCGTCGCCCGCCCCCAGCGGCGCTACCCGGCGTTCCTGCAACACCCGCAACAGGCGTGCCTGCAAGGCCAGCGGCATGTCGCCGATTTCGTCGAGAAACAGCGTGCCGCCATGGGCCTGCATCAGCCGCCCGACCATGCCGCCTCGGCGCGATCCGGTGAAGGCCCCCTCGCGGTAGCCAAACAGTTCGGACTCGATCAGCCCTTCGGGGATGGCCGCACAGTTAACCGCCACAAACGGTTTATCCGCACGCGGGCTGGCCTGGTGCAACGCACGGGCGACCACTTCCTTGCCGGTACCGGTCTCGCCCAGCAACAACACCGGCAAGCCATTGCCCAGCCCCTGCCGGGCCATGCGCAGGTTGCGCGCCAGCCGTGGGTCACCACCCGCCAAGGCGTCGAGTGCCGGCGACTGTTTGCTCAGCGTCGGCTTGCTGGCCGGCGTACTGCCATTGACCCGGCCATGGCGCGGCAGCTGCAAGGCACGGAAGTAGAACTCGCCCTTGGCCGTCTGCACACTGCTCACCCCGCCCTGCCACAGGCGCGCAATAAACGCAGGTGAACGTTCGCCGAGCAGGTCCGTGCTGCGCCGGCCAATCAGCTCATGGCGCGGCACCTGCAACAACTGGCAGGCACTGTCGTTGGCCGCCAGCACTTCACCGTCCAGGCTCAGCGCCAGCAGGCCATGCCAGGCACTGTTGAGGTATTGCGGGCGGCTGTGGAAGGCCAGCACCAGTTGTTCGGGGTGGCACAGGCCAAACATGCGGCTTTCAATGTTGCCGGCGGCCAGCATCAGGGTTGTCAGGCTGTCCTGTGGCTGCGCCATTACCCCTTCGCGGGTGATGTCGAGCACACCGATCACCTCGCCACGCGGGTCGCGCAGCGGCACGGACGTGCAGGAAAACGGGCTGAGGCGGTCCAGGTAATGTTCGCCGCAGTTGATCAGCGTCGGCCGGCCTTCCACCACGGCCGTGCCGATGGCATTGGTGCCACGCAGCGACTCGCTCCAGCAACTGCCCGGGTGCAGGTCGCGCAGGCCCTCACGGCTGAGCACGTGGGTCTGGCCCTCGATGGCCAGCACGTTGGCCTGGGCGTCACCGAGGATGACGATGCCCGCCTTGCCCTGGCGTGCGACCAGGTAGTCCAGTTCCGGGGTAACGGCGTCGACCAGCAGGCGGTTGCGCTCCAGCAGCACGCGCAGGTCATGGCCCTGCTCCAGGCCCAGGCCGACCTGTTCGCCCTGCAGGCAATCCAGGCCATGGCCCAGGCTGCGGCGCCAGGAGGCGTCGATTTCGTCACGCAGCATGCCCAGCGGCAGCTCACCCTCGCTCGCGAGCTTGAGGCGGGCCTGGCGGGATTCGTGCAGCGGGTCGTGGGCGTTTGTTATAAGTTGTCGCGCCATTTTCTACTCCGGCTGTGCCCCGCAGGTGACGGGGAACGGGCTTGGGAATTTTCCGCAGTGTGCGGGAGAAAAGGCTGGGCGTCATCTGGTTGATGGGTTGGGGGGGATGTGCTGGATCGCCGGGTGTTCGGCTCAGGTTATTTGTGGGCGCATGAATCGAGCGCCGCCCGCGCGGCGCATCGCGACGCAAGGCCGCTCCCACATTTGTTGCAACGTGCCGAACCTGTGGGGGATGGGTTGCCGGCCTTGCTCGTCACCTGAGGGCTGGCGCTGCCCCTGTAGGAGCGGCCTTGTGTCGCGATGGGCTGCAAAGCAGCCCCGGGATGTCAGCCATGATGCACCTATCGCCGGGGCCGCTTTGCGGCCCATCGCGACACAAGGCCGCTCCTACAGAGACCGCGTGATCTCAAGATCGGCGCTGTGTTTCTTAAAGTGGGCTAGCCCTCAACCCTCTCACAGTCAGTTGCTGCCTCTCCACCCCATCCAGCAACGCCTCCACCACCGCCTTGGCCGAATCCAGCCCATGGTCGTTGCTCAACAGCAGATCACGACAGGTGCCCTTGGCCAGCTCCAACGCCTTGAGGTTGGTCGCAAACGCCCCCTTGAGCAACGTGGACAGGTGCACCAGCGCATCTTCGTAATCCACCCCCGAACGCACGGCAAACAACGGCGGATGGCTGCATTCACAGGTCGAGAAACTGGAGGCCGCCGTGGTGGCACGTACGGGAGGATCAGGTAAGCCTTTTGTCATTGTGTTGCTCCTTGATTCACTGGAGCCGCCACACAACGTGACCAAACGAATGGGTGGCGACTGTACGCGGGTTGGTCAACCGGGAATCAAGGAAACCGGCGCGCACGGAGGCGCCCCACGCACAGCCGCCATAAAACGAGACAGCCGGGCACAAAAAAGCGCCAACTGTATCGCAGAGCGGGCGCTTGTGCGCCTTGATGATTGCGGGTGACCAAACCCGGCTGCTGGATTGACAGCAGCGGGCAAAGACTACCGGGGGTTGGGAAGGGTTTCAAGCTGAAGGCATTTGCCGTAACACTTCTGTCGGCTGCACCGGCCCCTTTGCGGGTAAACCCTACGAGGATCACACCAAGCCGCAGGCAACGGTGTTTCAACTGCGGCGGCGGTCTAACCTACCGCCACAGTTTGATTATTGATGTTTGGTTCAGCTTACGCCCAAGGCATCATGCCTCGACAAATACTGTAAGCCTGCCTTTCTCGAAGTACGGCTTCAGCGGCTCTGGGTGATCTGAGTAAATCTGCACAATGACCGTACCCGTTGGCAGCGTAATCAAAGGTGATTGCCAGTTCCCCTCGTTATCCGGCGTAGCGGAAAAGACGGTAGCGTCTGGGAGTTCCAACAGGACATCTACCGATTTGAAGCGAGTGTTCCCAGTGAACACAACCTGCTGGGGTACAACATCGCCTGACTGATGTGAAGTCACTGTTGGTGCAGCATTCAGCATCAAGAATTTCGTACCTTCACGGTCTTCCGAGTCCGCCCGCAGTGTGAAAACCTGCCTTGCGTATCGCACGCCGTCAACTGTGCCGCCGCCAAGGATCATCGTAGGCTTTGGAAGACCTTCATACCGCCAATTACCCTGATCATCTGCAGTAAGGAGCGGAAACCACTGGACAATTTGGTCCTCAACACCCTCATACTCAATAGATGCATACGGCAAAGAGCTGCCTACTATTTCGTAACCATCGTCCCCCAATACCGAACGCGACACCGAAGGCTCGCCAAACAATGCCATTTTTACATTGACTTCTTTTTTCTCGCCTCTTGCAGGGTGCTCGGCAATAATTTTTACATCCGGCCCAGTGTAAGTTTCTGCCCTGATAGTTGCTGACCAATAGCCTGAAGCAGAAACGCGCGCCTGAACGGCTGTTTCACCCTCAAAACCTACGCTGACATCGCCTTGGTCGGGCGTGGCAACGCCATTAACATTTACATAGCGCGTCACGGGCCAGTTCTCTGGCGGGTACAGAATATTCAGCCGATGTTCAATAGGCGGGGTTACCTCAACCTCCCCCGTGACGATATCGGATGCGTGGAATACTTCAGATTGGTCGACAACTTGTGCCAACACGGTATGGGTGCCCGGCGGAACGTTGGTGAACGTGGCAGTCCAGCTTTTACCGGAAGTGGCCACCACTGTCTCGCTCTTGCTGTCCACCGTTACTTTCACTGGTGCATAGGCATAGGGCGCCACACCGGTCACGGTCACCGTGCTTTTGTTGGCAGACGCATCTGAAAGGGTTGGCTTTTCCAGTTTTTCGGTAACCGTGTAGACCACCCTGGCAGAGTCAGGGTCGCCGGAGTTGGCCATCTCTCGTGCAAAAAACACAAATACATGAGGCGCGCGCAGGAGCCTGCCGAGACTGCCTTGGTCTTCTGTTGGATATAACCAGAAAGCACCCTCCGAAAGCAGGCTGTCACTACTGACAGCTCGAATGATTTCTGGATCCGCGTCAATATTTGCGTACAGTCGGTATCTGCCGTTTGCAGACGCAGAGCCACGACTGAAGACCCCCTCAATAGATCCAGTAGCGGCGCCGGAGTTGGTAAAGCGGACAAGCTTGACGCCCAGACCTGACAGCGTGGGCGCCGACAATACACCTGAGTCAGCACGGTCACAATGCAGCTTTTCACTTGAAACTTCTTCGCTGGTGCTTTTCTTGTTGCTGCTGATAAATTCCATTACTTCTCTCATTATCGCTTATAGAGGCAGCGGCCCACAAACATGGACACATCGTTAATACCTGCAAAGCAAATAGTAATGGCACGACATCAATGGTCACTACTGGTAGATCCACCAGTAGTGCTTTTCTCAAATACTCACTGGACAATTATTAAAACAACCAAACAAGCGTATACACCGACAGTGGAGTGCTGGTAGATGTGTTTTACGGCTGCTGATTCTGGCTCAGATATTTATCCACCGTAGCCTTGCCCTCCCCCGCATCCCCCGCCACCTGCCAAAGCCGCCGTTCAATCCCCTGCGCCAGCAAATGCCCCACCGCCGCCTCGATCGCCGACAGCACGCACAGCTGCGCCGGTTCGTTGGTGGTGTAGCCCACCTCGGCCTCCAGCAGCTTCTTGAACTCGATGAACTTGAACACCCCGGCACTGCGGCCAACCGAGTAGATGGTCTTGCTGGTCATCACGTTGGCCAGCACCTGCCCGGTGCGCACGTCCACGGCGCGCAGGTTCACGGTTACCTGGTCTACCCGGTACTCGCGGGAAATGTCGATCCCCAGGTAACGAGCCCCCTCGCCGCCGCTGCGCACGTTGGTGTCGTAGGCGATGATGCCGCCCTCCAGCATCAGGTTGGCGGCCTGCAGCGGTGGTAGCTCGCCCATGATGTTCTCCGCCACATCAGGTTTTTTCTGCGAAGCACGGATGATCTTGCGCTCGGTCAGCAGGTTTTGCAGCCCTTCACGCTCCAGCACCACGAACCAGCCGCTGGCACTCAGGGCGTCCATCAGCATGCTGGCCGCGCCCTGGGTGACGCTGGTGGAAAACGAGCTGGCCGGGGTGGGCTTGTATTGCCCAGTCTGGTCGCGGAAGCCGTATACCACTGCCATCAGCCGGCCTTTGGGCCGTGGCATGTTGATCAGGTCGTAGTAGGTCGAGGCGCGTGGGGTCAGGGTCGGGGTTTCCGAGTCCTGTTCGGCCGACATAGGTTCGCGCAGGCTGCAACCACTTTGCAGGCCTAGGGCGGTGAGGATTAGCAGCGTGCTCAGCAGACGTTTCATGGTGTTCTCTCCCCAACATAAAAGCCCTTCCCTCTCAGGGGTTCAGGCCGCTGACCTCAATGATCGAAATTTCTCCTGTGGCGCGATCGGTGACCTTGATGCTCAAGGCCCCGGAATCGTCGATGACGTCGATCAGAAACGCATCGGTCGCCATGCTGCCGGTGCTGCCATTACTGATGTTGTCCAGCAACTGCGACAACATCCGCGACTCCAGCTGGTTGCTGAAGCGCTCCAGGGCCGTGGTGCCGGTAAAGGCCGAGGCACGGTCCTTGAGGTCGGGGTCGTCGTAGTCGTTTTGCGCCTGGGCGTTGTTCAGCAACCAGGTGCCGTTCAACGGGTTGCCGCCAAAGGCCGGGTTGACCGGGGTGTACACCAGCTCGGTGGCCTGTGCAGCGCACGCGCTGGCCAGCAGGCAGGCGGCAATGCAACGTGGAATGCGGTAGTTCATAGCTCGTCCCTCTCCAAGTCGGTGGTGTCCTGTAGCAGGCGTTGCAGCTTGCGTTGAATGATTTGCTGCTTGACTAGGTCGGCGGCTGCCACGGCCTCGTCTTTAAGCTCGGTGGTGTTCGGTGGCAGAAAGCGGCGGTACATCACTTCACGCTCGAACTCCACGGTAACCAGGCTGCCCCAGCGGGCATCCGGGCGTTCGCGTACCACCAGGTTGAAGTCCAGGCGGCTGGTGGCGCGTAGGCGGTCGGCGAAGTAGTAGTAAAAGTCGTGGCCGATGTGCGAAATGGTGTTGTCGACGATAAAGCCCTGCATCTCGTCTTCGTCCCCGGCCTTGGCCGAAGTGGCCAACGCCAGCAGCAGGCCCAGGCACAACGCAGCCAGTGTGTTCATGGCGTGTCTCCCGGGCCGCTGTGGCTTTGCACGCCGCCGGCGCTTTCGCTGAAGGCCTGCTCGGCAACAAACTGCCAGTCGCTGTAGTGCTCCAGGCCTTCGAAACCACTCCATTCGGCGCTGAAGCCACTGTGCTTGAACGGGGTAGCGTCCGAGCGGCTGTACACACCGGTGATGCGGCCATCGATCGAGCGCAGCAGGCCCCACTCGTCGCTGTTGGTGATGGGGTCGGGGTACAGCCGGCGAATGTGCCGCCTGGCCTGCGGAAAGCGGTTGTCCTGTAGCAGGTCGGCCAGGTCCTGCGGGTACTGGGCCAGGCCCGGCGAGGCACGGTAGTAGCTGCGCAGGGCCTGGGCGTACTGGCTGCCCACCCACAGCAACTGGCGCTCGCGGTCGCGCTGGGCGGCGCTGGCCCAGATCGTGCCAGTCGCGGCCAGGGCCACGCTGCTGACCGCAATCAGCAGCAGCACGCCCAGGTAGGTAAAGCCGCCCTCGGCCTTACCATTCAGCGAAGAGGCTGCCATCACGCGCCCTCCCTGTGGCACCGCTTTTGATATCGGCCACGCCGCCGGCCACGCCCTCAGGCGGTGGCACCAGCTGCCAGGCATCGCTGCGCTCGGTGATCGGGTCGACCGGGGTGTTGCGCAGGTAACGTTGCTCCACCAGTTGTTCCAGCGAATCCGGGTAGTGGCCGGTGTCGCCGTAGTAGTGGTCCAGCGACTCGCGCAGCACTGCCAGGCTCTGGCGCAGGGTGGCCTCGCGGGAGCTTTCCAGGCTGTTGAAGTAGCGTGGCATGGCGATGGTCATCAGCGTGGCGATGATCGCCATGACCACCAGCAGTTCGATCAGGGTGAAGCCTTTGCTGCGTTTCATGGCTGTCACCATTGCCCGTAGGGGATGTTGTTCAGGCCTTTGCCGCGGGCCCTGGAATACACGTCGAACACGTCTTCGCCTTCACGCGGGTTATCGGGGCTGCTGTCGTAGGCGCGCAGGCCCCAGGCGCCTTCGTCTTCATCCTTGGCCGCCACCAGCGGGTCATGCGGGATGCGCCGCAGGAAGTAGAACTTGGCGCCCTTGGCACTGCGCACATCGCGCACACCATCCACCAGCACTTGCAGGTTCGGCGGATAACCGCTGGCGTCCAGGCGCTTCTCGATATAGCCCGCATCGAAGGCCCGCTTGTAGGCGTCGATGGCATCCCGGATCTGGTACAGCGCCTCGCGCAGTTGCTGCTCCTTGCCGCGGCGCACCACGGTTTCGGTCAGCGGCGCGGCCATGCTGGCCAGCAGCCCGAGCAGTGCCAGGGTCAGCACCACTTCGATCAGGCTGAAGCCCTGCATGCGGCGCCGGGCTTTCATGGCCGTGGGCTCCCGTTGACCGGGGCGACCGCCATCTGGCTTTCCACCACCGGCGCGTCGGTGGTCGGCGCGTTGCCGGGCACATCTGCAGGCGGCAGCGGCGCCATCTGGCGCACCTGCATGGCCGATTCAGTACCGGTAGAAAACTCCATGTCCGACGGGCTCTGGTACGGCAGGTTGCGCACGATGCGCGGGGTAATCGCCAGTACCAGCTCGCTCTTGCTCATGTCGTCCTTGTTGCTGCCAAACAGCCGGCCCAGGCCCGGGATATCACCCAGCCCCGGGATCTTGTTGCCACTGGCGTTGTGGTCATTGCGCACCAGGCCGGCCAGTACCTGGGTTTCGCCATCGTGCAGGCGCAAGGTGGTCTGGGCGTTGCGGGTGTCGACCTGGACCGGGATGGTGCCCTGGCGGGTAGCCTCCAGCGGGGTGGCGTTGCTCACTTCCAGGGCCACCTTGATCGCCACTTCGTTGTTCAGGTGCACGGTGGGTTGCACTTCAAGCTTGAGACCCACGTCCAGATAGGTGACGCTTTCGGTGATCACCGGGCCCTGGGTGGACGGCACCGAAGTGGCGCTGATGATCGGCACCCGCTGGCCGATGTGAATGCGTGCCTGCTCGCGGTTGCTGACGCGGATCACCGGGCTGGCCAAGGTGTTGATGTCTTTGTCCGAGGCATTGATCTTGGCCTGCGGTGCCGGCCCGATGCTGATGCGGCTGGAGTCGATGCCACGCAGCTGGTCGAGCACGCTCACCGGCTTGCCATCGGAAGTCAGCACGCCAAAGGTGTTGGGCCATTGCAGGCCAAGGTCGAGGATGCGCGAGGTAGCCACTTCCATCACCTCCACTTCCAGTACCACTTCAGGGTTGGACTGGTCTTGCGACTGCAACAGCTTTTCGGCCATGCGCACGGCATCGGGCGTGTCGCGCATGGTCAGCGTGTTGAGGCGCTCGTCGACGAACACGTCGCGGGTCTTGAGCATGGTCTTGACCATGTTCAGTGCGGTGTTGGCGTCGATGCTGGTCAGGTAGAAGGTGCGCATGACCAGTTCCTGGTAGTCCTTGGTCTTTTGCGGCGAGTCGGGGTAAACCATCAGGGTGTTGTCGTTGACGATCTTCTGGCGTAGCTGGTTCTGCTCCAGCAGCAGCGCCACGGCGTCCTCGATGCGCACTTCACGCACGAAGATGGTGGCCTTCATGTCCGGGCGCATGTCTTTGTCGAAGATGAAATTGATGCCGGCAACCTGGGACAGCACTTCAAAAATCGTCTTCAGGTTGGCATCACGAAACTCCAGGGTGACCGGCCGGTCCAGCTTGCTGCGCAACTGCGGGAAGGGCTGCGCGGTGCGCGCCTGAACGTTCTCGATGTCGCTGCGCAGGGCCATGCCCTTCTGGTTTTGCGGGTCCAGGCGCAGCACTTCGCGCATGTAGCGCTCGGCACCGAACAGGTCGCCCTGGCGCAACGCGGCCTGGCCCAGGGCCACGCGCTCGTCGAGGGTACGGATAAGCTCCAGCTGGCGAGTACCTTCCTGGGCGCGGCGGTTGTTCGGTTCCAGGGTCAGCACCCGGCCATAACCCATGCGGGCGTTGGCAAAGTCGTGGCGGATGCGGTCGGCATCGGCCTGGGTCAGCAGTGCCTCCACGGCGGCCTGGCGGCTGTGGGCCAAGGCAATGTTCAGCTCGGTATCGCGCGGGTCATCGCGCAGGGCCTCTTCCAGCCGGGCGATACCGGCTTCGTACTGGCCCTCCTTCATCAACTGGTCGCTGTCCTTGCGTACCGCGCTGGAACCGCAGCCGGCAATGGCCACGCACAACGCCAACAGCAGGAACGGAGCAGGCTTGCACAGCTTTGACGACTTCATGGTGCGCTCCCGACAGACAAGGTCTGCGACTGATGCAAAGGCAGGTAAACCAGGCTCAGCTCGCTGGCCGATACCCGATCGAGGCGATAGGTGTCTTCGATGACGTCGCCCTGGCGCACGACGTAGAGTTTTTCGCCGCTCTGCAAAAAGATTTGCAGGTCGTCGTTGTTGCCCATGCGGCCGATGAACTGGAACGGAAGCTCCGGGGCGGTCGGCGCTGCGGCCACGACGGGCGCAACAGCCACGGGTTGTTCGGTGACGGTGGCCAAAGCTTGCGGTTTGGTCCATTGCTGCTTGGGGAACAGGTCTCTGGAGGCCTGTTCCGGCCCTTTCGCGGCTGAAGCCGCTCCCACAGGTTCGGCGGCGCCCACAGCCCCTGTGGGAGCGGGTTTACCCGCGAAGGCCGCGACGCTGTCTTCCTGGCCGAACCAGTGCCCTGGTGCCCAGGCGATGACTGCGCTCACGCCGAGGAAGCTGGCCCAGATGACTGCACGTTGTGTGTTCATCACGACCTCGACAGGTAAAGGGTCATGCGCAGGCGGGCATTAAGCTCGCTGTCGCCGATGCGTTTGCGTTGCAGCTCGAGGTCTTCCAGCACCAGGGTCGGCAGCTGCTTCAGCAGGCCTTTGAGAAAGCCGCGAATCTGCGGGTAGCTGCCGCGCACCGGCAGCACGATCTGGTAACGCGCCAGCTGGGTCTTGGGGTCGATACCCAGGGCATACTCACCGCGTGCCAGGCTGATGTGCTCGGCGCTGGCCAGGTGGTAAAGGCGCTCGATCAGCTCGCTGGCCTGGGGCTGCCCGGGCAGTTGCTGGCGCAGGCTGTCGAGCGCCTGCTGCTCGGGTTTGACGGCAATCTTCACCTCGCCACGCTTGACCCGCTCGACCTGTACGCTGGCGTCCGCCTCGGTGGCGCGCAGCTCGCGTACGCTCTGCCACTGTGGCAGCACCCCGGCGCACACCACGCCCACCACCAGCACGCCCACGGCAGCGGCCGCCAGGCCAACCGGGCCGACGCGGCGCAGGCGCTCCTGGAGGATCAGGCTGTTCAGCGACTCAAGGGCGCGCATGGCCGGTCTCCCAGGTGGCGGTGAGGGTGAAGCGCACCGGGTGTTCCGGCTGCGCGGCCAACACTTCGTGGTTGAGCAGCGATACATCGCTAAGCTCATCGCTGGCTTCCAGGCGCTGGTGGTACTGCAGCATCGCTTCCAGGTTGCGTGCTTCGGCGGCGATACGTACCTGGCCTTTGCGCGCGTCCGGGGTCAGGCCGAGCAGTGCGACATCGTCCTGCGGCAAGGCTTCGAGCATGGCGAACAGCTGCTGCCAGGGGCGTTGCAGTTGTTGCGACACACTGCGCATCTGGGCCAACCGCTCGGCTTGCTCACGGCTGGCCGCTGTACTTAGCGGGGCAGTGGTGGCCGGGCGACGGCCCAGTTGCAGCTCCAGGCTGTGCACGCTGGCTTCAAGGTCTACCTGCTCGGCCTGCAGGTTGTGTTGCAGCAGCACCAGGCCGGCGATAATGGCGCTGCCCAGGGCCAGCAGTGACCAGGCCAGCGGGCCATTGCGCCGGGGTTGGAATTCCAGTTCGAGGCGGCGCATGTCAGGCCACCGCCCGCCACATGGCGCACAGGGGGTCGGCTTCGCTGGCCGGCTGGCACAGCTGCACCGCCGCCAGTTGCGGCACGTCGCCCCGGCCCGGGGCATGCAGGTACACCCGTGGCAGGTGCTCGCCATACAGTTCGCAGGTGCGCTCGATCAGCGCTTGCAGGGCCTGGTCGCTGTCAGCGCAGCCTTGCGCCAGTACTTGCTGCCAGGCGCCGCCAGCAGCCAGCAGCAGCACGCTGCGGCGTGGTTCGGCCAGTACGAACAGGAAGTCGCCCTGCTCCAGCTGTGGCGAGCAGCGGTTGTAGGCGGCCATCAGGTATGGCTGCACCGAGCGCAGGCTCAGGCGGCTTTCCCGGCCCAGCCCCTGCAACCGTTGCAGCAGGGCTTCGGGCAGCGCCGTGGCGATGCGGGCGGCACCGGCAGGCTCGGGCGACAGCACGATGCGCCAATCGTCCAGCGGTTGCCCGTAGAGGTTTTCGAAGCAGGCCCGGGCGTAGGCGTCCAACTCGCGCGGGCTACCGATTGCGTCGCTCCAGGGCACCAGGCAGAAGCGGCTGTAGCGGGCCGACAGCAGCACCCGCAACTGGGCGCCACGGACAGCATGCTCGGCCAGCAGCGCGGCTAGCGCATCCACAGCGGCTTCCCAGGCCGGTTGGGCGGCATCGCAGCTGAATTCGCGACTGCCCAGCCACTGGTGTTGGTGTTTGTGCCAGCAACCCAAGCCGACACCCTCGGCGCCTAATACAGCGCAGAAACGATCAGATGAATGTGACACGGTTGATCTCCTCAAGGGTGGTGCGGCCATCGCGGACCAGGTCCAGGGCCGAAGCCCGCAGCAGGCGCAGGCCGCGCTGGCAAGCGAGTGTCTTGATTTGCGACAGGGGGCGGCGCTCGACAATCATCTGCCGCAGGTCGTCGTCCAGGTGCAGCAGTTCAGCGATCGCACTACGGCCACGGAAGCCACTGCCACGGCACTGGCCGCAGCCCTGCACGCGGACGAACTTCCAGCCGGCCACGCCTTCGCGGGTCAGGCCCGAGCCATACAGGGTGTCGTCATCCACGTCGCAAGGGCTGGAGCAATGCGGGCAAGCCAGGCGGATCAGGCGCTGGGCCAGCACCGCGTTCAGTGCAGAAACGAAGCTGTAGGGGTCGACCTGCATCTGGCTGAAGCGGCCGATCACGTCGAACACGTTGTTGGCGTGGATGGTGGTGAACACCAGGTGGCCGGTAAGCGCCGACTGCACGGCAATTTGCGCGGTGTCCGGGTCGCGGATTTCACCGACCAGGATCTTGTCCGGGTCGTGGCGCAGGATGGAGCGCAGGCCGCGGGCGAAGGTCAGGCCCTTCTTCTCGTTGACCGGGATCTGCAACACGCCGGGCAGCTGATACTCGACCGGGTCTTCGATGGTGATGATCTTGTCCACACCATGGTTGATCTCGCTGATCATGGCGTACAGGGTGGTGGTCTTGCCGCTGCCGGTGGGGCCGGTGACCAGGATCATGCCGTAAGGTTCGGCGGCCAGCCGGCGCAGGGCGCGCAAGGTTTCGTCGGCAAAGCCCAAGGCTTGCAACTGCACGCCGCTGACCCGGTCGGACAAGTCCTGCTTGTCGAGCACCCGCAGCACGGCGTCTTCGCCAAAGATGCTGGGCATGATCGACACCCGGAAGTCGATTTGCCGGTCGCCCACGGCAACCTTGAAGCGCCCATCCTGGGGCACGCGTTTTTCGCCGATGTCCAGTTCGGCCATGACTTTGATGCGCGAGATCACCTGGTCGGCAAAGGCACTGCCACTGGCTTTGCCGGCGCCGTTGAGCACACCGTCGATACGGTATTTGATGGTCAGGCCCTGGCCGGTCATGCCCAAGTGGATGTCGCTGGCGTGCAACTTGAGGGCGTCGTACAGGGTGGAGTTGACCAGTTTGACCACGCGGCTTTGGTCTTCGCTGATGCTGGCCAGCGACAGGCGTTGCAGCGGGTCGCCTTCGCTGCTGGCCTCGGCGTCATGGTCTAGGGCATCGACGGCGTGGAAGCTTTCTTCGTGGCGGGCCAGGAAGGTGGCCAGTTCGGCGGCGTGGGCCAGGTACAGCGGTGCGCCTTGCAGCACATCGTCGATCCAGGCCAGGCGGGCGGGGTCGAAGGGGTCGGCGAAAACCCCCAACAGCTGGCCACCCTGCTCGATCAGCACAAATTCGCGCTTCAGGCACTGGGCCAGGGTCACTTTGTCGAAGCGTGGGCTGCTGGCCAGCAGTGTATGGCTGTCCAGCACCGGGTAATGCAGGGTCAGGCCCAGGCGCTGGGTGAAAGTGGCGGGGGTGTCGCAGGCCAGGCGTTCCAGGCAGTTGAGCAGGCGCTCGTCGCTGGCTTGCAGGCGGGCCTGGGCCAACAGATCGCGGGGGTAGGCTTGAAGTTGTTTTGCCTGCACTGGCCCTATCGCCGGCAAGCCAGCCCCACAGGTACATCACAGGCCTGAGGGTGGCACACATCCTGTGGGAGCCTGGCTTGCCGGCGATAGGGCCGTAACGGTTGCATCGAATGCTTCTGGCATGGCCTGCGACTCCGCTCAGGGGGCGCGTCGCAGGCTGGCTCAGCCAGGGGTGCGGGCGCCGCTATTCCCCTGTGAGCAGTTGATCGTCGTCGGGCCCTGGAGGCTTGGCGCCGTTACGGCGGCGGTCAGCCAACACCCAGCTTCCATCGTACAACTGCAGGGGGAACGATTCGTTCCTGTTCTGGCGTCGTTCGACGAACCCTTCAGCCGGGTTGTCCGTGGCCCTGCGCCGGCGCTCGATGCCCATCAGGTCGAAGATTGCACGGGCCAGTTCCACCAGTGGGAACGGCTTGAACAGGACATGGCTCACACCCAACTCTGCGGCCCGCTCACGCACCTCGACGGTGGGGTGGGCGGTAATCAGCATGAAGTGGCACTGCCTGTTCTTGCGTACAGCCTCCAGAACCTGAAAACCTTCCATGTCGGGCAAGCGGTAATCCAGCACGATCACTTGTGGTGCCAGGCGTTCAGCCTGCTCGATACCACTAGCACCGTCGTGGGCAACATGAACATCCAGGCCTTGCGCCTGCAGGTAAGCTTGCAGGTTCTGCGCAAGGGTCTGTTCGTCATCGACTACCAATACTCTGTTCACCAAGGTCGACTCCCAAGAACTGCCCGGTTACCCGGTCTGCGAAGTGCGCCCTTGTACAGGCTTGAGCAGGCTTCGTGCCAGGCGTGAATAGTCATGTTGCACCGCTGTAAGTCATTGATTTCAATTGGGTGCCAGCCAGCACCCGAAACACGGCAGGCAGGGGCACCCGCCCGCTTCCCCACAACCGGGGAAACTGATGGCACATTGCCAAACCCTAATTCCCCAGCATTGGGGGAAACGCCATCAGGGGCTTCAGTCAGCGATCTCCACTTTAGCGGAATCACGCAAACGTTGGCGCACGGATTGGCGCGCTTGCGCCTCACGCTGACCGATGAGCGAGGCCCTGGCCAAAACCAGGCCCTGTTCGTGTATGACCGAAGGGTTATCACTTTGGTTCTGCGCTCCTTGCAGCCTTTCTCGGTTGGCATCATAAAATGCCTGCACGTCGGCCTGGCTCGGCGCGTCGACTGCGCTGAGCCGGGCATACACCTGCTGCGCTGCCATGTCTTGCCGGGTATATTCAGTGTACTGTGCCCTATCGAAACCCGCCTCCGCCAGACGCCGCTCGAAAATTGCCGGGCTGCCGAACGCGGCCTCTACCTCACCAACATGCGCCGATACCTGCTCGTCGCTGATGACGATGCCCTGGCGCCGCGCTTCCTGCCACAGCAGCTCCTTGTCGATCAGCTCATCCAGGGCCTGGTCGCGCAGACGCTTGTACAAGCCAGGGTTGCGGATGCTGGTTACCGCACGCCCCTGGGCGCTCAGGTATTCACTGAAGTAACGCTCCAGGCGCGTCACGCCGATTTCCACACCATTCACCCGCGCTGCCGGCACATCGGCCCAGCTCACCTTGGCCATTACCAGCAGCAGGCACAGCAATACGATACGCATGGCAGCCTCCGTTCAAGGGGTATCCGGCACCGGCCGGTAGGGGGTGACCGACGTGAAGCGGGGCCCGGGCAGGGCCACCGCCACCACATGGGCACCGGCCATGCCCTGACGGCGACCGGGGCCAAAGCCCAGCGCCGGGGTCAGGCCGGTAGATACATCGTGCAGGCCTTCCAGCGCGGCAATCAGCTGCTCGCGGCTGGCGTCACGGCCGATCTGTTTGAGTGCTTCGCTCAGCAGGCGCAAGGCGCACAAGGTATTGACCTGCAATGACGCCTGGCGCGGGTCCAGGCCCTGGCGCTGTTGCAGCCCGGCGAGGGTGGCCAGGCCCTGCTCGGTCCAGTCTTCGGGGACATAGGGGTAGGCCAGAAACACCCGTTGCGACCATTGCTCGGGCAACCACGCCACGGCGCCGGCCACCTGGCTGGACGCGGCGAACAGGTAGGGTTGGCGGCCCGCGGCCTGCAACGCCGCCGCCAGCTCGGCAAATGCCTGGGCGCGGCCAAGGAAGACAATGCCCTGCCCGTCCACGGCCTGGCCGTCGAAGGCCTGGATGGCAGGGGTTGCCCAGCCCTGCTGCAACAGGCGCTCGCGTAACTGCTCGGCCGCCGCGGCTTGCTCGTTGCCGGTGTACACCACGCGCAAGTCGCCCGGTGCCAGGCCCAACCCCGCGCGGGCGTGGCCAGCCAGGCTCAGCAATTGCGTGGGCAAACCGGGCAGCGGGTCGAATATCTGTGTGCTGCCGCCACTGCGCGGGGTGCTGCCCACCAAGGGCACATTCTGTGGTGCCAGCAGGGTCGCCAGGCGCTGGTCGAGCATCGGTGCCAGGGGCGAAACCAGGGCGAACACGCGCTCCTGCTCCAGCAACTGTTGCAAGGCTTGCTCGGCGCTGACCGGGTCGAAACCAGGGTCCAGCACGACCAGTTCCAGGCGCCGCCCGTGAATGCCGCCTTGCTGGTTGAGTTGCGCTACCCCGTCTTCCAGCACGGCACGTACCACCTGCCCGGCTTCGGCCAGCGGGCCAGAAGCCGGCAACAAGGTGCCCAGGCGCAGTACGCCCTCCTCTATGCCGGGGTCGCGCTCCTCGGCCAGGCGCTTGAGGTAGGCGGTAAGGTTGCGCTGGTCGGCCATGGTCAGCTCGAAGCGTGGCATGGCCGGGTCCAGGCGGTTGCCAGCCGGGTCTACGCCATGCTGGATGGCCCGGGCCAGGTTGCGATCGGTATACGCCGGATAGCTGCGGCCGTTGGCTTCGCGTGCGCCCTGGCCTTGTGCCAGGCGCTGCCAGTCGAGGCTGGGTGGGCGCACGCCACCTTCGGCACGGCCACGGCCGTCGTTGCCGTGGCAACTGGCGCAGGGCAGCACGCTGGCGGGCACACTGATGTCGCTGGCGCCGACCCGGGCCTGCAATTGCGCATCGCTGCTGGAGACACCCTCGCGGTAAAGGCGTTTGCCGGCTTGTTCGTGTTCGGTCAGGTCCAGGGCAAAGGCCGAAGTGCCAAGTATCATGCCAAAAAACAGGCCCAATATTGTGCTGATGCTGCCTTTAGACTGTTCTGGCCTCATCGCCGGCAAGCCAGCTCCCACAGGGATAGCGCTGCATTTACAGGCGGTGCAGTCTCTGTGGGAGCTGGCTTGCCGGCGATGAGGCCGGTAGCAACAGCGCAAGGCAGCCCAGGTATTCATGATGCTCACCGGCCTGCCAAAGGCTGGGTGAGCAGCTGCATGCGCTGGGCAATGGCCATGGCTGGCGCATCCGGGCGGATCTTGCTCCAGCGTTTGCCCGCCACATCGCCGGCAATCAGTTGCGTGGAATGCTGCTCGGGGCTGGGCAGGAACTGGCCGATGCGGCCGAGTACCAGGTCGACATTGGCCTTGTCGCCGGTCAGGAACAACCAGTTAGGCCCATCCACCCCCTGCTTCTCGGCAAACGCCTTGAGCGCCTGCGGGGTGTCGTTGAGCGGGTCGCTGCTGATCGACACAAAGGTCACCTGGCTGGCCAGCTGCGGCCCCATGGCCTCGCGCACTTCGCGCAGCTTGCGGGTGATCAGCGGGCAGGCGTCGGTGCAGTGGGTGAAGATCACGTTCAGCATCACCACCTTGTCCTTGAGCACATCACTGTAGAAACGCAGCTCGCGGCCGTTCTGGTCCCTCAGCACGGTATCGGTGAACCAGGCCTGGGCATCGCGGGTGCCGCCGCCACTGGTCATCGCCTGGGGGGCTGGTTGCGGCTCGGGCGCCTGCTCCACATGGCCTTCGTGGGCGAACGCCACCGAGGCCAGAATCCACAGGCAAGCGCCCAGCACCAGCCAGTCGAAACCGCGCATGCCGCCGTGTCGGGAAGTTACAGTGCTCATGGTTGCACCTCATGGTGGTCGGCAATGGCCGTGCTTTTGGCATGCACCCGACGGGCGCTGAGGCGGTTGATTTCTTCAATCAGCACCGCCGGGTCGGTGAAGCCGTAGTAGCGTGTCCAGTGCCCGCTTCGCCCGTCACCCACCAGGATCAGCGGCGGGTGCTGGCTGAGGTCGGCGCTGAAGCTGCCCAGCCCCTTGAGGGTTTCGGTGACAGCGTACGGGGTGCCGGTCAGCCAGCTCCAGCCCGGCCCCTTCTGGAAGGCCTTGGCGTAGTCTTGCAGGCGCTTGGCATCGTCACGTTGCGGGTCGACGCTGATCGACACCATGTGGATCTCTTCGCCTACCCGGCCACCCAGCTGTTGCTGGACCTTGCCCATGATCGACGACACCACCGGGCACACGGTGGTGCAGCTGGTGTAGATAAAGCCCATGACCACCAGGTGATCGCCTACCAGGTCTTTCTCAAGGCGTACCGGCATGCCGTCCTGGTTCAGCAGGGAAACATCGGCAAAACGCACACTGGTTTTTTCCTGGCGGGCCGCCGGTGGCTGTTCGGCGTGGCCCTTGTGATCGTGGCCGGCGTGGGCCAGGGCCAGGTTACTGGCCAGGGCCAGGCTCAGGGCCAGCAGTTGCAAAGAATGCTTGGCGTTCATCGCACACTCCTCATCTCAGTCTGGGAAGCGTTGGTTGCTGCGGCCGGCAGGATGCGCAGGCTGGTGTAGTTGTCTTCGGCAAACTTGCGCCCCAGCGATGGCGACTGCACATGCAGGTACCAGGCGCCGGCTTCGGGCAGCGTCAGGGCTGCCTGATAAACACCCTCGCCCACTTCCTGCAATTGCAGGTTGCGCGGCATCGACGACGGCGCCAGGAAGTAACGCAGGCTCAGGTCGTTCAGGCCCAGCCGCGGCTGGCCGTCGTCGCCGACGATACGCACCCGTGCGGTAATGGCGCTGTGCTGCGGCATCGGCTGGTCCAGGCCGATGAACTCGGCGTGCGCGCCCTTGCGCTTGCTGGCATTGGGCGCTTCGGCCACCTCAGCACTGAAGCAGTGGATGATCTGCGGCTGGTTAAGCAGGAAGGCCACATCGAACTTGCCGGCAGCGGGCAGTTTCACTGTCGAGCCGTACACCCCGGGCGCCACCTCGCGCAGGCTGCGGTCGACGACGATGACGGCGCGGGCCTGGTGGCCACGGTTGTTGTAGCCGGACATCGGCGCGTTCATGCCCTCGGCATAGAAGTAGGTGGTGTTGTCCACCGGGTTGACCACAAACACCGAATTGTCATCACGCGACACCGACAACCCTTGGGCCAATGGCAGGTCACCGGCCTGGCGCGGTGCTGCCGGGCCGGCCTCGAAGCCCTGCACGATCGGCGTGCGCCCTTCGCCCAGGCTGGACAGGTTGATCATGGTCACTTTCGGAGAAGCCAGGCCGCGTATATAGGCATAGCCCTTGGTAAAGGTCAGCTGGTAGGGTTCGGCCGCAACCGGAATGCGGTGGATCAGCTTGTCGGTACTGGCATCAATCACCAGGGCCTGGTTTTCAAGGGTGTTAAGCACCACACCGTAGCGGCCATCGCTGCTGAAGCGCATTGGCCCCAGGCCCTGCTCGGCCTTCACCGTGTGGCGCAGCGCGTGGCTGCGGGCATCGAACACCCGCACGCTGCCCTCTTCGCCATCGACCACGTACACCGCCTGGGACAGCGCCGAGTAGCTGACCGACAGCGGGTGCGGGCCAACCTTGATGGTTTTGGCAAGGCGCATTTCTGCGATATCAATGACGCTCAGGGTGCCGCTGTCACGGTTGCTGACATAGGCAAACCGCGAGTCGGCGCTGAAGGCGATTTCGTGGTGCCCGGTGCCGGTATTGAAGCTTTTCAGGGTAGTACGCCCTGGCACGTCGATCACCGTCACCCCACCCTTGGCCGGGTCACTGCTGTTGTTGCCCACCCACAACCGGTGCTGGTCGGGTTGCAGGGCCACGCGCAGTGGCTGGTCGCCGGCGTCCAGGTCGGCCACGCGGGTGAAGGTTTCGGTATCGATCACCGCCACCTTGCCGCGCTCGGGGATCGACACGAACACCTGCTTGTCGTCGCTGGTGGCCACCCAGTCCATGGGCCGCCCGGGCAGGCCGATGCGGGCCATGGTGCTGGTTACGCCGCCCACCGAAACGGTCGGGTCTATCACCGTCAGGCTGGCGTCGTTGTTGAGCATCAACAGGAAGTAGCTGTTCAGGTCGAGCAGCGGCCGGGCGCCGATGCTGCTCTTGAGAAACAGCGCAACCCGCGCCTTGCAGCTTTGGTTGCGGTCGCCTGTCGGGGCCGACTGCGCCGGGTCGATCCACGCCCCCGGGGCCATGCCCGACAGCGGCTGGCCACTGGCCTGGTCGCTGACCTTGAAACGGATGTTGGCGAAGGCGCCTTCCTTCAACTCGCCCCCGGCCAGCGGCCGGGCCTCGAACTCCACGGTCACGCCGTCCCGGCTGAGCCGGTGCAGGGCCTGCGGGTCGGCAGGTTCCTGCAACAGCTCGCGAGGGTCGCACCAGAGCTTTTCATACGCCACGCCCAGGCCGATCAGCGCTACTCCCAGCAATACCCCCAAGTAAGCAGGGCGAGTCTTTTTGTTCATGCTCGCGCTCCCCTTCCGTCACTGCGCCGGGGCCGTTGCCGGCGGCGCTTCGTTGGTCACCCGCAGAATCCCCCACAGCCCCGAAAGGTTGCCGTAGGCGGCGTAGTCACGGAACAGGTAGTCACCCGCCACCGCGTTGGCACCACCGGCACTCGGCAGCATGAAGCTGAAGTGTGCTGCTGGCAGTACGCTTTCCTGGGCACCGATGTACATGGCCATCGGGTTGTAGCCGAAGCGCACCGAACCGATGCCAGGCAGGCTCATCGGGTAGCCGTCCACGTCACTCTTCTCGGCCTGGTAGTTGTGCAATGGCCACAGGTGCCCGTCCAGCTGGTAGGTGATGCCACGGCTACCACCGCTGGGCATCAGCACGTGGCTGCGCACCGGCTGGCCAGGCTTGGCGTACAGCACTGGGGTTTGCGGGTCACCGCCAACCAGGGCGTTGCTGTAGGCCATGTGCGCGTTGGGCACATCGGCCAAGCCAAAGCCATCGGCATGGCCAAACGGTGCATCCGGCGCCAGGCCAAAGCGCAGCCACAGCGGTTCGGTCTTGTAGTTCATGGCCATGTTGCCGTTGTCTTTCGGGTCGCCGGGCACGCCATTGCCTTCGGTGGCGATGCCTTCGACCGGGCGGCCGTCAGCCCAGCGCATGTTCATCGAGCGCTGCCACACCGTTACCAGGTCGCGGTAGTCGGGTTGGCCAGTGACCTTGACCGTGGCCTGGGCCCGGCTGGCGGTGTCTTCGGTCCAGGTCGCGGTTTGCGGCAAGATGCTCATGCCACCCACCAGGCCTTTTTGTGGCTGCTTGATGAAGTCCGAAGGTGTGAGGTTAAGGCCACCAAACTCGATTGCCGTGGTGTTGATGTTGTCCACCGTGCGGCCCAGTTGCAGCACCGGTTTGCCCTCACGCTCCAGGTGGCCGGCGTAGTACTGGTACACCCGGCTTGGGTAGGCACCGCTGTTGCCCACCCGGGGTGGCACGGTCTGTACCGGGTTGGCACCCACGTTGGCACCGTCGGACTTGGTGATGTCGTAGGCCAGCAACTGGGCATGCAGGCCCACATGGCTGGAGGGCCGCATCAGGTTGTTGTTGAAGGCCGTGGAGCCTTCGCTGTCGAAGCGGTCACGCTTGACCACGTTCTGCATCACGGCCGTGCTTGGCAGGTCTGGCATGACCTGCGGCAGGCGGTTTTCCAGGGTGATGCTGATGCAGTCCCCGGCGTTGGCGCGCAGCACCAGCGGCTCCACCGGCACGCCGGCCTTGAGCTTGCCGGTGGTGGCGTCCAGGTCGGCCTTGCGCACATACAGCACGGCAGTCGGGTCATGCAGTGGCGCACTGTGGCCACCCACGGTAAAGGTGTTGCCGTCTTCTTCGTCGACCACCGTCACCTGCGGGATGCTGGTTTTGCGGCTGTTGAACACCAGAGTGCCGCCATTGGCCTTCAGCGGGCCGCCGACATGCTGGCCCACACCGGCTGGGTCGTTGATGCTGACGCCGTTGCGGTTTTCAAGGATGTCGTTGGCCAGCGCCGCGACAATTTCGTAGCTGCGCTTGACCGTGGTACGGGTACCGATGCCATTGGGGTTGGCCGTGGTTTTCGGGCAGATACCGTCAAAGTTCACGGTATTGCGCATGGCCACGGGCTGCGTGTTGTTCGGCAGCGGGAACAGGTCGGCGCGCTGTGCGGTGTAGTTGCGCATCACGCCCCAGATGCCGTTCCAGTAGCCTTCCAGGGCTGCGTCCATGGAGTACAGGTAATCGCCGTTGGTGGCCGCAGAACTGGAAATCATCGACACAGGCGCCATGAAGCCCATCTGTTCGGAAATACCGATCATCTGCGACGCCTTCCAACCCGAGTTGGGCTGTTACCAAAGCCCGAACCGTTCTGCAGCCACTTCACGCCGTGCAGGGTCACGTTGTGCTCCTCTTCGTGGCCACCGGCGTGCAGGCGCAGCCGTACGTTGTCGCCGGAGTAGGTGCGCAGCATGGGCGTGAACGGGTCACCCGGCTCGCTGCCGGCCTTGTTGATGTGGGGTGGGAACAGCGTGGTCCCACCGGTAGGGCCAACCGCCGAGGTGATCGCCGAAGGCGCCATGTTCATGGCCGGGATCGCGCGGTCGGTACGGCTCTGCAAGGCATAGCTCAAATCGCCGGCCAGGCCGTCTGCCTGCATGCCGCGCTTGCCATCGGGGCCGACCTTGTTCGGGTCGAATACCCGCAGGGCCAGCGGCTCGTTGCGGTAGTTGACGACGAACATGCCCGGGTCATCGACAGAAATCGCCTGTGGGCAAGGCCGGCTTGGGCAGCCGGGGGCCAGACCACCACGCGATTCGACCACCGACTCAAGCAGGTTGGACGCCTTCTGCCGTACCGGCGGGTTGATGGCGTAGCGGAAGCTGTCCGCCGTGGCCGGGTAGGACTGCCCATTGGGTATGCCGTCCGGGCCTGCGCCCACGTATACACCTGCTTCATAGGCATGCTGGAAGTCGCTGTACTCAAGGAAGAACTCACGGTAGCTGTCGTTCTTGCCATCGCCATCGTGGTCGCCCGTCTTGATCACGGCTTGCCACGAGGTCGGCCCGCCATCCTGGCGCGTGGCCGGGTTGTACAGTTGCTCGCCGGTTTCGGCGTGGTACCAGGTAGAGCCGGCTGGCTCGGCCAGCACGGTTGCATACAGCCCGAGCTGCTGGTGGGTCGATGGGCCGAGGTGGTCGTGGGTAAAGATGGTGCCCAGGCCACGGTCGACGTTGTTCACGTTCACCAGCGGGTCGGCGAACCAGCGTTGCATGGCCGTGCGTGCGCCCAGCCAGTCGGCCCGGCCAAAGCGGCCAAAGTACGGGTGCTGCTTGGCTTTCGGGCAAGCGGCGGTGCCGTCGCGGCTGTCGCCCTCTGTGCAGCCGTTGTAGGCGCGGATGGCATGCACACGCTCGACCACGCTGCCGGGCGAGAGAACCCCGTCTTCGTAGTTCCAGCCGTTAGCCGAGCCGTCAGCGGCAGTCAGGTCCCACTTGGGCAGGTGAATGTGCTGGCCGATCACATCGGTGGGGGTGCGCACCTGGTAGTCGTCCATTTCATAGTACGACGGGATCAGGTTGGTGTGGGTGTACATGGTGCAGTCGAAGGTGTTCATGCGCATCACCAGTGGCTCTGGCGGGCGCTGCTTGGTGATCACAGGCCAGGCGTCTTCCCACAGCGCCAGGATGCGCGCCTGCGGGAAGTGGTAGCCGACCTTGTTGTACACCGCGTCGAACTGGATGTTGGCACCTTTGTAGATGCGCGGGCGGTCGGCGGTGAAGGTTGAAGAACCGCGGAAACTCATGCCGGTCAGGCTCTCACCGCTCACAAACTCGCCAACCCCTGAGGTTTGGGTCAGGCGCTTGCCGCGGTCATCCATGCAAGGTTCGTAGAACGGCGCACCGGCAGTGGGCAGCGCACCGTTGGTACGGAATGCCTTGGCCACCGGCTGGCTGCCGGGGATCAGCGCATAGCTGGCGTGCTCGGCCTTGGCATGGAACTGCATGGCGGCCTGCTCGACATCGGTGCCTTCTTCAGGCAGGTAGATGGGCTTGGCCTTGTGCACCACCTTGGAGAAGTCCAGTTTGGTGGTGGTGGTTACCGCCTCGCCACCTGCAGACACACCGTCCAGCGCGTGGCGGCCCAGGCCGCCATCCCAGCCATCCACCTGGTTGGCGTCGAGGTTGGCCCACAGGGCCTTGCCGCTGTCTTTCAGCTGTCGGGCCAGGGCCGGGTCAAGCATGTCCAGCGGCGGGGTTGGCGGGCGGTTGCCGACGCTGCTTTCCATGCCACCGATCCAGAACGGGTAGCCTGGGTTTTTCAGGGTGCCATCGGCGTTGCGGTTGGCATCGGTGCGGTCGACCAGCGCCAGCGAGCCGACAGCTTTGCGCACCGGCGCCTGGTTGGCGTGGTCGTCATCGCCTTCGTCCTCGGCTTCGTCATCATCGTCGTTGGCGGCGACCAGCTGTTCAGACAGTTTGGGTACCACCACCACCTTGCCTGGCATCGGCGCCATGGCTTTGCCAGGCAGGGGCACGATGGCCGGGATCGGCGTACCGGCAACAATTTCGCCATCAGGCAGTGCCCGGGCGCCAGCAGCCGGCTTGCCGCTGCGCAGGGCAAACGGGGTGCTGTGGAAACCATTCTCGCCCTGCCCGCTCACTTCCAGCCGGGTGCCTTCTTCAAACACATCGTGCACCCGCCACATGGCCCACATGCCCTGGGCGAAGTGCGGGTAGAAGTGGCAGTGGTAGATGGCATCGCCCGCCACACGGTTACGGTTGCCCGAACCGCCGTTGGCGATCTCGTAGGTGTAACCGATACCCGGGCCGATGCCTTGGGCGTCGATGTAGTCGGAGTTGTCGTCGTTGGGGTTGAACAACCACTGGTGGCCATGCAGGTGGAAGATGTGCTGCTCATGGCCATTGTGGGTGTTGCGGAACTTGGTGAAATCGCCAATGTAGCTGTGGTGCACGTTGGCAGGTTCGGCCGGGTACAGCGCCATGTTGGCCTTCACCCCCACGGCGCTGGCCGGCGGCGTCTGGCCTGGGCGAATGTTCTCCAGGCCGACGTTGGCCGGCACGTCTACCAGGGTGCCGATATCGCCCACGGTGTGTGCGCTGAGGAAGAACTCCTCGTAGGCGCACGACAGGCAGTCATGCATCGGCCCCACACCCAGGCGGTTGGCGACCACTTCGGCGCCCATGCCACCGGAGCCGTAGTTGATCATGAACGAATCACGTGTCGGCTCCAGCACATGGCCCATCACCGGGTCCGCCCAGTAGCCGGGGAACGCCTGGGTAGCCGCCACTTCATCGGCGAACTGCGAGGCAAAATCGCGGAACGCTTCCAGGCGGTTGGGCAATGCGGGGTTGCGCTTGTTGACGCTTTCCAGCGGGTAGGTCGAGCGCGGGAAACTGCCGTCCGGGTTGGGCCCCATGACGATGGCGTCGGTTTCGCTGTTGAGGATTTCGTTGCCGTCGACCATGGCAATAATGGGTTTGCCGGCCTTGCCCTCGGTGATCCACGGTTCGGCCTGCGGGTAGCGGGCCTGGTAATCGATGACCGGTTGGCCGGTGGCAGTCCGCCCGGTGGTAGCCAGGCGCATTTCTTCTTCGGTCAGGGTGTTGCGGAAGGTTCGCCCACCTTTGGGGACTACCACCACCTGGCCGAACAGGCCGTTGGCGACGTTACCTGCACCACCCTGACCGCCAAAGGTCGCGCCCTGGCTGGTGGCCGCAAAGGCCCCCTCGCGCTCGGCGTACAAGGTGTAGCTGCGGGTGTTGCCCGGGGACACCAGGAAGTTGCCGTTGCGGCCGGTGTTGGCGGCGATGTCGCCAATGCTGTTGACCGCCTGCATGCCGTTTACCTGGAAGCCGACGTGCCGGTCGTTCACCTGCTCGTCGGCCACAAAGTCTTCACCGCCTTCGTTTTCCGGGCCTTCTTCTTCGCCTTCGGCTTCGTTTTCTTCAGGCTCGATGCCGTGCTTGTTGGGGTTGGCCTGGTACGCCAGCAGGTTGGTCAGGTTGACCGTAAGGCAGTCACCGGCTGCTACCCGCAGCACAATCGGCCGCGGGCGCTTGTCGGGGCGCAAGGTGACCTTGCCCGGTACCGCGGCCCCGCCCTTGCTGAGGGGGACTTGTTTATCGTCCACCACATCTTCGCGCAGGGCGAACATCATGCCGTTGGCGTTTTGCGCGCCAAGGCGGTTGAACATCAGTGGCTGGTCCAGTGCCACCACATTGGCGACCAAGGTGCGCTGGCACTGCACGGCCGCCTCGCTGGTCGTTTCCCAGCCCAGCAGGGCCAGAACGAGTGATGACAGAAGGGGGCCTTTGCGTGGCGTCGACATGCTACACCTCCGGGGCACAGGAACTCTGCGAAGGTGTGGAGCAAGGTGTGTGCCAGAAGTATATTTCGTTGTATTTCAGAAGGTTATGAAGCCAACCGAAACAAATTGGGGAGGATCACCCGGCGCCATTCCCCGAAATGGGGGGCACCTCGTGGCCTTGAAGGCGATGCGGTCGATGTGGGAGCGGCCTTGTGTCGCGATAGGGCCGCAAAGCGGCCCCGGCGATTTCGCAGTGGTGCAAAGTTCCCGGGGGCGCTCCGCCCCCTATCACGACACGAGGCCGCTCCCACAGAGTTTGCTTTCAGCTGCCCTTCAGCCGACTAGGCCACGAACGCAGAAGTACAGAATCGACGGACCCATCAGGCACCCCAACCCGGTATGGAAAGTGGCCGTCAACGCGCCATACGGCACCAGCCGCCGGTCCGTCGCGGCCAGCCCGGCCGTCACCCCCGACACCGTCCCTGCCAGGCCACCGAACACCATCGCCGAGCGTGGGTTGTCCAGCGCCAGCAGGCGCGCCGACACTGGGGTGAACACCATCACCAAAATTGCCTTGATCAGCCCGGTGGCAATCGACAGGGCCACCACGTCTGAACTCGCACCCAGCGCCGCCCCGGTCACCGGCCCGACGATATACGTGACCGCACCCGCGCCGATGGTGGTCATGCTCACCGCATCGCGGTAGCCGAAGGCATAGGCCACGGCCGCACCGACAATGAATGGCAGCACCGTGCCCAGCAGCAGCGCCACCAAGCCAATCATCCCAGCCTTACGGGCTTCGGTGGCCTGCACCTCGAAGGCTGTGGCAACAATGGCGAAGTCCCGCAGCATGGCCCCGCCCATCAGGCCGATACCAGAGAACAGCGCCATGTCGGCCAGGCCTTTCTGCCCACCTGTGACAGTACCGCCAACCCAGGCCAACACCAGGCCGATGACGATGGCGATAGCCGAACCGTGCACCCGGCCGAAAGTGAGGTATTTCGACAGTACAACCGACAACCACATGATGGCGCCGACCACTGCAAACGCGGTGATCAGGCCGTTGTGTTCCAGGGCATTTTCAATAATCGGCCACATGTTCAACGACCTCCTGCAGGGGCAACCTGCGTGCGGGCTTCAGGGGTGGGTTCAAGCGCGGGCAAAGGCTCGCCGCGGTGGCTACGGCTGATCAGGGCGATGGTCGCGCCGCACACCAGCACCGCGCCCACTGCCGCCAGCAGCGCCACCGGCCCGCCGTGCAGGGCGGTGACCACGTTCTGCTGGGCGGCCATGGCCACCACTACCGGGATGTACATGGCACCCCAGAAACCCACGCCAAACTCGCACTCCTTGCTCATGCCGCCATTGCGGTGCATGTACAGCCGCGCACAGATCAGCAGGATCATGGCGATGCCGACCCCGCCCACATTGGACTTTACGCCCAGCAGCACGCCCAGGAAGTCGCCGACGATAACGCCGGCAAGCGTGCAAACCGCCAGCAGTGCCACACCATAGATGATCATTGTTGTTGTCCTCAGGTAGTGTCGAAGTTGCTTGTTGTTGTTCTTCGTAAACACACACTTGCCCGGTTCACGCGGCCAATGTGGGAGCGGCCTTGCGTCGCGAAAGGGGTGCGCAGCGCCCCCAAAGATCTTCGCTTCACTTCAGAATTGCCGGGGCCGCTCTGCGGCCCTATCGCGACACAAGGCCGCTCCCACAGGGATTGCGTTAGCCAGCCATCATCGCCGGTCAGCCACCTCCTGGCGCAGCAGCGCATCCAGGGTGTCCCGACGGGTGCCTTCCACGGCCACCACCCTGCCCTGTTCGAACACGGGCCGGGCCAGCCCGCTGAGCACGCTGCCGGGTGGTATTTCCAGGTGCAGGCGCACGCCGCGCTCAAAGGCGTTGCGCAACGTAGCACGCCAGTCGACCACCCTTGCCATGTTGCCAGCCAGGTCGTCGCGCAGGCGCTGTGGGTCGAACACCGGGCGGGCGCTGCTGCCACTGAGGTAGGTAATGCGGGGGCGCTGCAACTCGACCGTGGCAAAGGCACTGGCCAGTTCCGCTGCCGGGCCATCAAGCAACGGGCAATGCGACGGCACGCTGACCGCCAGGCGCCTGGCCACACCCTGGCCTTGGCGGCGAGCCCTGGCGGCGACCGTAGCCATCGCGGTATCACTACCGGCGATGACAATCTGGTTTTCGCTGTTGAGGTTGGCGATGTACACCTCGCCCCCCACCTCACTCAGCAAGCGCTCGACACTGGCCAGGTCCAGGCCGCTGAGTGCAGTCATGCCGTAGCCTTGCGGGTAGGCGCCCTGCATCAGTTCGCCACGCAGGGCGACCAGGCGCACGGCATCGGCAAAACCCAGGGCACCCGCCGTGACTGCCGCTGGATAAGCGCCAATCGACAAGCCCGCTACATAATCCGGCGCAGGGCTACGCTGCATCAGCCAGCGTGCCCAGGCAACACCGCTCAGCAGCAGGCACAGCTGAACAGCGCGGGTGGACTGCAACGCGTGCTGGCTGTCCAGCGCCAACGCAGCCTGGCCGAGGGTATCGCTGGCCTCCTCCAGCAGCTGCCCAGCCCCCTCGGGTAGACGTTGCAGCATGCCCACCTGCTGGGCGCCCTGGCCAGGGAAGGCGAACAGGCTGCTCATGCGGCGCGCTCCATCACCGCCCAAGGGTCGTTGACCAGGCGCGGGCCATGAGGCGACTTGAGCAGCACCCGACGGGCAAAACCGGCCCATTCACGCAAGGCAACGGCACCCGCCGGAGTTTCCAGTTGCACATCGATACGGCACGGCGCGCAGTCGAGGATATCCAGCAGCTCCCGCGCATGGGCGCGGGCCATTGGTAGTGGTGTGCGCAGCAGCAGGTCCAGGTCACTGTCGGCATGGACCACTTCAATGCCGCTCGCAAGCTGGTACCCCACCCCGCCTGTCGGCCCCCAGGCCAGGCCGCTGGCCTGCAACACCGGGGTGACCGAGGCCAGTGCCTGCAACGCGGGCCATGGGCTTTGCACGTTCACGCGCAGCGCTTCGGGGCCTTGCTGATGCTGGACATCGGCCAGGCACATCAACGCCCCCAACCGCTGCGCCCGGCCCTGACCACGCAGCCCTACCGCCACCCAGCCATCCTCGCAGGTGGCACGCCGCACCACCACCGGCCGGCCGCTTGCCAACACATCCTGCGCCCACTGGGGTGCATCGGCGGGCAAGCCCGACACGGGCATCCCCCACAGCAGGTCGTGCGGCCTTGGCGCATTCATCTCAAGCGCCCTGCCACTGGCGGCGCAGCTGTTCGCGTACCTGGCGCGAAGCGCTGCGGTTTTCCCCCGCCAGCCGCGACGACAGGTCGGTCGAGCTGCCAATGTCACGCACCGCTTCTGCAAGGCACGCACGCACCTGGGCGATGTCGGCGCGGCTCGGTGCCTCGGCGTTTTCCACTGTCAGCCGGCGCCACAGCAGGCCCAGCGAGGCGTAGCTGGCCAGGTCGTAGGCCATGGGCGGTACTTCGGCCGCCAGGGCCTCCAGCTGCTCGACGCTGCGCAGGGTAATGCGCGCCGCAGCCGCCTTGCCCATGGCGTGCACCATGACCCCGGCATCGTCCAGGGCGATCAGGCGCTGGGCCTGGTAGCCGTGGGCCAGGAAGGCGCCAGACATGGCCTTGCCAACCAGCAGGCCGATCACCGGGTGCCCGGCCAACCGGGCCTGGGCGTAGGCCTGTACAGCACCGGCCAATGCCTGGTGAATACCCAACGCCTCCTCGCGGCGGCCATAGGCCTGGCTGGGCACGTCGATCACCGCAACAATGGCCCGCTTCTGGCCGTTGCGATCAGCCTCCACCGCCTCGCTCACCGCCTTGGCCAGGCCCCAGCCCTCCAGCAGGCCAACCTCGCCCGAGCGGGCACGGGGGAATGGGTTGTCGGCATCGGGCACCACGGCGATGAAGCGCGCCAGGCGGTTGTCCAGCTCGCCGTCGATCACCCGCAACGACGCGGGGTAGCCCGGCAAGGGTTGCCCGCCGGTAAGGCCCGGCAGCCAGTTCACGGCACGGTTCATTGGGCATCTCCTTGGTAAAGGGCGCGCACGGCGGCGGCATCCAGTTGCGGGCAGCCCTCGCCCAGCCGGGCCAACCGGTCAAGGAACCAGGCGTGCTGGCTGGCGCGGTCTTTGGAGGGTGCGTCGAGCAGTTGCAGCAAGTGTTCACGTAGTGCGTCGATGTCATCGGCCACATAGCCGTCCACCAACCCGCTGGCGTGGCGCTGTTCGCCACCGCTCAGGCTCCAGATGAACGGGCGGTCCTTGGCGTCGTATTCGCCGATGCCGGCCTCCTGCTCGATTACCTGCGGGCCGTTCAGGCCCAGGCGCGCTTCGCGGGTAACCAGCAGGTGGCTGCACAGGCCCGCGGCAATCGACATGCCGCCAAAGCAGCCCACCGACCCTGCGATCAGGCCGATCACCGGCTGCAAGGCCCGCAACTCGACAATCGCCGCCTGGATTTCGGCAATCGCCGCCAGGCCCAGGTTGGCCTCCTGCAGGCGCACGCCGCCGGTTTCCAGCAGCAACACGGCGCACGTGGGGATGCCATTGCGGTTGTCTTCGATGGCCAGCTCCAGCGCACCAGCAATCTTGGCACCGCCCACCTCACCCATGCTGCCACCCTGGAAGCCGCCTTCGATGGCGGCGACCACGGCATGGCGCCCGTTCAGCAGGCCCTTGGCGATAACCACGCCATCATCGGCCTGCGGCACGATGCCCTGGCGCGGCAGCCAAGGCGACATCAGCCGATCGAACGGGCCCAGCAGTTCACGGAAGCTGCCCGGGTCGAGCACGGCGCGGGCGCGCTGGCGGGCGCCCAGTTCGACAAAGCTGCGGCTGCGCAGCAAGCGTTCGGTATCAGTCATGGGCAATCTCCTCAAAGCCTTGCTCCAGGCGCAGGCGCACCACACCCGGGGTGGCGCCGAAGTCATGGATGTCGATGTTCACGGCCGGCCAGGCACGGCCCTCGAACAGGCGCTGGAACAGCTGCGCCCAACGAGCGCCGCTGCCGTTGACCGACGTCACGACCTGGATCTGCAGGCTGCCGGCAGTGCCGGGCTCGATCAGCACTTCGAGGTCGCCGGAACTGACGCAGCCCACCAGCGTGCGGCCACGGCCCGGTTCGGCGGCGGGGAATTGAAAATTCAGGGTTTCCATGTCACTGGCTCCCGGCTTTGTCGAGGAACAGGCAGGCAGCCAGCAAGTCGGCGGCGCCGCCCGGTGAGGCATTCAGGTGCAACAGTTGCTGGTCCAGTTGGCGCAGGTGTCGCCGCCCGGCCAAGGTGGCGCTGCCGCCTTCGGCCAAAACCGCCGACGCACCTTGCTGCACGGTGGCCAGGCCGGCTGGGCCGCTGCGCCAGAGCACGCAGGTGTCGCTGAGTACGGCCATGATCGCCAGTAGCGCGTCGAGCCGGGCGTGCTGCTCGCTGGCACCGGCTGCGCGGCTGCGTTGCAGTTGTGGCAGGCCGTGGCCGACTACGGCAGGGAAGCCTTGTTGCGCTTGTTCGCGGGCACCGCTTATGCCGTAGCGGCGGCGCACATGAAGGCCGTGGCTGTCTTGCGCAGCCATGGCCGGGTCGTCCAGCAGTGCGATACGCCCGGCGCGGGCAGCCAGGGTACTGGCGTCGGCTTGAGTATCGAGGGCCGTGGAGGCTACCAGCAGGCCAAGGGCCCAGATGGCGCCGCGGTGGGTGTTGACCCCGCCAGTGGTGGCCAGCATGGCGACCTCGCCTTCGCGGCCGAGCTGGCCCAGTGCGGCGCGCAGGGGTTGGCCGATGGTGCCGATGGACTGGGCGGCTTCGGCCATGTTGCGCAGGCAGGGCCACAGGGCCAGGGCCGAAGCGTGCATCAGGGCCAGGCTCATGTCGTGGTGGGCGCCGCTGCTGCGGCGGTCGACCAGGCCGGGTTTGGGGGACAGGTCGGCTTCGTCGATCAGGGCTTCCACTGCCAGGTCGGCCAGGTGGTCGGCCAGGGGGATTTCGGTTGCCTGGGTGGGCCTATTCGCGGGTGAACCCGCTCCCACAGAAATCTGGATGCGTTCGAGACTGAGTGCTTTCATCACCAGCTCCTGAACCGTGCAGGCGGGTTGTAGAGGCCGCCGGACCACTCGACCAGGTCGGCGATGCTGCGTGCGGCCAGCAGCTCGCGGCTGGCGTCGGTGCGGCGGATGCCGAGGTCTTCGGGCAAGGCGATCAGGCCTTGCTGGCG
Source organism: Pseudomonas sp. MM223 (assembly GCA_947090765.1). Lineage (NCBI taxonomy): Bacteria > Pseudomonadati > Pseudomonadota > Gammaproteobacteria > Pseudomonadales > Pseudomonadaceae > Pseudomonas > Pseudomonas sp. MM223. The sequence continues at coordinate 3,003,746 of OX352322.1, read as the reverse complement.
CATGCGCAGGGTGTCTTTCGGGTCGTGGCGCAGGCCAATGGCAGTAACCCCGGCCACGGCAGCAATCATCTGCTGGCGCTCTTCCAGGCTGCGGGCCTTGTACAGGTAGGCAATGCCCTCCTCGGTCAGCAGGTGGGTGACGTCGTCGCCGTAGATCATCACCGGCGCCAGCGGCATGCCGGCCTTCTTGGCCACTTCCACGGCATCAAGGGTTTCCACGAAGGTGGGCTTGCCGCCTTCCTGGTAGGTCTCGACCATTTGCACCACCAGCTTGCGGCCGCGCTCCAGCAGGGTTTCCGGCACGGTCATGTCGAGCCAGGCCGGGGTCGCGTGCCGCCGGCCACGCGGGTCGTGGCCCATGTTCGGCGCACCGCCAAAACCAGCCAGGCGGCCACGGGTCACGGTCGAAGAATGGCCATCGCCATCCACTTGCAAGGTGGCGCCGATGAACAGGTCGACGGCGTATTGCCCCGCCAATTGGCACATCATGCGGTTGGAGCGCAGCGAGCCATCGCGGCCGGTGAAGAATACGTCCGGGCGCTGGGCAATGTAGTCCTCCATGCCCAGTTCGGTGCCGAAGCAGTGCACGCTTTGCACCCAGCCGGTCTCGATGGCCGGGATCAGGGTGGGGTGCGGGTTAAGCGTCCAGTTGCGGCAGATCTTGCCCTTAAGGCCCAGAGACTCGCCGTAGGTGGGCAAGATCAGCTCGATGGCGGCGGTGTTGAAGCCAATGCCGTGGTTCAGCGACTGCACCTGGTGTTTTTCGTAGATGCCACGAATGGCCATCATCGCCATCAGCACATGCACCGGCTTGATATGGCGCGGGTCGCGGGTGAACAGCGGCTCTATATAGAAGGGCTGGTCGGCGACCACCACGAAATCGACCCAGGACGCCGGGATATCGACCCGTGGCAGGTCATCCACACGGTCCACCAACTGGTTGACCTGGGCAATGACAATGCCATCACTGAAAGCGGCCGGCTCAACCAGTGCCGGGGTGTCTTCAGTACTGGGGCCGGTGTACAGGTTGCCGTCGCGGTCGGCCATGAAGCCGGCCACCAAGGTGACGTTGGGGATCAGATCGACCAACAGGCGCGAGTACAACTCGATATAGGTGTGGATGGCACCCACTTCCAGCAGGCCATCCTCCAGCAACTGGCCAATGCGCAGGCTCTGCGGGCCAGCGAACGAGAAGTCGAGCTTGCGGGCAATGCCACGCTCGAACAGGTCCAGGTGCTCGGCGCGGCTGACGCTGGGCATGATCATGTGCAGGTCATGCAGGCGCCCAGGGTCGGCCTTTGCCAGCGAGCGCGAAAGGAAGTCGGCCTGCTTCTGGTTGTTGCCTTCCAGCACCACCCGGTCGCCCGGGGCCAACAACAGTTCGAGGGCTTCGACGATACGTTCGGTGGGCAGCACCACGCCGTCGGCGAGGTGCCGGACCCGGTCGAGGCGGCGCTGCTTTTCGGCGCGCCGCCGCGACCATTGCGGCGGTGGATTCTGAGTTATTGTCATGGTGGCTCCACAGGTTCGCTGTCGTGGAGGTCACCTTAGGGCTGTGCTGACAGGTGGATCAATCAAGCTACAGGCGCGTTCGTTACGGTCAGGCTAATGAATTACTCAGCCGGATCAGTGGCCTAAAGCAAAAATGCACGATGCCCCTGCATAATTGTCGATTGTGCAAGGCAAATTCGCATGACAGGATCCTGCGATCCTCCAGCGAACTCCAGACTTCACTTGGAAAATCAATAACAAAGCAGGGAGAACGCAATGACTGCGCACGCTCAAGCCTCGGCAGCCGATCATGTGCTGGCCGAAGTCCGCAACCAGGTCGGCCACCTGACCCTGAACCGCCCCGCCGGCCTCAATGCCCTGACCCTGGACATGGTCCGTAGCCTGCGCCAGCACCTGGACCAGTGGGCCGAAGACCCGCAGGTGCGCGCCGTGGTGCTGCGCGGCGAAGGCCCCAAGGGCTTCTGTGCCGGGGGCGATATCCGCTCGCTGCACGACAGCTTCAAAGCCGGCGATACGCTGCATGAAAACTTCTTTGTCGAGGAATACGCCCTCGACCTGCTCATCCACCGCTACCGCAAACCCGTGCTGGTGCTGATGGACGGTTTCACCCTCGGCGGCGGCATGGGCCTGGCCCAGGGCTGCGACTTGCGCGTGGTTACCGAGCGCAGCCGCCTGGGCATGCCCGAAGTGGGTATCGGCTACTTCCCCGATGTTGGCGGCAGCTACTTCCTGTCACGCATCCCCGGCGAGCTGGGCACTTACCTGGGCGTCAGCGGCACCCAGATCCAGGCGGCCGATGCCCTGTACTGCGGCCTGGCCGATTGGTACCTGGCCAGTGACCAACTCGCCGCCCTTGACCAGGGCCTGGACCAACTGAGCTTCGGCGACAACCCGCTGAAGGACCTGCAAAACCTGCTGGCCAGGCTCGGCACCCAGGTGCTGGATGATGCGCCACTGGAAAAACTGCGCCCGGTCATCGACCACTTCTTCGCCCTGCCCAACGTGCAAGCCATCGTCGAGCAACTGCGTGCGGTCAGTATCGGCGACAGCCATGCCTGGGCCGTGGCCGCCGCCGACCAGCTGGAAAGCCGCTCACCCTTGGCCATGGCGGTTACCCTGGAGATGTTGCGCCGCGGTCGCCACCTGGGGCTGGAAGACTGCTTCGCCATGGAGCTGCACCTGGACCGCCAATGGTTCCAGCATGGCGATATCATCGAAGGCGTGCGCGCCCTGATCATCGACAAGGACAAACAGCCGCGCTGGAACCCGCCAAACCTGGCGGCGCTGCAGCAGCGGCAGGTTGACCAATTCTTCGAAGGCCTGTGAGCCCGGGAGTACACAGATGCAAGACCTGGAACTGAGCGAAGAACAGATCATGATCCGCGACATGGCCCGGGACTTTGCCCGTGGCGAGATCGCCCCGCATGCCCAGGCCTGGGAAAAGGCCGGCTGGATCGATGACGGCGTGGTGCGCAAGATGGGCGAACTGGGCCTGCTGGGCATGGTGGTACCGGAGGACTTCGGCGGCAGCTACACCGACTACGTTGCCTACGCCCTGGCCGTGGAAGAAATCGCCGCCGGCTGCGGCGCCACCGGGGCGATGATGAGCATTCACAACTCGGTAGGCTGCGGCCCGCTGCTGGCCTACGGCACTGCCGAACAGCAACAGCAATGGCTACCGCGCCTGGCCAGTGGCGAAGTGATCGGCTGCTTCTGCCTGACCGAGCCGCAGGCCGGCTCCGAGGCACACAACCTGCGTACCCGTGCCGAGCTGGTCAACGGCGAGTGGGTGATCAACGGTGCCAAACAGTTCGTCAGCAATGCCCGCCGCGCCGGCCTGGCCATCGTCTTCGCAGTCACCGACCCGGAACTGGGCAAGAAAGGTTTGTCGGCGTTTCTGGTGCCCACCGACAACCCGGGGTTCAAGGTAGACCGCAGCGAGCACAAGATGGGCATCCGCGCCTCCGACACCTGCGCGGTTACCTTCGACAACTGCCGCATCCCCGCTGCCAACCTCCTAGGCGAGCGTGGCAAGGGCCTGGCCATCGCCCTGTCCAACCTTGAAGGCGGCCGTATCGGCATCGCTGCCCAGGCGTTGGGCATTGCCCGCGCCGCGTTCGAGGCGGCGCTGGTCTACTCGCGCGACAGGGTGCAATTCGGCAAGCCGATCAACGAGCACCAAAGCATCGCCAACCTGCTGGCAGACATGCAGGTACAGGTGAACGCCGCACGTTTGCTGATCCTGCATGCCGCCCGCCTGCGCAGCGCCGGCAAGCCGTGCTTGTCCGAGGCTTCGCAGGCCAAGCTGTTCGCTTCGGAAATGGCCGAGCGGGTGTGCTCGATGGCGATCCAGGTGCATGGCGGGTATGGGTACCTGGAGGATTACCCGGTGGAACGTTACTACCGCGATGCGCGGATTACCCAGATTTACGAAGGGTCGAGCGAGATCCAGCGGATGCTGATTGCACGGGAGCTAAAGCATTACCCGCTGTAACCGAACTGCAACACAGCCTTTGTAGGAGCGGCCTTGCGCCGCGAAAGGGCTGCGAAGCAGCCCCAGGTACAACGCAGGTCAATGGATTATTGGGGCTGCTTCGCAGCCCTTTCGCGGCGCAAGGCCGCTCCTACAGGGGGCTGCGCCAACTCACCTATCGCCAGTACCGCGCATCATCCACCACCTTCGCATGCCCCTCGAACAACGCCGGCAACTGCTCCTTGAGGTAGTCGATCCAGGTGCGCACCTTGGCATCCAGATAATGCCGGGACGGGTACATTGCATACAGCGCACTTTCGCGCAGCCGGTACGGTGCAAGCAGCCTGCACAAACGCCCCTGCTCGATCGACTGGCTGGCCGTATAGAACGGTAACAAGCCGATCCCCATGCCCAACTCACTGGCCACCAGCATGGCGTCGGCAACGTTGGTGGAGAAGTTGTCGCTCGGGGCGATCACGCACTGATCCACACCCTGGGGGAATACCCAGTCGCCTTCATACATGGGATACGCCATGCGCAGGCAGCGGTGCGCATGCAGGTCCTCGGGGCGCTCAGGCACGCCATGCCGGTCCAGGTAGCTGGGTGCTGCGCAGGGGATACTGAAAATATTGCCCAGCGGCACGGCAATCAGCTGTGAGTCTGGCAACGCACCGTCCACGGTGATCACCACATCATGCCCTTCGGCCAGCGGGTCAGGGTTGCGCTGGGACAGCGTCAGCTCGATTACCACTTCCGGGCACAGCGCGTTGTAGCCGGCCACCAGCGGCATCAGCAACAGGCCCAGGCCGTGCGGGCAATGCAAACGCAGGTGGCCACGAGGCGTGAGGTGCGCACCGCGGGCCTCACCCACCGCTTCTTCGGTCAGCAGCATGATCTGCCGGGCACGTTCCAGAAACCGCTCACCCGCCTCGCTCATGCGCAAACGCCGGGTGGTGCGGTGCAGCAGGCGGGTCTGCAGCTGGTTTTCCAGCTCGGCGACGATGCGCGAAACCTGCGCGGCAGAGATATCCAGCGCGTTGGCGGCCGCAGCGAAGCTGCCACATTCCACCACCCGGGCGAAGGTACGCATGGCGTGCAGCATGTCCATGAAGGTGTGCTCCTTGTTCAGTCTTATTCTTGCGTTACAGGCAGGAATCTATCACGGAGTAGCCCATTTATTGTGGATGACCAATGAATACATCATTAGTCATACATTGAACAAAAGGAGCCTGCCATGAAACGTTCGATCGCTGTCCTTGCTGTTGCCGCCACCCTCGCCTCGTTCGGTGCCTTTGCCGATGCGGGCAGTGCACAGCCAACCAGCAGCCATTATGAGTACGGCATGCCGCTGGACGTGGCCAAGGTCATCTCCATCACCCCGGCCAGCAACGCCGCCGACTGCCAGATTGGCACCGCACACATGGTGTATGTCGACCACCAAGGCCAGAAACGCGAAATCGATTACCGCGAAATGGGCAACTGCTCGCAGCAGTGAGTTATGCCAGAACCTGGGTGATCCAGCCCACCTGCTGATTGAAATCGTCGATTTTCGCCTGAGGCACCGCATCGCGGGCCCGCTGGAAATTGGCCAGGGTCTGCTGCTTCTGCCGCAGCATGCGCCGCCACTTGACCAGAAACGCCTCGCTTTTCTCCTGCATCAACACCGGGCCGAAGTACAGCTGTTCAGCGCTATACACCACGCTGCCCGGCTCGGCGACGATGATTTCGTAGTCGAAGCGGTTTTCCCGTAGCAGCTCTTCGCTGACGATCTGGTAACCATTGCCCGCCAGCCACTGGCGCAGCTCGCGCTCACCACCGTTGGGCTGCAATACCAGGCGCGTGACGCCGCCAAGGCGCTGCTTGCCGGCCTCGAGGATCTCGCACATGGTGTCGCCGCCCATGCCGCAGATGCTGACCACCGAAATACGGTCTTGCGGCTCGACCGCAGCCAGGCCATCGGCCAGGCGCACGGTTACCCGCGCTTGCAGGCCGTTTCTGCGCACATTGCGCTGGGCCGAAGCGAACGGCGTCTGTGCCACCTCGCCCGCTACTGCGGCCTCCAGTACGCCGCGCAGCATCAAGGCCACCGGCAGGTAGCCGTGGTCCGAGCCAATATCAGCCAAGCGCGCGCCCTGCGGCACATGTGCAGCCACGCGCTCCAGGCGCCTGGACAAAGTCTGTTCGTTCAAAGTGTGCCCCTGGCTTTGCAATGGGCCGCGATTCTGACGGTGAACGCCGCGCATTTCAAACACCTGGGCGCCCTCGACCGGGCCCGCCTGCTCGCGTAGGCTTGCCGTTTTCCTTCCGTTGCAAGGCAAAACACCATGGCACAAGCAGACATCATCTACACCCCGGACCCGGACGCCGAGTCGATTTCGTCCGACGTCGCCGAGTACAACGGCGTGCTGGTCACCACCCAGATTCCGACCCACGCCGATGGCAGCCTGGAGCTGGGCGGCATCGTCGCGCAAAGCGAATGCACCCTTGAGGCGTTGAAAGTGGCGCTGGAAAAGGCTGGTAGCGGCATGGACCGCGTGCTGCACCTGACCATCTACCTCACCGACATGGCTGACCGTGCCGCGTTCAACGAGGTTTACCAGCGTTTCTTCAGCAAGCCATGGCCGGTGCGCGCCGCCGTGGGTGTAGCCTCCCTGGCGTTCGAAGGCATGCGCGTTGAAGTAACCGCAATGGCCGCCAAGCGCTGAATCGCCGTTGTAGGAGCGGCCTTGGGCCGCTCCTACAACGAGCACCTGCCGTACATCAAGCCTGCACCTCCCGGCACCCCGATGATGCCGCCAGCCCGTTTCGCCGCTACAATGCCCGCCTAAACCGTGGCAGCCCGAAAATATAACGACATGTCCCTTCCAAAGAATCACCTGGAACTGCTCAGCCCTGCCCGTGACGTGGCCATCGCCCGTGAAGCGATCCTGCACGGCGCTGACGCCATCTACATCGGCGGCCCAAGCTTTGGCGCGCGCCATAACGCCTGCAACGATGTCAGCGAAATCGCCGAACTGGTCGAGTTCGCCCGTCGCTACCATGCGCGCGTGTTCACCACCATCAACACCATCCTCCACGACAACGAGCTGGAACCGGCACGCAAGCTGATCCATCAGCTGTACGACGCCGGCGTCGACGCGCTGATCGTGCAGGACCTGGGGGTGATGGAGCTGGATATCCCGCCGATCGAGTTGCACGCCAGTACCCAAACCGACATCCGTACCCTGGAGCGGGCCAAGTTCCTCGACCAGGCCGGTTTCTCCCAACTGGTACTGGCCCGTGAGCCGAACCTGCAGCAAATCCGCGCCATCGCCGCCGAAACCGACGCCGCCATCGAGTTCTTCATCCACGGTGCGCTGTGCGTGGCCTTCTCCGGCCAGTGCAACATCTCCCACGCGCAGACTGGCCGCAGCGCCAACCGCGGCGACTGCTCGCAGGCCTGCCGCCTGCCCTACACCCTGAAGGATGACCAGGGCCGGGTAGTGGCGTTCGAGAAGCACCTGCTGTCGATGAAGGACAACAACCAGACTGCCAACCTGGCCGACCTGGTCGATGCCGGCGTGCGCTCGTTCAAGATCGAGGGCCGCTACAAGGACATGGGCTATGTGAAGAACATCACCGCCCACTACCGCAAAGAACTCGACGCCATCCTCGAAGGCCGCCCGCAATATGCCCGAGCGTCCAGCGGCCGCACCGAGCACTTCTTCCTGCCCGACCCGGACAAAACCTTCCACCGCGGCAGCACCGACTACTTCGTTACCGACCGCAAGGTCGACATCGGCGCCTTCGACTCGCCAACCTTCACCGGCCTGCCGGTAGGTGTGGTGGAAAAGGTCGGCAAGCGGGACATGCAAGTGGTCACCGAAGTGCCACTGACCAACGGCGACGGCCTGAATGTGCTGGTCAAACGTGAAGTGGTGGGGTTCCGCGCCAACATCGCCGAACCACGCGGCGAGTTCGAGGAAGACGGCCAGAAGCGCTACCGCTACCGTGTCGAGCCCAACGAAATGCCCGAAGGCCTGCACAAGCTGCGGCCCAACCACCCGCTGTCGCGTAACCTCGACCACAACTGGCAGCAGGCCCTGCAGCGCACCTCTTCCGAGCGCCGGGTGGGTGTGGAATGGCATGCTGTACTGCGCGAGCAGCGCTTGATGCTTACCCTTAGCAGTGAGGAAGGCGTCAGCGTGCAGGTGGCCCTGGACGGCCCGTTCGGCGAGGCCAACAAGCCGCAGCAGGCACTGGACCAGTTGCACGACCTGCTCGGCCAGCTGGGTACCACGATGTACCACGCCAGCAGCATCGAGCTGGACGCGCCGCAGGCGTACTTCATCCCCAACTCGCAGCTCAAGGCCCTGCGCCGTGAAGCCATCGAGGCGCTGACCGAGGCGCGCGTCAAGGCGCACCCACGTGGCGGGCGCAAGGCCGAGACCACGCCACCACCGGTGTACCCCGAGTCGCACCTGTCGTTCCTGGCCAACGTGTACAACCAGAAGGCCCGCGACTTCTACCACCGCCACGGCGTGCAGCTGATCGACGCGGCCTACGAGGCCCACGAAGAACACGGTGAAGTGCCGGTGATGATCACCAAGCACTGCCTGCGCTTCTCCTTCAACCTGTGCCCCAAACAGGCAAAAGGCGTGACCGGCGTGCGCACAAAAGTGGCACCGATGCAGCTGATTCAGGGTGATGAGGTACTGACCCTGAAGTTCGACTGCAAACCGTGCGAAATGCATGTGGTCGGCAAGATGAAGAGCCACATCATCGACCTGCCGACCCCGGGCAGCGCGGTGGCCCAGGTGGTGGGGCACATCAGCCCGGAAGACCTGCTGAAGACCATTGTGCGCGCCCCGCATTGATCATCTCGGCCCTTTCGCAGCACTAGGCTGCTCCTACAGGTACAGCGCCGCCCTCCAGGCCAGCGCTGTACCTGTAGGAGCAGCCTTGTGCTGCCAAGAGGCCAGCAAAGACACAAAAATGTCTCATATGAGACCCACAAGCTTGATCCCCCGCCCATTTCCTGCACAATAATTGCCATGCGACCCACGCGAGGCATGCCGATGCACCCCACTCCCCACGACGAACGCCTACTCAAGGCCTTGGCCCACGCCATCGTGGTCCACCCCCGTGCCACCCTGAAGGAGCTGGCCGAAACCGCCGGCGTCAGCAAAGCCACCCTGCACCGCTTCTGCGGCACCCGTGACAACCTGGTCGCCATGCTCGAAAGCCATGGCGAGCGGGTGCTCAACCAGGTGATCGACAATGCCGCCCTGCACACGGCCGAACCCGTGGCCGCCGTGCGCCACCTGATTGCCGAGCACCTCAAGCACCGCGAGATGCTGGTGTTCCTGATGTTCCAGTACCGCCCCGACACCTTGCTGGGCGACAGCGAAGACCGCCGCTGGCTGGCCTACACCCAGGCGATGGATGCGTTTTTCCTGCGCGCACAGCAGATGGGCGTGTTGCGTATCGACATCAGCGCTGCCGTCTTTACCGAAATGTTCATTACCCAGATCTACGGCATGGTCGATGCCGAACGGCGCGGGCGCGCGGCCAGTGCCAATTCGGCGCAGGCGCTGGAGCAGCTGTTTCTGCATGGCGCGCAGGCCAGGCTGGCGCCCTGACACAAAAAAAAGGCCCCTGGGCACGCGTCCCAGGGGCCAAAGCGGCTGGATCATCCAACCAAAGGAGCTTGGGCCTGCGGCGCTGGCTTGCGTTTGAGCAATGACAGCACCCAGACAAAACAGATCGGCACGAACACCACACCCAGCAACGTGGCGCTGAGCATGCCGCCAATCACCCCGGTGCCAATCGCCCGCTGGCTGGCGGCACCGGCACCGCTGGCAATGGCCAGGGGCACCACGCCGAGAATGAACGCCAGCGAGGTCATCACGATCGGCCTGAAGCGCAGCCGCGCAGCCTCGATGGCGGCGTCACGCAAGCTGTAGCCTTTCTCCCACAGCTCCTTGGCGAACTCGACGATGAGGATGGCGTTCTTCGCCGCCAGGCCGATGATGGTGATCAGGCCAACCTTGAAGTACACATCGTTGGGCATGCCGGTGACCATCACGGCCAGTACCGCACCCAGCGCGCCGATCGGCACGATGAGCATCACCGTCAGCGGGATCGCCCAGCTTTCGTACAGCGCCACCAGCAGCAGGAACACCACCAAAATGGCCAGGGCGAACAGGCTGCCGGCCTGGCCGCTGGAGACCTTTTCCTGGTAGGACAGGCCTGTCCAGGCATAGCCGATGCCCGGCGGCAGCTCACTGACCAGGCGCTCCATCTCGGCCATGGCCTGGCCGGTGCTATAGCCCGGTGCGGCATCGCCGGAAATACGGATTGACGGGTAGCCGTTGTAGCGCACGATCTGTACTGGCCCTTCTTCCCAGCGGGTGGTGACGAAGCTGCTGAACGGCACCTGCTGGCCATCGGCGTTCGGCGCGTACAGGCGCAGCACGCTTTCCGGGGTCATGCGCTCGCCCTGCTCGGCCTGCACCACCACCCGTTGTTGCCGGCCGGCGTTGGTGAAGTCGTTGATCACTGCCGACCCAAACGCGGTGGCCAGGGTGCTGTTGATGGTTTCGAAGGGCACGCCCAGGGCGCGGGCCTTTTCACGGTCGATGTCGACCCGCAACTGCGGCGCCTCGGCCAACCCTTCCATCATCGCGTAAAGGATGACCGGGTTGCCGTTGGCCTCGCCAAGCACTTTGTCGCGCGCCGCCAGCAAGGCTTCACGGCCCAGGCCGCCGCGGTCGAGCAGGCGCAAGGCGAAGCCACCGGCATTGCCCAGGCCGTCGATGGGGGGCGGGTTGACCGCCATGATCGTGCCATCCCCGAAGCCGGCAAATTGCGCGTTGATTGCCTGGGTTTCGGCATCCACCGATTGCTCGGCGCCACGTACCGACCAGTCTTTGTAGGTCGGGAACGCCAGCGCGGCGTTCTCGCCCATACCCGAGAAGCTGAAGCCGCTGACCATGAACGCCGACGCCAGCGCCTCGCGGGACATCAGGAACTGCTCCAGGGCCTGCCCGGTCGCGTCTGTGCGCACACGGCTGGCACCCGGCGGCAGCTGCACATCGACAATTGCGTAGCCTTGGTCTTCAACAGGCACGAACGATTCCGGCAACCGCAGGTAGAAGTAGCCGAGCATCGCCAGGATGCCGACATACACCAGCATGTAGCGACCTGCACGCCGCACCAGAGCAGTATTCATGAGCGAGTAACGCTCGGTCAGCCGTGCGAAACCACGGTTGAAGGCCCCAAAGAAGCCGCGCTTTTCATGGTGCCCGGGAGCCACCGGCTTGAGCAGTGTGGCACACAGGGCCGGGGTGAAGGTGAGCGCCAGAAAGCCCGAAAACAGGATCGACACTGCCAGCGACAGGGAAAACTGCTGGTAGATCACCCCCACCGAGCCGGACATGAACGCCAGGGGCATGAACACCGCCGACAGCACCAAGGTGATGCCGATGATTGCGCCAGACACCTGGCCCATCGCCTTGATGGTGGCGTCAACGGGCGACAGCCCTTCCTCGGCCATGATCCGCTCGACGTTCTCCACCACCACGATGGCGTCGTCGACCAGGATGCCGATGGCCAGCACCATGCCGAACATGGTCATCATGTTCACCGAAAAGCCCAGCAGCTTCATCACCATCAGCGTACCCAGCAGGCACACCGGCACCACGATAGACGGGATCAGCGTGTAGCGGATGTTCTGCAAGAACAGGAACATCACCAGGAACACCAGCACCATGGCTTCGAGCAGGGTGTGAATGACCTTTTCGATGGCCACGTCGACAAAACGCGAGGTGTCATACGGCACCGAGTATTCGACACCTTCGGGGAAGAACGCGCTCAGCTCGGCCAGGCGCTCTTTGACCAGCTCGGCGGTTTTCAGTGCATTGGCGCCCGGCGCCAGCTGCACGGCACCGGCCACGGCGGGTTTGCCGTTCAGGCGCGAGGAAAAGTTGTAGCTTTCCATGCCCACTTCCAGGCGGGCGACATCGGCAAGGCGTACCAGCGACCCGTCCGGGTTGGCGCGCAGCACCACGCGGCCGAAGGCTTGCGGGTCATCCAGGGTGCCTTGCACGGCCAGGGTGGCGGTCAGTTCCTGCTGGCTGTTGCCTGGCGCGCTGCCAAAGCTGCCGGCCGGCACCTGCACGTTCTGCCCGCGAATGGCATTGCTCACATCATCGATCGACAGCCCGTAGCCCACCAGCTTCTGCGGGTCGACCCACACGCGCATGGCGGCTTCCGACGAGAAAAACTGCAACTTGCCCACGCCAGGCACCCGGCGCAGCTCATTGTTGATGTTGCGCGCGGCGTAGTCGCCCAGCGCCGTGGTATCGGCCTGGCCAGCGCCCTCCTTGTAGCTGAGGGCGTAGATCAGCAAGAAACCGGCACTGGTCTGCTCAACCTCGATGCCTTGGGTCGTCACGGCCTGCGGCATGCGCGCTTCGGCCTTTTTCAGGCGGTTCTGCACATCGACCTGGGCCAGTTCCGGGTCGGTACCCGGCTCGAACGTGACCACCACTTCGGCCATGCCGTTGGAGTTGTTGGTCGACTCGAAGTACAGCAGGTTCTTGGCGCCGTTGAGCGACTCTTCGATGATGCTGGTGACCGAGTCCACCAGCACCTTGGCCGATGCGCCGGGGTAAGTGGCGGTGATGGTGATTTGGGGCGGCGCCACGTTCGGGTATTGGGCCACCGGCAGCGTAGGAATGACCAGCAGCCCGGCCAATGAAATAAACAGCGCCACGACCCAGGCAAAGTTCGGCCGTTTGATGAAGAACTTGGACATCTCGTTACCCTCGCCTCAGCGCGCTGCGGCTTGTTGCGCCGGGGCCGGGGCCACCGGCATGCCCGGGGCCAGGCCGGCAGGGCTGCCGACAATCACCTGGTCACCCGGGCGCAGGCCCTCGGTGACCTGCCAGCGGGCGCCGTGCATGGCACCGGTGCGCACACTGCGTGCCTCGGCAACCCCGCCAATACCCACCAGCATTACCCGCGCCTCGCCGTCGCTGCCGCGCTGGATGGCGCGCTGCGGCACCAGGATGGCCTGGTTGTCGGTGCCTTGGGGGGTGTGTACGCGCACGTACATGCCCGGCAGCAAAATGCCGTCGGCGTTGTCGAAACGACCGCGCAGGGTGACCTGGCCAGTGCCGCGGTCAACCGCGACGTCGGTGAACATCAGCGCGCCCTGGCGCTCGTAGTCAGTGCCTTCCACCCGGGCGGTCAGGGCCTGCTGGTCACCGGCTGCCAACGCGCCGTCCTTCAGCGCCTGGCGCAGGCGCAGGGCATCGGCGGCAGACTGGGTAAAGTCGACGTAAATCGGGTCCAGCTGCTGGACCCGCGCCATCAGCGTGGCGTCACCCTGCCCCACCAGCGCACCTTCGGTGACCAGTGCACGGCCAATACGGCCGGAGATCGGCGCCTTGACCGTGGCGTATCCGAGGTTCAGGCGAGCGGTTTCGACATCGGCCTGGGCCGAACGCACGGCGGCCTGACCGCTGCGCAGGTTGGCGCTGGCGGTGTCGAAGTCCTGCTGGCTGACTGCCTCGATCTCCACCAGCGGCGCATAGCGGCGCACCCTCGCCTGGGCTTCGAACATCGCCGACCGGGCCTTGGCCAGGTCAGCCTCGGCGCGTGCCAGTGCGGCCTTGAATGGCGCGGGGTCAATCTGGAACAGCACATCGCCGGCCTTTACGTCGGCGCCCTCTTCAAAGCGCTTGTACAGGACGATGCCCGCCACCCGGGCGCGCACCTCGGCAACGCGCATGGGTTCGACGCGGCCCGGCAAGGTTGCCGCCAGGGTCAGGGGTTCGCTGGCGACCGTAACGGTCTGGACCGGAAAGGCGTTCTGGCCTGCGGACGGCGGCGCTTCAGCTTCGCCGCAGCCAGCCAGTGCGACTACAGCCGCCAGGCAGCTGGCCATTCCTATTGCACGCAAGTTGCTCATGATTCACCCGAGCTTTAGATGGGAAAGCGGTCCGGATGATATTGGCGAAGTTGAAATGAGTCAATTTTGTCTCATTTGATACTTTGTTAATAATTGTGAAGACACTCTGTCCCCCAGTCAGCGGATCTGATGCTTATGCAGCAAGCGGTAGAAGGTCGGCCGCGAAACCCCCAATACCTTCGCCGCCACGCTCATGTTGTCGCTGTGCCGGTTAAGCACATCGCACAGGGCCTGGCGTTCGGCCCGCTGCTTGTACTCTTCCAGCGTGCCCAGCGGCTGCTGCCCTTGATCCAACGTTTGCAGGCCCAGGTCCTGTGCCTCGATCTGCCGGCCTTCGGCCAGCACCAGGCCGCGGCGCACGCGGTTGGCCAGCTCGCGCACATTGCCCGGCCAGTCATGGCGGCCCATGGCCGCCAAGGCATGATCACTGAACGAACGCGGCCGGCGACCGGTTTCAAGGCTGTAGAAATGGGCAAAATGGCTGGCCAGCATCGACAAGTCACCGTGCCGGTCGCGCAAAGGCGCGGTTACCACCTGCAACACGTTCAGGCGGTAATACAGGTCTTCGCGAAAACGCCCCTGCTCGATGGCTCTTTCCAGGTCTACGTGGGTGGCGGCCAATACCCGCGCATCCACCGGAATCGGCTGGCTGCCGCCCACCCGCTCGATGTGTTTCTCTTGCAGGAAGCGCAGCAGATTGGCCTGCAGCTCCAGCGGCAGGTCACCGATTTCATCCAGGAACAACGTGCCGCCATGGGCGGCTTCAATGCGCCCGGTCTTGCGCTGATGGGCACCCGTGAAAGCCCCCTTCTCATGGCCGAACAGTTCGGACTGGATCAAATGCTCGGGGATTGCCCCGCAGTTGATGGCGACGAACGGCTGGTCGCTGCGCTGCGACTGCCGATGCAGGGTGCGGGCCACCAGTTCCTTGCCCGTACCGCTTTCACCCCGGATCAGCACCGGCGACTCGGTGGGCGCCAACTTGCCCAGCAGCTTGCGCAACTCGCGTATCGGCCGGCTTTCGCCCAGCAGTTCGTGGGTGGCTTCGTCCACTTTGACGGCCCCTTTGCCACGCAGGCGCGCCATGCCGAACGCCCGGCCAAGGGTGACCTGCACGCGGGACACATCAAATGGCAGGGTGTGGAAGTCGAAGAACCATTCGCAGACAAAATCGCCGACGGCCGGCATGCGCAACTGCTCGGCGCTGAGCACAGCGATCCATTCGGTGTTACTGCGCTTGATCATGTCCTTGACCGCGTCCGGGTGCCTCAAGTGCGATGCCTGCAAGCGCAACAAGCCCACGTCACAAGGGTGATCGAGCGCGGCAGCAAGCATGCAACTGTCCACATCCCAGCCTGCGCTACTCAGGCCAGGCAACAATTGGTGGCAGTCGTCGCAGGGGTCGACGATGAGCAAACGACGTTGAGCGGCAGGCTGTTGCATGACCGATCCTTGGCGCCAGTTTTTGGTTTTATGAAGTAAAACAGCAAGTTGTGGCGCCCGTTTAACAGTAGCAACGAAGTTGACGGTGCCCAGTACCGTCTGTCTGCTGACGCATTTTTTTACAAAGTGCCACGGGAATTTTCGCACTTTAACGACATCACATGGCGGCGCAGGAAAGAACGGATTCAAGCCTGACAAAAAAATTTACAACCAATGTGTGACTTGCCCCCGGACAACGAGCATCAGTACACATAACCCCGCGCTGCACTTCGCGACCATTGAGGCGACTTTAAAGCAACGCGGACTCACTTCGCTGTTTGGGACCATAGAGAGACCGAACCATGAATGCCCCGCTCCGTGTCAACGAAGCACTGCTGATTGCCGACCACGCCTTCGAACCCTTCCAGTGCGTAGCCTGGGATGCACCCAATGGTACTGGTGAGCTAAGCCTGGCAGTGATCGACCGGACCAGCACCCGCATCGGCAGCAAGCAAGTGTCTTCGCGCATCTATTCCGACCCTGCCCAGTGGGCCAGCCTGATCGAAGAAGTGCGTGCCGAACTGTGCGAAAAAGGTTACGACCTGCAACCATGGTCGATGCCAAAGTAACATCGCCCGGCAAAACAAGTGCGTGCAACGCCACGCACTTGTTCGAATACAAAGTTGCTGTTCTGGCAACTTTCACACTTGCGACACAGTGTCGCATCAATGCGGGTCAGTCCACCACTTTGAACTGTTGCAAGTGCTGGTAATCCGCCTGCAGTTGTTCGGCCAGGCGTTGCGCACGCCCAACACGCACCGGCGCCAATTCCATGTCCACCAACAACGTTGTACAGGGCATGGGTTGCACGGCGTTCCAGTGCTGCAGGCGACCGTCGGTAAACACCAGGCAGCGCACCGCTTCATCCGGGTGGGCGCGCTGGCGTGCCTGTAGCCAATGACGGGCCTGTTCCAGTGCCGCAATCAGCGGCGTACCGCCACCGGCGCCCAACGCCTGCAACCAAGGCTGCAGGGCCGCCGAGGCCTTCAGGCCATGGCGCTGCCACTGCGGAGTGCGCCCGCTGGCGGTCAGCAAGGCTAACCGGGCGCGCTGGCGATAAGCTTGGTCGAACAGTGCCGCCAGCAGCCCTTTGGTGTGTGCCAGCGCCTGGTGACGGCGGGTCGAGGCCGAGGCATCGACGATTACCAGCCACAACTCTGCCGGTTTGGCCCGGCGTTGTTGCCAGCACAAGTCCTGACGCAGCCGTGGCCGCCCTTTGAGCAAGGTCGGCAGCCAGGCCACTCGGCCGCTTGGCGCACTGCGCGCGCGGCCACGGCTGGCACCGTTCTGCTTACCTGCGCCCGCTTTGGCATCCGCCCCTTTTGCAGGTGATTGGGGGATGCTCAGGGCTTTTTTGCCCAGTTAGGTACCTCGCGGCGTGCGCCGCTGGCTACTGGCTGCGCCGGCAATGCCCCCCAGTCACCCTGCCCGCCTTGTTCGCCAGCGTTGCCGGCGCCTTGCTGGCCGGGCTGCTGCTCAGGCGGCTGTGGCGCCGAAGGTGGGTTGGCCTGGGGTGCAACGCGGCGGCGATGGCGCAAGGCAAACTCGGCCACCGCCTCGACATCCACTTCGTCGATGGCCGCACCACCGCGCCAGGCGCAGTGGGCGCGTGCGGCACGCAACCAGACCAGATCGGCACGCAAGCCGTCGACACCGGCGGCGTAGCAGCGCTCGGTAATCCAGGCCAGCGCCTGGTCATCCAGGGCAATGTCGGCCAAAGCATGGCGCGCCGCCTGGCAGCGTTCGCGCAACTGCGCCTGGGCGGCAGCCCATTGCACGCAGAAGGCCTGCGGGTCACTGTCGAAGGCCAGGCGCCGGCGAATGATCTGCTGACGGGCCTCAGGCTCAGGCAGGCCTTCCAGGGCCACGTTCAGGCCAAACCGGTCGAGCAACTGCGGGCGCAGTTCGCCCTCTTCCGGGTTCATGGTACCGATCAGCACGAAGCGGGCACTGTGCCGGTGCGAGATGCCGTCGCGCTCGATGCGGTTGGTGCCACTGGCAGCCACGTCCAGCAACAGGTCGACCAGCGTGTCGGGCAGCAGGTTGACCTCATCTACATACAGCACGCCACCGTCAGCGTGGGCCAATACGCCCGGGGAAAACTGCGCCTTGCCCTGCCCCAGCGCGGCATCCAGGTCCAGGGTGCCAACCAGCCGTTCTTCACTGGCGCCCAGCGGCAAGGTGACGAAGGGACCTTCGCCAAGCAGGTCGGCCAGGCCGCGGGCCAAGGTGCTCTTGGCCATGCCACGCGGCCCTTCGATCAGCACGCCGCCGATTTTCGGGTCGATGGCAGTCAGGCACAGCGCCAGCTTCAGGTCGTCTGCCCCGACCACGGCGGCCAGCGGAAATTGCACGGGTTCACTCATTTCAAGCCTGTTCCTCGCCGTCGAGCAGTTGTTCCTCAAGGGCTTCGCGGTAGTCGCCCGGTGCCTGCCAAAGCCCGCGCTGCTGGGCCTCCAACAGGCGTTCGGTGAGGTCGCGCAGGGCCTCGGGGTTGTGCTCGCGCATGAAGTCGCGGGTTGCCGGGTCGAGCACGTAGGCATCGGCCAGCCCCTGGTAATGATGGTCGTCGATCAGGTGCGTGGTGGCATCGAAGGCGAACAGGTTGTCGACCGTCGCCGCCATCTCGAAGGCACCCTTGTAACCGTGGCGCTTTACCCCGTCGATCCACTTGGGGTTAAGCGCGCGGGCGCGAATCACCCGGTTCAGCTCTTCCTTGAGGGTACGGATACGGGGTCGGTCTACCTGGCTGTGATCGCCGTGGTAGCTGGCCACCTGCGCCCCGGACAAGGTTTCCGACGCCGCCAGCATGCCACCCTGGAACTGGTAGTAATCGTTGGAGTCGAGCAGGTCGTGCTCGTGGTTGTCCTGGTTCTGCAGCACCGCCTGCACCTTGGCCAGGCGCTGGGCGAACTGGGCGCGGGCCGGGGTGCCGTCGTCGCTGCCGCCGTAGGCGTAGCCGCCGTGGTTGAGGTAGACCTCGGCCAGGTCGTCGCGGCTATGCCACAGGCGCCCGTCGATGGCGTTCTGCACCCCCGCACCATAAGCACCGGGTTTGGCACCGAACACCCGCCAACCCGCCTGGCGCGCAGCCTGCTCGGCGTCCACGCCTTGCGCTTGCAACGTGGCACGCTCGCTGCGTACACGGGCGGCCAAAGGGTTGAGATCGTCCGGCTCGTCCAGCGCGGCCACCGCCTGCACGGCGGCATCGAACAAGCGGATAAGGTTGCCGAAGGCATCACGGAAAAAACCCGAAACGCGCAAGGTCACATCCACCCGCGGGCGGTCGAGCAGGCTCAGCGGCAGTATTTCAAAATCGTCAACGCGCTGGCTGCCGGTGGCCCACACCGGCCGCACGCCCATCAGCGCCATGGCCTGGGCGATGTCGTCGCCGCCGGTACGCATGGTCGCCGTGCCCCACACCGACAGGCCAAGCTGGCGCAGGTGGTCACCGTGGTCCTGCAGGTGGCGTTCGAGGATCAGGCTGGCCGAGGCGAAGCCCAGCCGCCAGGCCGTGGTGGTGGGCAGGTTGCGCACGTCCACGGTATAGAAGTTGCGGCCGGTGGGCAGCACATCAAGGCGCCCACGGCTGGGCGCACCGCTGGGGCCGGCAGGCACGAAGCGCCCGGCCAGCGCCGCCAGCAGGCCGTTCATTTCAGCAGCGCCGCAGGCATCCAGGCTAGGTGCCACCGCTTCGCGCATGGCCTGCAGCACGTCGTGCACCGGCTGCCATCCGCTCAGATCAGGCAGCTGCAGGGTACCGCCCAGCGCTTGCTCGATCACCTGCTGCGCCAAAAGCTCCAGGCGTTCGCGGGTATCGCCACAGGTGCGCCAGGCGTCACTGCTCATGGCCTGCAAATGCTCAGGGCGTGCGCCCTGCCACGGCTGACCAAGCTCACAATCGAGCGGGTCGAAGCCTGGCACCAGTGCCTTGGCCAAGGCCCGCAGCAGGCTGGCATTACCGCCGCGACCATCGCCACGCTCAACCCGCAACAATGCCAGCAACGTATCCAGGCGCAGTCGCCCTTCTGGCGACTGGCCAAACACATGCAGGCCATCGCGAATCTGCGATTCCTTCAAGTCGCACAGGTAGGTGTCCAGGCGCGGCAGCCATACGGCGGCATCGTCCAACTGCCCTTCCAGTTGCAGCTCGCGGTCGATGTGGTTGACCTTGACCAGCTCAAGGATATCGCGCTGCAACTCGCGGGCACGCCGCGGGTCCAGTAGCTGCGCTTCGTAGAACTCGTCGGCCAGTTGCTCAAGGTGGCGCAGCGGGCCATAGGTTTCGGCACGGGTCAGCGGCGGCATCAGGTGGTCGATGATCACCGCCTGAGTACGGCGCTTGGCCTGGGCGCCCTCGCCCGGATCGTTGACAATGAACGGGTAGATGTTCGGCAGTGGGCCAAGCAGTGCGTCCGGCCAGCACTGCGCCGACAAGCCGACGCCCTTGCCGGGCAGCCATTCGAGGTTGCCGTGCTTGCCGACATGGATCACCGCGTCCGCGGCAAACGCGTGGCGCAGCCAGAAGTGAAACGCCAGGTAGCCGTGTGGCGGCACCAGGTCGGGGTCGTGATACACCGCGCTGGGGTCTACCTGGTAGCCCCGGGCTGGCTGGATACCGACGAACGTCAGGCCAAAGCGCAAGCCGGCCACCATCAGCCGGCCGCTGCGGTACATCGGGTCCTGCTCGGGCGGCCCCCAGCGCTCAAGCACGGCCTGGCGATTGGCCTCGGGCAGGCGTTCGAAGGCAGCCTGGTAGTCGGCCAGGCTCAGGCTTTGGGCGCAGGGGCGCTGGTCGAGGTGGTCAAGGTCGTTGGTCACGCCGCCGAGCAACTGGTGAATCAGTTGCGTGCCGCTGCCGGGTAAATCGGCCAGCGGATAGCCCTCGGCCTGCAACGCCTTGAGGATGTTCAGTGCGGCAGCGGGGGTGTCCAGGCCAACGCCGTTGCCAATACGGCCATCGCGGGTCGGGTAGTTGGCCAGCACCAGGGCCACGCGTTTCTGGGCATTGGGCAGGCGTGCCAGTTCGACCCAGCGGCGGGCCAGTTCGGCGACAAAGTCCATGCGCTCGGGGTGGGCGCGGTAGCACACCACGTCGGACTGGCTGCGCTCGCTGCGCCAGGCCATGTCCTTGAAACTGACCGGGCGGGTAATGATGCGCCCGTCCAGTTCGGGCAGGGCGATGTGCATCGCCAGGTCGCGTGCCCCCAGCCCCTGCTCGCTGGCTTCCCAGCCGGGCTGGTTGTCTTGCGCGCAAATGGCCTGTAGCACCGGGATGTCGCGGCGGAACGGGCGCAGGTTGGGCCGCTCGGGGCTGGACAAGGCAAAACCGGTGGTATTGACCAGCACCTCGGCACCGACCTCGTCCAACCAGGCTTCGACCTGATCCAGGCAAGCGCTTTCTTTAAGGCTGGCCACCGCAATCGGCAACGGATTCAGCCCGGCAGCCTGGAGACGCTGGCAGAACACGTCGATGAACGCAGTGTTGGCTGCCTGCAAGTGCGAGCGGTAGAACAGTAACGGCGCAACCGGGTGCTCGGGGTGCCATTGCGGGTACCAGTCTTCCAGTACGGCACTGCCCTTGGCCGGGTGATACACAGCGGTGCGCGGCAACGGTTGCGGCTCGTCCCAGGCATAATCGCGGCCCAGCCACTGGCTGGCCAAGCAGTTGAACAGGTTGATGGCGTTGGCCTTGCCCCCCTGGCGCAGGTAATGCCAAAGGCGCTCGGCCTGCTCGCCGTTGACGGTGCCAAGGCTGGTCAGTTCCGGGTCCGGCCGATCATCGCCCGGCACCAGGATCAGCTGCACGCCACGGGCAGCCAGCTCAACCAACTGCTCGACACCATAGCGCCAGTAGCCAACGCCACCGTGCAGCGACACCAGGATGACCTTGGCATGGCGCAGCACCTGGTCGACATACAGGTCGACCGACGCATGGTTCTGCACCTGCATCGGGTTGGCCAGGCGCAGGCTGGGGAAGCCTTCAGGCAACTGCTCGGCGGTATCGGCGAGCAATGCCAGGTGCGAGTCGCCGCTGCAGAGAATCACCAGTTCGGCGGGTGTCTGGCCGAGATCGGCAATACTGTCGTCCGGCACGAAGCCGCCGGGCTGGGTCCGCAGCAGGTGCATGGGTCAGGCGCCCAGGGCCTGGCGCAGGCGCGCTTCCAGCTGGGCAGCGTCCAGTTCCTGGCCGATCAGCACCAGGCGGGTGATGCGCGGCTCGTCGGCACGCCAGGCGCGGTCGAAGTGCTTGTCGAAACGGGTACCCACGCCTTGTACCAGCAGGCGCATCGGCTTGCCCGGGATGGCGGCGAAGCCTTTGGCGCGCAGGATGCCGAACTCCACCACCAGTTGGGTCAGGGCGTCGAGCAGCAGGCTTTCGTCAGCCTCTGGCAGGTCGATGGAGATGGAGTCGAAGGCGTCGTGGTCATGGTCGTCATGATCATCGCCGTCGTGGTGCGAATCGTGGTGGGTACGGCGGCCATCAATGTGCGCCTCCGACTCGGCGCCCACGCCCAGCAGCACTTCCAGTGGCAGCTTGCCGCTGCTGGCCTCGACCACCTTCACTGCCGGTGGCAGTTCTTCGGCCACTTCGGCGCGGACCTTGGCCAGGCCTTCGGCGTCGATCAGGTCGGCCTTGTTCAGTACCACCAGGTCGGCGCTGGCCAACTGGTCGGCGAACAGCTCGTGCAGCGGCGATTCGTGGTCCAGGTTAGGGTCGAGCTTGCGCTGGGCATCGACCTGGTCCGGGTAGGCGGCGAAGGTGCCGGCGGCCACGGCCGGGCTGTCGACTACGGTGATCACCGCATCGACGGTGCAGGCGTTGCGGATTTCTGGCCACTGGAAGGCCTGCACCAGTGGTTTGGGCAGGGCCAGGCCGCTGGTTTCGATCAGGATGTGGTCCAGATCGCCACGGCGTGCCACCAGCTCGCGCATGACCGGGAAGAACTCTTCCTGCACGGTGCAGCACAGGCAGCCGTTGGCCAGTTCATAAACGCGGCCGCTGGCTTCTTCTTCGGTGCAACCGATGCTGCACTGCTTGAGGATTTCGCCGTCGATGCCCAGTTCGCCGAATTCGTTGACGATGACCGCAATGCGGCGGCCCTGGGCGTTGTCGAGCATGTGGCGCAGCAAGGTGGTCTTGCCCGAGCCGAGGAAGCCGGTGACGATGGTAACGGGGAGCTTGGCCAGTGTTTTCATGTCGCATTGCCCTTGGCAGAATGGCGCGGGCATGCAGGACGACAGCCGCGGGCCAGGCCGGCCGGGCTTGTTCGCCACCGGATCACCCCGCCCGGTTGAAAGTCGAAAACGTTGCGAGGCAGGTCTCCTGGCTCGCACCGTTCCATATGCCTGAAAACAGCAGGCGCTGGCGGGATGACGCCTTCCCGCGCGGTGGCGCAGTGGCTGTGTCTATCCGTTGTCGGTGCTTACAGTTGCGGGGGCAGCCGCGGCTTGTACCGCGTTCCCGTCTTAGCTTCGGCCTGGCCGAAGAACCTCGAAGTGGCAAGGCTACGCAGTGGCTGGCGGGTGGTCAACCATTGCTGCGGGCTGGCCGACCACAAGGGCTGCAACTGCGCTAAAGTTGCAGCTTTGCCAACGGTCAAGGACGCCCCATGCCTCTCGCCCCCGCCATACCGGTACTGCGCATCTTCTCGGTCGACAAGGCCAAGGAGTTCTACCTCGATTTCCTCGGCTTCAGCGTCGACTGGGAGCACCGCTTCAGCGCGGACTTGCCCCTGTACATGCAGGTTCACCGCGACGGCCTGATCCTGCACCTTTCCGAGCACCACGATGACGCCTGCCCCGGGTCTACCGTGTTTGCCCGCATCGACGACCTGCGCGCGCTGGAGCGTGAACTGCAAGGCAAACAGTACGGCTACGCCCGGCCCGAGGCCGAGCGCCTGGACTGGGGCTTGCAGATGCAGGTAGACGACCCGTTCGGCAACCGCTTGCGCTTCTGCCAGCAGATCGATGACGAGGCCAACCCGTGAAGGCGCTGGGCAAACGCGAAATGGCCCGCCTGGAGCGGGAGCTGGTGGCGTGCCTGACCGATGCCTGCGAAACCGCCAAGGCGGAAATTGTTGGTTTCACCTGGCTTACCCACCGGCTTGATCCTGAGGTTTTTCCGACCAGCCTGCGCATTACCTGGGTATTCGAGCACGAGGCCGACAAAGCCGCTGCCTTGGCGGGCGAAGCAAAGGCACGCATGTTGGCGCTGACCAGCCAGGCGCTGGACCACGCTGGCATTCAACTGGACCATCCGGCTTGGCATGTGCGTTTCGACAGTGAAGAAGCGTGCGCACGCGGCCACGGCGGCGACTGGGGTAGGCGCCTGGTTGGGCGTTAAACCGAGCAAAGCACCCGCAAGCACCGCATTATCCTGTGGGAGCGGGCCTGCCCGCGAAGCATGCAACGCGGCGTATGGCACCGGCCTCTTCGCAGCACAAGGCTGCTCCTGCAAGTGCAGCGGATCGTGAATAATGCATCGCAGGCTATCAATTCGTGACTGGCCGTTCCCGATCCGCGACGGATGTATTATGGTGGCGTGGTGCGCATATAACAGCAGCCCGAGCGATCGGGCACTTGCAAGACAATGAGGGTGTCATGAGCAACGAAAGCATTAACTGGGACAAGCTGGGTTTCGACTACATCAAAACCGACAAACGCTACCTGTCCGTATGGCGCAATGGCGAGTGGGACAAGGGCACCCTGACCGACGACAACGTCCTGCACATCAGTGAAGGCTCCACGGCCCTGCACTATGGCCAGCAATGCTTCGAAGGCCTCAAGGCCTACCGTTGCAAGGACGGCTCGATCAACCTGTTCCGCCCCGACCAGAATGCCGCACGCATGCAGCGCAGCTGCGCTCGCCTGCTGATGCCGCATGTGCCGACCGATGTATTCATCGAAGCGTGCAAGCAAGTGGTCAAGGCCAACGAAAAGTTCGTGCCGCCGCACGGCAAAGGCGCCCTGTACCTGCGCCCGTTCGTGATCGGCACCGGTGACAACATTGGCGTGCGCACCGCCCCCGAGTTCATTTTCTCGGTCTTCGCCATTCCGGTTGGCTCGTACTTCAAGGGCGGCATGAAGCCGCACAACTTCCAGATTTCCAGCTTCGACCGCGCCGCCCCACAAGGCACCGGCGCTGCCAAGGTGGGTGGCAACTACGCTGCCAGCCTGCAGCCAGGCGCTGAGGCCAAGAAGGCCAACTTCGCCGACGCCATCTACCTCGACCCGCTGACCCACACCAAGATCGAGGAAGTCGGTTCGGCCAACTTCTTCGGCATTACTGCCAACAACGAGTTCGTTACCCCTAAATCGGCCTCGGTGCTGCCAGGCATCACTCGCCTGTCGCTGATGGAACTGGCGCAATCGCGCCTGGGCCTGACCGTGATCGAAGGCGACGTCGAAATCAGCAAGCTGGACCGCTTCATTGAAGCCGGGGCTTGCGGTACCGCAGCGGTAATCACCCCGATCGGCGGTATCGAGTACAACGGCAAGCTGCACGTGTTCCACGACCTGGAAAAGGTCGGCCCGGTTACCCAGAAGCTCTACAACGAGCTGACCGGCATCCAGAGCGGTGATGTTGAAGCACCGGCAGGCTGGATCGTCAAGGTCGCCTGAGGCACATCAGCTGTATGAAAACGGGGCATGCCAGCAATGGCATGCCCCGTTTTTTTTGTGCCCATGAAAGCTTGCGCGGCCTTTGTAGGAGCGGCCTTGTGTCGCGATCGGGCTGCAAAGCAGCCCCAGCAGTTTATGCCATTGCGCTGAAATCCTGGGGCCGCTTTGCGGCCCGATCGCGACACAAGGCCGCTCCTACAAGGAGACCGCATCAGGCCTGAGAGTTATGCCAAACGACGCTGCATCAGCAGGTGCCGGGCTTTGTCGAAGGCCCAGTTGTACAGCACGGTATAGGGCAGGATGATCACGAAGAAGCCCAGCTCCACCATGAACGCCTGCAGCAGCGAAATATCCAGCATCCATGCCGCCACTGGCAGGCACCACACCACCAGCCCGGCCTCGAAGCCCAGGCCGTGCACAAAACGCGCACTGGCCTTCCAGTGGATGCGTTCGGTCTGTACCCAGCGGTCGACCAGCGCGTTGTAGACCATGTTCCACACCATGGCGATCAGCGACAGGGTTACCGCCAGTGCCCCCGCCGTCGCCAGCGATTTGCCCATCACCCAGGACAACAGCGGTGCGCACAGCAGCACCGCGAACACTTCATAGCCCACGGCGTGTACCAGGCGTTCGGTGAAAGAAACCGTTTTCATTGCAAATTCCATCCATTGCGTGAGTCGTGCTTCCTATTTTCTTTGATAGAACAGATACTCGCGACATAGCTAACATCGGTTTTATCAATACTATGCGCTACTCACCCGAAGCTCTGGTCGCCTTTGTCGAAGCCGCATCGCTGGGTTCGTTTTCTGCTGCGGCGCGCAAATTGCGCAAAAGCCAGTCCACCGTCAGCATCGCCATTGCCAATTTCGAGGCTGACATAGGCTGCCCGCTGTTCGATCGCGGCGGGCGGCACCCCACACTGAATGAGGCGGGCCGACAGGTGTTGAGCCATGTCGAGGCGATTCTCGATGCCAGCGCCCAGCTTGATGCGCTGGCGGTAAGGCTGGCGCAGAACGTGGAGGCATTGGTCTCGGTGGTAATGTCGGACAGCTACAGCGTCACCTTCCAGGGCGCCGTAATGGCCCGCTTTGCCCAGCACTACCCGCACACCGAACTGCGCTGTGGCCCGGCGGAAGACGCCGATGTAATCGAAATGATCCAGCAGGGCCTGGCTCAGGTCGGCATCCTTGCCACACAGCCCGGCTACCCCGCCGACGTTGCCGTAGCCCGCTTGCCTGAGCAGGCGGAGTTTGGTGTGTATGTGGCCAGCGGGCACCCGTTGGCGAGCGTGGAAACAGTACAGACGCAACACCTTGAAAACGCACGGCAGCTGTACATCAAGACCTATGCCCCCAGCCTGCACCACGGCCGCGGCCAGGCCTGGTCGGCACCGGATTACCTCACCCTGCTGGAGTTTGCCGTGCGCGGGTTTGGCTGGGCCGAACTGCCCAGGGCGCTGGTGGCAAGGTTTGGCAATGAGCTGGTGGAGTTGCAGATAGCGGGTTACCCGCGCCGGGTGGACATGGATGTGGCCTGGTCCAGCCGGCGGGCACTGGGGCCCGCGGGGCAGTGGCTGGTGCGACAGATGCTGGGGCAGTAAGCCTATACAAACCCGCCCCGCAAGTGCGCCCAGACACAACAACCAGTACACCCAGCGACAAGCCTTTCCCCCACCCTGCCCGTAGCCTGTCACCACGCGCCGCCTTGCCGCGGCACGCACCCAAAGCACAAGAACAAACGTTGGTGACCTATGCAGACAGTAGATCCGATCACCCTTGCGGTTGTCCGGGGTGCGCTGGAAACAGCGCAACGCGAAATGACCCTGACCCTGGAAAAGACCGGGCGCTCCAGTGTGTTCAACCTGGCCCACGACTATTCCAACTCGCTGTTCGACCATTTGCCGGAAATGATCCTGCAAGGCCAGGACATCCCCATCCACCTGGGCTCGCTG
Source organism: Pseudomonas sp. MM223 (assembly GCA_947090765.1). Lineage (NCBI taxonomy): Bacteria > Pseudomonadati > Pseudomonadota > Gammaproteobacteria > Pseudomonadales > Pseudomonadaceae > Pseudomonas > Pseudomonas sp. MM223. The sequence continues at coordinate 2,976,746 of OX352322.1, read as the reverse complement.
ATCCCGGCCATGAAGTGCGTGGCCGAGTTCTTCGGCGACGACATCGCCGAAGGCGACGTGATCTACCACAACGACCCCGCCTACAAGGGCAGCCATATTCTCGACTGCTGCATGTACAAGCCGGTGTACTACCAGGGCGAACTTGTGTTCTGGACCGTGTGCAAGGGCCACCTGACCGACATCGGTGGCCCGGTACCGGCCGGCTACAACCCCGATGCCAAGGAGATCTATGCCGAAGGCCTGCGCATTCCACCGGTCAAGCTGTGGGAAAAGGGCAAGCGCCGCGAAGACGTGATCAACTTCATGCTCACCAACATGCGCGCCCGCCCTTATCAGGAAGGTGACCTGAATGCCCAGTACGGCGCCTGCAAGGTGGGCGAGCGGCACTTGCTGGCGCTGCTGGACAAGTATGGCGTGGCGCAAGTGCGTGCCTGCATTGGCGAGCTGAAGAACATGGCCGACCGGCACATGCGCGCGCTGTTGCGCGATGTGCCGGACGGTGACTACAGCGGCACCGCCGTACTGGAAGATGCCGGCCACGGCCTGGGCGAGCTGGCCATCACCGCCCATGTGACGATTCGTGGTGACCAGGCCCACGTGCGTATCGACAGCCCGCCACAAGTGCCCTACTTCATCAACTCCTACGAGGGCAACTCGGTGTCGGGCGTGTACCTGGGGCTGATGATGTTCGCCCAGGTGGCGCCCCCTTACAACGAGGGCCTGTACCGCTGCATCACGGTCGATGTCGGGCCCAGGGGTACCCTGTGCAACGCCGAAGAACCAGCGCCCCACGTCAACTGCACCACCACACCGATGGAAACCCTCGCCGATGCCGTGCGCACAGCACTGGAGCAAGCCTCACCACAGCGGGTAACGGCTTCCTGGGGGCACACCAGCGGTATCAACATTGCCGGCCACGACCCACGCAACGGCAATAGCGAGTACGTGACGATGGTGCTGGCTTCGATCATTTCTGGCGCCGGTGCCAACAAAGTGATGGATGGCTGGCACGCCTGCGGCCCGCTGTGCTGCTTCGGGGCGTTGATGAGCGGCGACATCGAACTGCTTGAACACGCCTACCCGGTGCTGATCCACCGCTACAGCCTGATGGCCGACAGTGGTGGCGCCGGTGAATTTCGCGGCGGTTCGGGCACCCGCCTGGAAATCGAACCGCTTGAGCATGCCATGACCGTGGTCGGTTTCGGCGAGGGCCGCCAACTGCCCACCGCCGGTGCCGCCGGGGCACGCAATGCCCTGCTCGAACCCAAGCTGGGCCGGCTGATCCACCGCCACGTCGACGGTAGCGAAGACCACTACACGCAAAACCCGATGCTCACCCTGCAACCCGGTGAACGCATCATCAACATCAACCCGGGGGGCGGTGGCTACGGCGACCCGCTGCGCCGCCCGGTCGCCGCCGTACTGGAGGATGTGCGCAACGGCCTGGTTTCGCCACAAGGGGCAGCCCTGGAGTATGGCGTGGTCCTCGATGACGATGGCCGCCTCGACGAAACCGCAACCCGCCTTGCCCGCACCCCGCGCTGACCGGAGAACCATCATGCGTAATCAATATCGCCTGGGCATCGATGCCGGCGGCACCTTCACCGATTTCATCCTGGCCGACCGCGACGGCGGCGTGCAGCTGTTCAAGGCCCCGTCCACGCCGCAGGATGGCACCCTGGCCATTCGCGCCGGCCTGGCGCAGATTGCCGACGCAACCGGGCGCAGCCCGGCCGAACTCATCGCCAACTGCGACCTGTGCATCAACGGCACCACCGTGGCCCTCAATGCGCTGATCGAGCGCACCGGGGTCAAGGTGGGCCTGCTGTGCACCGAAGGCCATGAGGACAGCCTGGAAATCCGCCTGGGTCACAAGGAGGAAGGCCACCGCTACGACGCCCATTACCCGCCGGCACACATGCTTGCCCCGCGCCATCTGCGCCGCCCGGTAGGTGGTCGCATCCTCGGCGATGGCCGTGAGCACAGCCCGCTGGACGAGCGCGCCATTCACGATGCCATCGACTACTTCCGTGCCGAAGGCGTGCAGGCCGTGGCCATTTCCTTCCTGTGGTCGGTACGCAACCCCAGCCACGAGCAGCGGGCCGCCGAGCTGGTACGGGCCGCCCTGCCCGGGGTGTTCGTCTGCACCGGCTGCGAGGTGTTTCCACAGATCCGCGAGTACACCCGCACTTCCACCACCGTGGTCAACGCCTACCTCAGCCCCGTAATGGCGCGCTATGTGGCGCGTATCGACAGCCTGTTCCAGGCGCTTGGCGCGCAGCAGCCAGTGCGCTACTTCCAGTCCAACGGCGGCCTGGCGCCGGGGCACCTGATGCGCGAGCGCGCCGTCAATGCAATCAACTCCGGCCCCGCCTCGGCGCCACAGGCCGGGCTGGCGGTGGCAAAGCCGTTCGGTATCGACAACGTCATCACCGTGGACATGGGCGGCACCTCGTTCGACATCACCCTGACCAACGCTGGGCGCACCAACTTCAGCAAGGACGTCGATTTTCTGCGCCAGCGCATTGGCGTGCCAATGATCCAGGTGGAGACCCTGGGCGCTGGCGGCGGCTCTATCGCCCACCTGGACGAGTTCGGCATGCTTCAGGTCGGCCCGCGCAGCGCCGGCGCCATGCCAGGGCCGGTGTGCTATGGCAAAGGCGGTAGCGAACCCACGGTAACCGACGCCAACCTGGCCCTGGGCTACCTGCCCGATGGCGCGCTGCTGGGTGGTAGCATCCGCCTTGACCGCCAAGCCGCACTGGACGCTATCCGAAGCAAGATCGCCGAACCGTTAGGTATCAGCGTGGAACGCGCGGCGTTCGGCATCACCACGCTGGTCAACCTGAACATGGTCAACGGCATTCGCCGCGTGTCGATCGAGCGCGGCCACGACCCGCGCGACTTCGCCCTGATCGGCGCAGGTGGCGCAGCGGGCATGCACGTGGTGCGCCTGGCCGAGGAAATCGGCATGCAGACGGTGTTGATCCCCAAGGTGGCCTCAGGCTTGTGTGCATTCGGCCAGATCCTGTCCGATGTGCGCTACGACCAGCTCACCAGCCTGTCGATGCGGCTGGACACCGGGCACGTGGACCTGGCGCAGCTCAACCAGGCCCTTGCCGGGCTGCGTAAACAAGGCCTGGCAAACCTGCGCGAGGACGGTTTTGGCGACCAGGCCAGCAGCTGCCACTACACCCTTGAAATGCGCTATCTGGGGCAGATTCATGAATGCAGCGTAGAGCTGCAGCAGCATGCACTGGATGACGCGGGCCTGGCCGCACTGATCAGCCGCTTCCACAGCCGACACCAGACCCTGTACTCGTACAGCGAGCCCGACAGCCCGGTGGAGCTGGTGAACCTGGAGTGCTCGGTCATTGGCCACCTGCCGCGCCCGCCACAGCCCGAGTTGCAGGGCTCGGCGCAACCACCCGCGCCAGCCCCGGAAGGCGTCCGCCCGATGCTGTTCAGTGCCGAGGGCGAGTGGCAGCCCACGCCGGTGTTCAACGGCAACCGCCTGTTGCCAGGGCAAACCGTACACGGCCCCTGCGTCATCGAGGAAGACACCACCAACATCGTCCTGCCACCCGGCTGGCAGGCGCGCCTGGAACCTTCGGCCACCTACCGGGTGACACGCGGGGCTTGATCAAACGGTCGGCGTGCGCCGATCATGGGCCTGAAAGCCGCCCGGCAGCCTTGCGCTGTCGGGCGGTTTGCACAATAACAAGAGCCGCTTGAGTAGCTTGCCTGCAGTTCCTTTTTTCAATGCTGCCCTCTTTGAAAAAGGACACACCATGCCCACAGAACTCTCGACCCAAGGCTGGGCGCAGCCCGAGCGCCAGGTGCGCTGGGCCGAAGCCATCAGTGACACTTACTTCCCGTTGAGCCTGGAGTTTGCCAGCGGGCAGCCGTTCGATGGCCACCTGCAGCGCTGGAGCACGCCCAGCACGCCACTCAGCCTTTCACGCTTGCGCTCCAGCCCGCTGGGCTACTCGCGCAACAAGGCTCACATCGGCCAGGACCACGAAGCGTTCTACCTGGTGACGGTGCCGCGCAGTAGCGAAGTGCACTTCGAACAAGACGGTCACACGCTCAGTTGCAGCCCCGGCGGGTTCATTGTCGAGCGCGGCGACGCACCCTACCGTTTTCACTACAACGCACAGAACGACCTGTGGGTGCTCAAACTGCCCGAGCGCGCACTCAAGGCCAACCTGCTAGGGCACAAGCGCTACGCCAGGCACTGCTTCGATGCCAGCCAGGGCCTGGGGCGCATCTTTGTCGAGCAACTGGACCTGTGCGCCCGCCATTTCGACGCAAGCCCCACGGCCGGCCGCCACTTGCTGCTGGAACAAGCCACGGCCACCTTGCTGCTGGCGCTGCAGCAGGACGAACGCGTGCTAGGCAGCGAAGGCAGCAACCTCAGCACCCTGCACCTGACCCGCGTCGAGCAGTATGTGCTGCAACACCTTGGCGACCCCGAACTGTCACCCGCCGCCATCGCCAGCGCCTGCGGGCTGTCGTTGCGCTACCTGCACAAGCTGTTTGCGATCACGCCCTACACCCTTGGCGAGTGGGTGCGCCAACAACGCCTGGAGGCCGTGCACCGACAACTGCGTGACCCGCATTGCCACCTGGCCATTGGCGAGCTGGCATTCCGTTGGGGTTTTACCGACCAGGCGCAATTCACCCGGGCATTTCGCCAGCACTACGGGTGCACGGCGCGAGAAATCAGGGCTGCGCGATTGCAGTGATTTCCGGGCTCAATCCCCTGTCGCCACATCCACCACCTTCCAGCTGTCATCCGGGTCGAAGCGTTTCATGTCCTTGGCCAGCCTGTCCCCGTGTGGCCCGAGGTCTTTCTCGAACACTTGGCCGTCATGGCTGATCATGAAACTCATCACCCCGGTGTCGTCGTACTTGGCCGGCCAGGCGACCATGGCGAAGCCGCGGCTCATCTGGTTGCCGATCAGGTAGCTGTAGGCACCACCGGGGGCAGATGGGCCTTGTGCGTCGAGGATGCGGAAGTGGTAGCCATACCAGTCATCGCCAACCACATCCTGGCCAAACAGCGGCCCCAGCGGGCTGACCTGCCCATCGCCGTCGTCATCCCAGTACAAGCCATCCTGCTTGCCAGGCTCACTGAAGATTTTCTGCGCGTACTCCAGCGCACCGTTGCCGTTGTGGTCCTGGGTGGCGTATTCCATTTGCGCATCGTGATAGGCCAGTAGCGACTGCACAACGCCCAGTTCGTTTCGGCCGATGCGCCGGGCGCGAATCTCGACGCTGCCGGCCTTGAGATCGAAGCGCCAGCCTTGGCTGCTTTTGGTCAATGGTATGGGCAACGTCCAGTGATCACTGCCCACCGCCAGGATGGCCTTGCCCTCACCAGCCATGTCGATACTGTGCTGCGCACGGTACTGCTCCAGGAAGGTGTCCACGTCGCTGCGTTGCACACCGCCACGCGGGATGTAGGTGCGCCAGTCATCACCCAGCAACTGGGCCAGGCGGGCTTCATCGGCCTTTTCCGTGCCCAGCGCCGCAACGAAGGACTCCACGGCCTTTTCCGGCGTCGGGAAGGCTTCCTGGGCAGCCGCCAGGGAAGACCATGCCAAGCCTGCCGCAAGCAGCATGGCTGCAAATACTGGACGGTTCATCGACGGCCTCCTCCGCCGCGACGCATTGGCGCACTGGGTCGGGAGATCTGATGCCCGGCAGCACGTGATGCATTGGGGCGCTGAGCAAACGACTGGCTGGTACGACCGCGGTTGGCCTGCAGGTTGGTGCGTGACGGCGAACGCACGCCATCAAAGGCATTGTTACGCGCCCGGCCGGCGCTGTTGGCCGGCCGGTTTTGTGCTACCTGCCGGCCTTGGGCACTGCGTGTTTCCTGGCGACGGTCGGTTGCTCTTGGATTGTCGCCACGGGACTGCATGCGGTTGCCCACCGAATTGCCCGCCTGCGCATCGCGCATTTGCCGGCGTGCCTGGCGGTTGTCGGTGGCCGGCCGCTCCATGCCCGCGCGGTCCATCGAGGCCCGGGCCTTGTCCCGAGCCTGCGCCCGCTGGGCGTCGTCGCCACGGAAGGCGGTGCGCTGGGTGGCGCCGTCCAGTTGGCGGCCATACTGCTGGCGGCTGCGGGCATCACGGTAAGGCACGCCTTCACGGTTCGCGGCATTGTGCTGCCATTTGTTCTGGTTGTTGGTGATGCGGTTGTTGGCGTTGATGTTGTTGTAACGGTTGACGTCGATGTCGATGTCATTGTTGCCCCAGTCACAGTCGCCCCACAGCGAGGCGACAATGGCTACACCGGTACCGAAGGCCAGGCCGGCCACCAGCGCGGAACCGGGGTAGTACATTGGCGGCGGCGGGTAGTACACCGGCGGTGAGGCCGGGTAGGCCCAGGTACCATAGGTGGTGGTCGGGTTGTAGCTGGGCACGTACACCACTTGCGGGTCGGCGGGCTGGATGATGATGGTGGAGGGTGGGCTGCTGGCCGCCTGTGTGGCCGGGGCGGCCTGCACGGTCACATTCTGGTACTGGTTGCTTTGCAGGTTGCCGGCCGCCTGTGCCTGGTGCCGCAAGCGTTGCACTGCCCCCATGACATCGTCGGGTTGTGCCAGAAAGGCATCGCCCAGCCGCTGCACCCACACCGGGTCCTGCCCCAGGGTCGCCAGCAACTGCGGGAAGGCCACCAGCGCTTGCACGCTCGGGTCCCACGGCTGCTTCGCTACCTGTTTGACAGCAGCATCACCCGACGCCTTGGGGTTGGCCTTGGACCAGGCCACCGCTTCGCTCACCTGCCCCGGGTAAGTGGCCGCCATCAGTACCTGGGCCAGCAGCGGGTCGGGGTACAACGCAACCGGCGCCAGCATCTGGTCCAGCTGCTCTTGAGTGAACACCGGGGTTTTGGCCGCGACCGTGTCGGCTTGCGGGGCCGGGTCGGGGGCGGGTACGTCTTGCGCCAGGCCGGGCGCCGCGTTCAGGCACATCAGCGCCGACAGCAAAGCAAACAATGGCATGCGCATCGCTTATCCCCATCAGGTCAGATCGCGTGGGTTAAGGGTAGCAATGGCGATGCGTTTGGCCAGATGCGAGGGCGCAAACTTTTAGCACTGATGCTTACGTCAATAGTGACTATCGAACAAGGCGATTTCTACTGATCGCCCAGGCTTAATAACCTAGCTCCATCGATTCGAACCTGGCGAATCCCCTGCATTCCGGAGCTGCTCGATGAACACCAAGGCCCGCCTCTTGCTCACTGCCCTGGCCGCTACCAGCATTGCTGTGCTGGCTGGCTGTGCCAACCACCCTGAACTGCGCGCCTACAGCGCCGAAGAAACCCGCCAACTGCAACTGGAAGCGTTGCAACGCCGCGGCCTTTCGCTGGACGACTACGAGCAGCAACGGCGGGTGATCCAGCGTGCCGGCAACCTGCCAGTGGTGACCGAAGCCATCGACGCAGACCGTTCGACCAAAGGCTGAGTGGGGCAGGCAAAGGTTTCCTCCCTCTGACAGCACAGGTATCCTCTACCGCTCAACCGCAAGCCTTCCAGGACGGAGACCATGACCAGGCCCCTTCTGTTGCTGAGTGCTGCACTGCTGTTCAGCCCAGTGCTGCTGGCCCAGCAGATCAAACGCGAACTGGGTGATTTCGACTTCACGCTCGGCACAACGCCCTCGCGCAGCATGGCCCAAGGCCTTATCTCACCCAGTGCCGTCGGCGCATTCCACGGTGGCCTCGACTTCAGCCACCCCAGTGGCTGGTACCTGGGCCAGTACGCCCCGAGCATGGGCGTCACCCCCAATTCGACCCTGCGCCTGGACAGCTACTTGGGCTACAAGCACCATTTCGACAGCAGCCTGGGATACGAAGTGGGGTTGATCCATTACAGCCAACCGACTATCGCTGGCCCCGATAGCTATGCCCTGTACGGTGGCATTTCGGTGCTGGGCAACCGCTTCGGCGGCGCGCTGCGCGACAACCCCGACAACCGCACCGGCACTTTGTTTGCTGACTTTGGCCAATTGCCGCTGTTTGATGTCGACCTGACCGTCAAGCTTGCCCATCATAGCCTGGGCACGCCGTTTACCATTGGCGACGGCAGCCAGGTGAATGCCTTTTCCGACTGGTCACTGGAGCTGTCGCGGCCCTGGCTGGGCATCGACCTGAACCTGATCTACAGCAACTCCAATCTCAGTGGCGGCGGTTGCGATGCCTATTCGGGCATCAACACCTATTGCGACAGCGTGGTCACGCTCAAGGCGCAGCGCAGTTTCTTCTAGCGCCGTGGCACCAGCGCCAGGGCAATACCGCCCAGTACCACCACACACGCAATCAGCAAGCGCAACGACAACGGCTCGCCAATCAGGGCAACACCACCCAATGCAGCAATCACCGGCACACTTAACTGCATGGTTGCTGCCTGTTGTGCGCTGACCTGCCTGACCACGCCGTACCACACGGCGTAGCCTGCACCAGAGGCCAGCACACCGGAGCCCAAGGCATACAACAAGCCCAGCGGCGTAAGGTGCGGGCCAGCGCCCAGCCACAGCATCGGTAGCAGCAGCGCCAGGCAAGGCAGGCTGCGGGCAAAATTGCCGGCAGTATCGGCCAGTGGCCTGGGCGAGCCTTTGCCCAGCAAGGTGTACACCCCCCAGGCCACGCCAGACAGGCTCATCAACAAGGCACTGGCCAAGGGCGGCGCCGCTGCGCCGGGCAACAGCAACACCAGCAGGCCGGCAAAGGCAATCAACATGCCCAGCAGCATGCGCGCGGTGATGCGTTCACCTTTGTACCAGGCAAAGCCGAACATGGTGATCTGCACGGCACCGAACAGCAGCAATGCCCCTGCACCTGCGCCCAGCTGCAGGTACGCCGCAGAGAACAGGAAGGCGTAAAGGAACAAGGCCAGGCCGCCACGCCAACTGCCGCCCATGGCCAGCGCCGGTTTGCGCAGGCGGAGCAACAGCAGCAGAAACAACGCACCACTGGCCAGGCGCACCACGGTGAACAACGCCGGGTCGATGGCCCCGTCCTTCAGCGCCAGCCGGCAGAACACCGAGTTGGCGGCAAAAGCTATCAGGCTGAAGAGTGCGGGCCAGACCCAGGCCTTGGCCTTGCGGTCGGCAAGCGTGGTGGTGCCGGTGCTCATGGTGTGGTCACCTCTGAGGGAATATTGTTGTTATAGCGGCCATGCGTATACCGATATACAACAAAGTGTTTCCAGGGCGCCACCACAGCATCACCTTGCGTTAAAGCGCTGCTACCGCTTCGATTTCCACCAGCATGCCATCCAGCGCCAGCCGGGGTACCGGGACCAGCGTGCAGGTCGGTTTCATGTGCGGGCCCCAGGCCTTTTCGGCTTCGGCCACCCATTGGCGCAGGCGCGTTTCGGAGTGCTCGACAATCAGCAGGGTCAGCTTGAACACCTGCGCCAGGCTGGCGCCTTTGGACGCCAGGGCCAGCTCAAGGTTGACCAGTGCCTGGCGGGCTTGTTCGGCAAACAAGGGTGACAACTGGCCGTTGCTGTCCTCCCCGCCCTGGCCGGCGATGTACAGCAGACGGCTGCCGGTGCGTACCTCGGCGACGTGGGAATAGGCATTGCCACTGGGGTCGTACAGGCCCTCAGGGTTGCTTAGCTGGAATGCAGTTTGGCAGGTCACGACACGCCCTCGCTCAGATGGAAGAGCGGCGAAGTATCGGACCTCAAGTTAACTCAAGGTCAAGCGAGATGTAGGACGTTTCGCACAGCACCCATGTATTGGTGAACTTCGCGTCTGTTTGCTTAACGCTCGGCAAGCGCTAGATTGCCAGTCCCGGCATGGAGGCCTTTATGCAACAAGGAAATCACCATGAGCAAACATGACTTTCAACTCGCCTACACAATCAAACCGCGCGACCCGGGGGAAAATGAATATGATGCGGCGCAGGCGCGCCAACACCTGCGTGAGCACCTGGGGCTGGATACCGTCGAGCACATCGAGACGACTTTGCTCGGGTGGGTGGAGCTCAACAGCCGCTCCACTTCGGAAAAGGCCATCGAAGCAGAGAAGCTGATCCGTGAACGTATCCACGATGAACTGAAGGGTCTTCGGGTACTGTCGAAGGTGAAATTCCATGGCTGCCTGATGGTGGACGGCCTGGGGCCGGCGCTGCGTTTCAATATTGTCTAGCGTGCGAAAGCATCAGGCGCACCGCGCCTGATGCTGGCAGGGTCACTTTTCCTGAAGCACCGCCCTGCCCTTCACTGCCCGTGGCCCGCGCCAGGCCCAGAACAGCAACCCTGGGAAGGGTGCGTAAACCACGAAGACGATCCACAGCATCTTGCGCTCGGCGCGCCGGTCACTGCCGATAATGTGCCAGATGGCCCAGATTTCCAGCAGGATGACCAAGGCTGCGATGATGATCCAGATCGTTCCTATTTCCATGAGCGCTCTCCCATTTGGCATGTAATGGGTTGGGTTGCTGCTAGCGCTGAGGGTTCAGATTGATTTGTCTGCTTTCGGGGCCCCATCGCCGGCAAGCCAGCTCCCACATGGGCTGCATAGCATTCTGGTCCTGCGCAGTACCTGTGGCAGCTGGCTTGACGGCGATCGTTCACGATCGAGCAGCACCCGGTAGCTGTAAGCGCGCATGGTGGGGATGGCGAACAGCTTGCTGATCAGCGCCGGCATGCGCTGGTTGCCTGAACACGACCTGAAATACGACACGCCCACCCGGGACATTGTCTTTCCCCCGGCCACCCGCCACACTCTGCGGGCCAGCCAGGAAGCGGAGTCCAGAGTGCCCACGCCACGACAGTTCAGCAAGAAGACCAGCACCAGCAACATGCTGCGGCTCAAAACCAGCAGCGCCAATGCACAGGCCCCTTATCGGGTCGATTTCGTCCTGCTCGAACACTTCTCGATGGCCAGCTTCACCGTGGCCATGGACGTGCTGGTCACGGCCAACCTGCTGCGCGCCGACAGTTTCCAGTTTACCCCGCTGTCGATGGATGGCGACCGGGTCACCAGCGACCTGGGGTTGGAGCTGGTGGCCACCGAGCTGTCCGCCGGGGCGTTGAAAGAACTGGACCTGCTGGTGATCTGCGGTGGCTTGCGCACCCCGCTGAAGTACCCGGAACTTGACCGCCTGCTGGACGACTGCGCCGCCCACGGCATGGCCCTGGGTGGTTTGTGGAACGGTGCCTGGTTCCTTGGCCGTGCCGGGGTGCTGGACGACTATGGCTGCAGTATCCACCCCGAGCAGCGCGCCAGCCTGTCCGAGCGCAGCCCGCAAACCCGCATCACGCCGGCCAGTTTCACCCTTGACCGCGACCGCCTCAGCGCTGCCAGCCCCAATGGCGCCATGGAACTGATGCTGGGCCTGGTGCGCCGGCTGTATGGCGACGGGCTGGCCGAAGGCGTGGAGGAAATCCTGTCGTTCTCCGGGGCCCGTTACCGGCAAGTCGGCCCGGGGGCTAAGAAGTCCATGAGCCTGCACCTGCGCACCATCGTCGAATTGATGGAAAACAACCTGGAAGAAACCCTCAGCCTCGACCAGTTGGCCGCCTACAGCGGGCGCTCGCGCCGGCAGATCGACCGCCTGTTCCAGGCACAGCTGGGCACCTCGCCACGGCGCTACTACATGGAACTGCGCATCACCAAAAGCCGCCGGCTGCTGCAGTATTCGGACCTGTCAGTGATGGAGGTGGCAGTCGCCTGCGGGTTTGTCTCGGTGTCGCACTTCAGCAAGTGCTACGCGGCGTACTTCGGCTACCCGCCGTCGCGCGAGCAACGGCTGGGCGAGTGAGCGACGCTCAGGCGCAGATATAGCGCAACACGGCGTCACAGATCATGGCTTTGTGGCGCAACTTGACCTGATCATCAGACAGGTCGATCTGGAAGATCTCGCCAAAGGTATGGCGGTTGGATACCCGGTAGAAGCAGAACGAGCTCATCAGCATGTGCAGGTCGATCACCTCGATGCCGGTGCGGAACACACCTTCCTGCACACCACGACGCAGGGTGTTGCCTAATGCTTCGAGCACCAGGCTACTCATCTCGCGAATAGCCGGCGACTGCTTGACGTACTCGCCATAGTGGATGTTTTCGGTGCAGATGATCCGCACGAAGTCGACGTTGCGGTCGTGGTGATCGAAAGTGAACTCCACCAGCCGGCGGATAGCCTGCTCAGCCGGCAACGACTCCAGGTCCAGGCTCTGCTCGGTCTTGCGGATATCACCGTACAACTTCACCAGGCACTCGCAGTACAGCTGCTCCTTGCTGCCGAAGTAGTAGTAGATCATGCGTTTGGAGGTTGCGGTGCGCTCGGCGATGGCGTCGACGCGTGCGCCGGCCAGCCCTTGCTGGACGAACTCGTTGATAGCCGCCTGGAGGATGTCCTCGCGCGTTTTCTCGGGGTTGTTCTTGCGCGTTTTACGCCCCCCTTCGGTTTCTGGCTGGCCAAGGCTGACTACGGAATCACTCATACCCACTCACAGGCTATTTATTGGAATACGGGGATTATCCGCGAGCGCGGCCATGCAGGGAAGCACGCTGTTGGTCGAGTAGCCATAACGCATTGCGGCTGACCGGCCTTGATATGGCGCCCTGCAACCCGCTAGCCTGCCTGCCCCTGCCCTGGATGGACCCTGCCTCATGCAACCGCGCGACCTCGCCGCCTACCTGTTCCTGGCCATCGCCTGGGGCTTTTCGTTTCTGGTGTTGCTCAAGGTGGTGCATGCCTTTGGCTGGGTGGGCGCGGTCAGCTTGCGGGCACTGATTGCCAGCGCCACCCTGGCGGCCCTCGCAGCCCTGCTGGGCCGCCCGCTGCGCCTGCGCCCGCTGCTGGTGCCCCTGTTGGTGGTGGGCGCCACCACGGTGGCCGGGCAACTGATCGGCATGTCGTACGCCACCCCACGTATCGGCACGGCGATGGCGGCCATTTTTGTCGCCACCATCCCGCTGTTCTCGATGCTGATCGGGCGGGTCTGGGGGCTGGAGAAAATCACCCCGCAAGGCTTGGCCGGGCTGCTGCTGGGCATTGTCGGCATCGCCATACTGGTCGGCTTTCCGGCCAGGCCGGTCGACGACGACTTCATCCATGGCTGCATCGCCTCGCTGCTCGGCGCCATCAGCGCCGCCTACGGCAGCAATTACGCCAGCCTGCACCTGCGCGGCCAGGACCCTTGGACGGTCACCGGCGGTGCGTTTCTGGCGGGCGGGCTGCTGACCCTGCCGCTTTTGCTGGTGGTACCGGTGCCCAGCGTGCCACAAGCAGGCGACTGGCTTTACCTGCTGATCAGCGGTGCAGTAATGAGCGCCACCACCTACGTGTTGTACTTCGGCCTGGTGGCACGGATCGGCGCCACCCGCGCCATCAGCGTGGAATTTGTGGTCACGCTGGTGGCAGTACTGGTGGGCGCGTTGTTTCTCGAAGAAGCCCTCAGCCTGTTGCAGGCGGCGGGTGGGCTGGTGATTCTGCTCGGCTGCATGCTGGTGCTGGGCCTGCTGCCAGCGCGCAAGCGGCGCCTGCCCAGCTAACGCTGGGTCAGTCGCGCTGGGCGGTGTCGCGCGTCGGTGGCGGGGACAGGTGCAGCACCCGATTGCGCCCCCCTTCGGCCAGCAGGTAGCCGCCCTTGCCGTCTGCGACGATGGCCTGCGGCGCCTTGAGGAAGGTCAGCATGGTGTGCTGGACGCCGTCAGCGTCGATGAGCAACAAGCGCGCGCGGTGGGTGTTGTCTTCGCTGACCCACAGGCCACGCTGGTCGCAGAACAGGAAAGTCGGGTTGCGCAGCCCTTCGACCACCACCGGGTCCTTGCCATCGTCAGACAGGGCGCGCACCTTGCCATTGGCTTTTTCGGTGTACAGCAAGCGGCCGTCGTTACAGCGGGTGAGGCCTTCGGTTTCGGTCAGGCCGGAACGCAGCACATCAAGCTGGCCGCTGGCCCAGTCATAACGCATCAAGCGGCCATTGCCCTTGCGGTCTTCGATGGCATACAGGTGGTCGCCGTCATTCCACAGGCCCTGCACACTTTCGCCGTCGAACAAGTGGGTAACCTGGCCATCGCGGGCCAGGCTTACTGGCGCCTGGCCACCCTCCTGGCTGAATACCCAACCGCCCTGTGCCGCGACCATGCCGTCGGGCTTGGACAGGTTGTCGATGACCACAACGCGGTCGCCTGTCGCGGTGATCTTGAGGATGCTGCCACGGCCATCATCCAGCTCGCGGCTGACCAGCAGGCTGCCGTCCGCTTGCGGCAACAGCGATGCGGCCTTGGCCACATCACGATGCAGCACCTCGACATCCCAGCCGGAGGCAGCCTGGACCGGGTAAAAACTCTGCCAGGCGAAGAAACCCAGGGTGGCAGTGAGCAAGCCGGTAGTGGCGGTAAGGGCGATGCGGGTGCTGCGTTTGCGCAGGATGTGCGGCATGTAGGGCTCCTCGGGACTGCCGGGGATGCTAGCAAGCGAATGTGAAAAAAATGTCGAAAGACTGCAAACCGTTACAAAACAAAAGGATATAAAAATAACAAAACAATCTAACGAAACGGAATATAAAAATTGAAAGCCAAACGCCACCTCCTTAGTCTGGGCACATCGTTTTCCACCCGGTTTCAAGGAGCAACTCCATGCCAATCCGTGCCTTCTCCCCCTTGCGCCGCCTGCTGATCGGCGGCCTGCTGGCCACTGTCGCCAGTGCCCTGCTGCCCTGGTCCGAAGCCCTGGCCGACGACGCCAAGACCCTGCGCATCGGTTACCAGAAGTTCAACAGCATCAACATTCTCAAAGGCAGCGGCGCCCTGGAAAAGGCCCTGGCACCGCAAGGGGTGAAGGTCAGCTGGCACGAATTTGCCGCCGGGCCGCAGTTGCTCGAAGCCCTGAGCACCGGCGCCATCGACCTTGGCCACGCCGCCGACGCGCCGTCTGTATTTGCCCAGGCCGCTGGCAAACCGGTGGTGTACCTGGCGGCCGAACAACCCTACCCACGCGGCATCGGCCTGGTGGTGCGCGAGCAGGATCACCTGGCCGGCGTGCAGGACCTGAAAGGCAAACGCGTGGCCACCGGCCGCGGCTGGAACGCCCAGTACCTGCTGGCCGTCGCGCTGGAACAGGCCGGCCTGAGCTACCAGGACATCACCCCCGCCTACGTCAACAATGCCGCCGATGCCGTGGCCGCCTTGCAGTCGGGCAGCGTGCAGGCCGTGACCCTGTGGGACCCGTTCCTCGCCGCGGCAGAAAGCCAGCCAGGCCTGAAAAACCTGCGTGACGGCAGCGGCCTGTCCAACAACCGCACCTTCTACCTGTCCACCGCCAGCTATGCCGACCAGCACCGTGCGCTGCTGAAAACCTTCTTTACCGAACTGGCCAAAGTCAGCCAGTGGGCCAACGCCAAGCCTGCTGAAGTCGCCGCATTGCTGGCCCCGCAACTCGGCATCAGCGCCAACGTGCTGGAAGTGGCCAGCGAGCGGCGTAACTACAATGCCGTGGCCATCACCCCGCAGATCGTCGCCGAGCAGCAAAAACTGGCCGACACCTTCCAGGGCCTGGGCCTGATTCCACACAAGCTGCAGGTGGCCGACGCGGTCTACCCGGCTTCCGTGTTGCCTTGAGTGGAGCGCACCTCACATGCCCCGCCCGATCCGCTTCAACGCTTTCAGCATGAACGCCGCCAGCCACCAGTCACCCGGCCTGTGGCGCCACCCACGTAACACCAGCGTGGCCTTCAACCGCCTGGGCTACTGGACCGACCTGGCCCGCCTGCTGGAGCGCGGCCTGTTCGATGCCCTGTTCATTGCCGATGTGCTGGGCATCTACGACGTCTACCAGGGCGGCCCCGAAGCCGCCCTG
Organism: Pseudomonas sp. MM223; assembly: GCA_947090765.1. Taxonomy (NCBI): domain Bacteria; kingdom Pseudomonadati; phylum Pseudomonadota; class Gammaproteobacteria; order Pseudomonadales; family Pseudomonadaceae; genus Pseudomonas; species Pseudomonas sp. MM223. The sequence goes on along the minus strand of OX352322.1, from coordinate 2,960,918 downwards.
CGCGGTGGCGTGCAGGTGCCGGTCAACGACCCGTTGCTGCTGGTACCGGCCATGGCCGGGGTCACCGAGCACCTGGGGTTTGGCGTCACCTTCTCGCTCACCTACGAGCACCCGTACCCGTTTGCCCGGCGCATGTCCACACTCGACCACCTGAGCAATGGCCGCGTCGGCTGGAACATCGTCACCGGCTACCTCGACAGCGCCGCACGCAATCTCGGCCTGGCATGCCAGCTGGGCCACGACCAGCGCTACGACCTGGCCGAGGAGTACCTGCAGGTGCTGTACAAACTGTGGGAGAAGAGCTGGGACGACGACGCGGTGCTGCTGGAACGCGACAGCGGGCGCTACATAGAGCCAACCCGGGTGCACCCGATCAACCATGTGGGCGAGCACTTCCAGGTGCCGGGCATGCACCTGTGCCAGCCGTCGCCGCAGCGCACGCCGGTGCTGTTCCAGGCCGGCGCTTCGGCACGCGGCCAGCAGTTTGCCGCGCGCCACGCCGAATGCGTGTTCATCAGTGGCCCGACACCCACCGTGTTGCGCCGCTACGCCGACGGCATCCGCCAGGCCAGCGAAGCCGCCGGGCGAGGTCGTGATGAAGTGCTGATCTATGCCCAGGCGCTGTTGATCGTTGCCCCAACCCGGGAAGAGGCCGAGGCCCGCTTCGCCGAATACCGTCGCTATGTCGACCTGGACGCTGCCCTGGCGCTGCTGTCGGGCTGGACCGGCATCGACTTTGCCGGCCTCGACCCTGATGCGCCAATCGAATACGTCGAAAACGACGCCGGCCGCGCTGCCCTGGCCGCGTTTACCGCCGCCGACCCGAACCGCCGCTGGACCGTGCGCGAGGCCGCCGAGTTCGTTGGCCTGGGTGGTCGTGGCCCGGTATTGGTAGGTGCAGCAAGCGACGTCGCCGACCAGCTGGAAAGCTGGCTGGACCAAACCGGCATAGACGGTTTCAACCTGACCTACGCGGTGCAGCCGGACGACCTGGCCAATGTGGTCGAGCTGCTGGTACCCGAGCTGCAACACCGTGGCCGCTACCCGTCGAGCTACTCCGAAGGCACCCTGCGCCACAAACTGTTCGGCCAAGGCGACCGGCTGCCGAAACAGCACGCCGGGCAACAGGTTGACATTCAGCGATCAAATACCGGGTATTCCAACATTTAATTTGTGGATGGCACGCGCTCGACCCTATTCTGTTGCCACATCCCCTGCGCCGCACCGGCCGGTGCGGTTCACGGCATGGGGAGAGAACAACAAGTCGAGATTGTCCATGTCGAACCATTCGTACTTCGCCCCCCACGGTGGGCACCCGGCTCAAACCGAGCTGCTGACTGACCGTGCCATGTTCACCGAAGCCTATGCCGTCATCCCTAAAGGCGTGATGCGTGACATCGTCACCAGCCACCTGCCGTTCTGGGACAAGATGCGCATGTGGGTCATCGCCCGCCCGCTGACCGGTTTTGCCGAAACTTTCTCCCAGTACATCGTCGAACTGGCCCCGGAAGGCGGCAGCGAGCGCCCTGAGCTGGACCCTAACGCCGAAGCCGTGGTGTTCATCGTCGAAGGCGAACTGGACATCACCGTTGAAGGCAAGCACCACACCCTGGTACCGGGCGGCTACGCCTTCCTGGCCCCGGGCGCCGAGTGGAGCCTGCGCAACAACAGCAAGTCCAACGTCACCTTCCACTGGCTGCGCAAGCACTACCAGAAGGTTGAAGGCCTGGACGTACCGGAATCCTTCGTCACCCACCGCGACAACGCCACCGTCATCGAGATGCCGGGCACCGAAGGCCGCTGGAAAACCACCCGTTTTGTCGACATGGCCGACATGCGCCACGACATGCACGTGAACATTGTCACCTTCCAGCCGGGCGGCGTGATCCCGTTCGCTGAAACCCACGTGATGGAACACGGCCTGTACGTGCTGGAAGGCAAGGCGGTATACCGCCTGAACCAGGACTGGGTCGAAGTGGAAGCCGGCGACTTCATGTGGCTGCGCGCCTTCTGCCCGCAAGCCTGCTACGCCGGCGGCCCAGGCAACTTCAGCTACCTGCTGTACAAAGACGTAAACCGTCATGTGCACCTGACGCTGAACCCTAAGCGTTGATACATTGGGGGCTCCAGGCCCCCACCTTCGAAAGGCCGGCATACACAGGGCGCTGTGGATGTCGGCCTTTTGACATTTACAGCAACCATTTGAGACGCCTCCTACTGCTTCTTACAGGTCATACAAGTACTCACGCCTTCATTACTCAGCATTGCTCCCCTCTCGCCTTATCCGACTCCCTTCCAAGTAAATTATTAAGCACATAATTACCACGCGTAACTTTTCCTACAGAAACTTCTGATTTTCAAGCTTGCCCGAAATATTGCTCATAATGCGTATATGCTCTTGTTTCGTCTCACCATCCAACCCTTTGAGCAGAGCACTTGTTCGCAGCCGGATAACCCGGAAGCACGCTTTGGGTACAACTGCGCGCTAACGCCGCGAACATAACCCCCACTTAAACCAAGTAATTGTTTCAATGGGTGAATTCTCGGCGAATAGGTACCGATCTCACACCGCGGTCTCTGGCGAACCTATACCGCACAACTTCCGATGCGTTTGGTTCTGCAAGCCTACCCGAATGTTCAACAAAGGGAGAACACATGATTAGTTCGAGTGATGTGCGCTTTATGTTCAGCATCATCACAGACTGGGGATTTAAATCATGAATGCACAGGACAAAAAAGCCATCGAAGAACGCGAAGTCGCCCTGGTCCCGCTAAACAACATGGTCGCTGAAGACCTGGGCCAGGGCGAAAAAATCGTCAACGAGTGGCTGCTGGACCTCAGCGGCAACCAGATCGACCTCGCCACCGTCAAGGCCTGGGCCGGTGCCGTACCGATAGTCGGCAACATCGTCGCCCTGTTCGATGCCCTGGGCGACATCATCCACCTGGCCAAAACCGGCTCCAGTGACCCGCTGGACTGGGTCAGCCTGGGCATCAACCTGATCGGTGTGGTCCCCGTCCCGCCGACCATGGCCGCCGCACGCATGACCCTGCGTCCGGTGCTGTTCCTGACCCGCCAGCAATTGAAGAAAAACAAGGGCGACTTCGCCGAAGCCGTGATCAGCCTCATGGTCGGCCACCTCGGCGCCACGCTGATGGGCGAAATCGAAACCTTTGTCGAGCGGGCCGAAACCGAACTGCCCGGCATCCTCAACAACGCCGCCAACACCGGCTTTCAGACCCTCAACAGCCTGGCGGATGCCATCGAGCGCATCGCCAAGGGCGAAATCGACACCACCCAGCAGCGCAAGGCGATCGTCAACAGCGCCCAGGCGATCTATGCCCCCCTCGAAGAACCCTCCCTTTGGGGCCTGTTGGACAGGGCCGGCGCGGTCATCAGCACCGCAGCCGGTGCGATCCAGTACGGCGCGACCGAGGGCTACAAAGCGGCAGCGAGCAACACTGGCCTGGTTGTAAAACTTGTTCAGCCACACATCAATGTGCTCAAGGGCCTGGCCCAACTGATCCGGCAAATGCTCACCGCGCTGGCCAACCCGGCCACGCAAAACAGCATTGCCTGGCTGCTCGCCCAGCTCAATGCCGGCCTGCGCAAGCGCAAACCCGCGCGCCGGTTGTCGGTGAACACCCCGGCGCACGGCTCGGGCGTGGCCAGGCAAAAAGGCACTGAAAGCCGCGTGGAAGCTACCCACAACGAAGCCCGGCCCAAGAATGACCCGCGCTGCAACCTGAACGGCACCTGCCCCGGCACCAGCAAGAGCATCAGTTTTGCGCGGGGCACCGAAAACCTGGTGCAGGTCGACTTCAACCTGCCCGGCGTATTTCCCATTGCCTGGAACCGCACCTACCGCTCCAGCCTGGACGCCTACGATGACAGTGAGTTCGGGGCGCGCTGGATAACACCGTTCTCGATGCGGTTCGATGCCGTCGACGAGGGTGTGCTGTACCACGCCGACGACGGCCGCACGCACAGCTACGCACTGCCCAAGAAGGGCAAGCCCCTCTACGACCCGGTGGAAAAAACCCTATTGATCCGGGTGGATGAAAACCGCCTGGCCCTGGCCCACGGTCATCAGCGCCATGAACACTACCTGCGCGTGGGTGATCGCTACCGCCTGGTCGGCATCATCGCGCGGGGCGGTGCGCGTATCGCGCTGCATTACGAGCATCAACACGCCGGCAAGGCCGTGCTCTCCGACCTGATCACCTATCAGGATGAACACCAGCATCGGCATGTGCAGACCCGCTCGATGAGCACGGCCGCATCTGCGCGCTCTGGCTGATGCAGGATGGCCGGCAGGCACGCCAGCTGGCCGGCTACGACCACGACGAGCACGGTGACCTGCGCGCGGCACGCGACGAGCACGGGGCGCAGTGGACTTATCAGTATCAGCACCACCTGGTCACGCGCTACACCGACCGCACCGAGCGGGCCATCAACCTTGAATGGCTGGGCGAAGGCCCGGATGCCAAGGCCGTACGCGAATGGGCAGACGACGGCAGCTTCGACACGCGCCTGAAGTGGAACCCCTACATCCGCCTTACCACCGTCACCGATGCCCTTGGCCAGGAAACCCGCCACTACTACGACTACCTCGGCTACACCTACCGCATCATCTACCCCGACGGCAACGAAGAGTGGCTGTTCCGCGATGACGGCAAGAACGTCATCCAGCACGTGCACACCGACGGCAGTGTCGACCGCTACATCCACGACGAGCGCGGCAACCTGCTGCAGCACACCCGCCCCGATGGTTCGCTGGTGCACCATGCCTACGACGACCTCGACCAGCGCTTCAAGACGCGCGATGCCGAGGGCGGGTTGTGGAAGTACGACCATGACCAGCGCGGCAACATCATCGAAACCCTCGACCCGCTGGAGAATAAAACCCAGTACACCTACAACAGCGACAACCTGCCCACCGCCATCATCGACGCCAACGGCGGCGAGAAAAAGCTCGGCTACACCCGCGACGGCCAGCTGGCCAGCTACACCGACTGCTCCGGCAAGACCACGCTGTGGAAGTACGACGCACTCGGCCAGCTGAGCAAAGCCATCAACGCAGCGGGTGAAACCACCGAGTATCACTACCAGGCCGGCCAACTGACCCGCCTGGTGTATCCCGACAAAACTGAAGACCGCTTCGAACACGACGCCGAAGGCCGCCTGCTCAGCTACACCGACGCACTGCACCGGCGCACCGCCTGGGCCTACAACGAAGCCGGCCTGATTCACCGGCGCCACAACCCGGACGACAGCACCCTCACCTACCGCTGGGACAAGCTCGGCCAGCTGGAAAGCCTGCGCAACGAGAACAACAGCGAAGCCAGCTTCAAGTACGACCCGGCGGGCCGGCTGATCAAGGAGACCGGCTTCGACAAGCAGGCCACCGACTACCTCTACGATCACAGCAGCAACCAGCCCACCCGCCGCCTCGATGGCGACCGCATCACCCACTTCGCATACGACGCCATGGGCCGCCTGGTGGAAAGCCGGGCGGGTGAGCGCGGCGGCAAAGAGTGGGAGACCGAAACCTTTGCCTACGATGGCAATGGCAACCTGCTGATCGCCGAGAACAACGACTGCAAGCTGCAATGGTTCTACGACCTGGCGGGCAACAACACCCGCGAGCATCAGCACTTCAAGTACATGAAGCAACCGAAGGTCGCGGTGTTCCGGCATGAATACGACGCCCTCAACATGCGCGTAGCGACCACCCGGCCGGACGGCCATCGGATCAGCTGGCTGACGTATGGCAGCGGTCACCTGCTCAGCCTCAAGCTCGACGACCGCGAACTGCTCAGCTACCAGCGCGACGACCTGCACCGGGAAATCGCCCGGGAGCAAGGCAACGGGTTGATCCAACGCCAGGCCTGGACGCCGAACGGCCAGTTGCAACAGCAGACCCTGGCCCGGCGCGGTGCCACCACGCGCATTGCGTTGCGCGACTACGCCTACGACACCCGTGGCCAGCTTCACCCACATCGATGATCTGAACCGAGGCAATACGTTCTACCGCTACGACCCGGTTGGCCGCCTGCTCGAAGCGGGCAATTACTACAAGAAAGACATCTTCGCCTTCGACCCGGCCAGCAACCTGCTGGACCCACAGGCCCCCCCGGGCCCCAACCGGCACTCACCGCAACGGATGAGCGACAACGTACTGCGCAGCTATTGCGGCACGCAGTACCGCTATGACGAGCGCGGCAACCTGCTGCAGCGCACCACGGATGGCAAGCAAGGCCATTTCACCTGGGACCTGCACAACCGCTTGCGCCGTTACGAAGATGACCGCCTGACCGTCAGCTTTGCCTATGACGCACTGGGGCGTCGCCTGTACAAGAAATCCCACGCCAAGTACCGCGACCGGCGGCAAGCCGGCCCGCTGTGGAACGAAAACCAGCGGCGGGCGCTGGATGAACAGCTGGGGTGTGGCTTTACCTGGTATGTGTGGGAAGGCGACACCCTGGCCTTTGAATGCCGGGATCAGGAACGCCACGGGCGAAGCACGCATTATGTGTTCGAACCCGGCACCTTCGTGCCGGTGGCGCAGGCGGTGTCCAACCGTGTGGTCGAGTTGATACCGCAGCCGGTGTATGTCTTCCCGTATGACATCGACAAGGACCCGGTGTGGCAACACAAGCCGACGCCAAAGCCGTTTGATGCGCTGGCGTGGTACCAGTGTGACCACCTGGGCACGCCGATGGAATTGACCGGCGAGGATGGCGAGATTGCCTGGCGCGGGACGTACAAGGCCTGGGGGTTGGCGGAGGAGACACGGAGCGACAAGGCGAAGTGGGCGGATATCCGGAATCCGCTACGCTTTCAGGGGCAGTATTGGGATGTTGAGACGAGGCTGCATTACAACCGATATCGCTACTATGACCCGCAGGTAGGGCGATTTGTTGGGAAGGATCCGATTGGATACGCTGGCGGTTTGAATCTATATATCTACGCTGATAGCCCCATAAACTGGCTGGACCCTCTGGGACTCGCAAAGTCCTCTACCAGCGGCCACAGCGCTCATGCCAAAACTGGTCAACTATTCCATAACGATATGAATCAATACCCCTACCCACCAGGCTACATGAGGGAACGACGTATTGGTGGAGTAGGAAGAGCGGACGCAATCAATGTAGATGAATGCAGCATCATCGAGAGAAAATGCACTTGCAGCAAACGTACAATAAAACGGGGAGAAGCTCAACTGCTTCGCTACTGCAACGAGATGAGAAATATTACTGGCGAAAGCCATGAAGGAATACTAGACATTTTGGACCCAACAACTGGGGTGCGAACCATTCGAACGGTAATAAATAAGCCATGAACAAAGAGTCTCCGAAAAAAATTTTTCAGCGAACTGCTACCAACCTCGGCTTTATCGGGCGCGACACAACCTTTTTCATGAAGTGTGGTGACAACTACTTAATATGTAACTTACAGAAGGCTTCCGGCAGCCGCAGCTTTTATATCAACGGGGGAATAAGCTATATTGGTCTACTGTCTCACGAAGACCTAGAGCAATCCCCAGTATCAGCCTACGGAAACCAAACCACTCGTTTCCCAATCCACGTAGACTTTCGAGCTGAAAACATTCCCAACACCCCCATTAATCAAGCAAAGATTGATGAAGCCACATCTAACCAAGACACCAGCGCAATAGAAAAAATCATCTCTATCGCGCTTGAGTCGATGATAAATTTTACCTGCAACCATGGAAGCAGAGAAGAAATCCGCAGACTGAAGCAAGCAAAAATTTTTCCCGCAATTATAAATAGACAAGTCTAACCATCATTAGGGTCTAAGGGAGGATCCACGATACTTTTTTTGCATAGTCCACCTTAGCGATAGAACTGCCAAACCCAGAGTCGAATGCAGGCATCGAAAATATTAAAAATTTACAAATACCAGCAGCCTCATGATTACAAACCTCGCAAGCCTTGAGGAAGCTCGCTCTTTAAAAACTTCAACAACAGCGAAGCCAGCTTCAAGTACGACGCCATGGGCCGCCTGATGGAAAGCCGGGCGGGTGAGCGTGGCGGCAAAGAGTGGGAGACCGAAACCTTTGCCTACGACGGCAATGGCAACCTGCTGATCGCCGAGAACAACGACTGCAAGCTGCAATGGTTCTACGACCTGGCGGGCAACAACATCCGCGAGCATCAGCACTTCAAGTACATGAAGCAACCGAAGGTCGCGGTGTTCCAGCATGAATACGACGCCCTCAACCTGCGCGTAGCGACCACCCGGCCGGACGGCCATCGGATCAGCTGGCTGACGTATGGCAGCGGTCACCTGCTCAGCCTCAAGCTCGACGACCGCGAACTGCTCAGCTACCAGCGCGACGACCTGCACCGGGAAATCGCCCGGGAGCAAGGCAACGGGTTGATCCAACGCCAGGCCTGGACGCCGAACGGCCAGTTGCAACAGCAGACCCTGGCCCGGCGCGGTGCCACCACGCGCATTGCGTTGCGCGACTACGCCTACGACACCCGTGGCCAGCTCACCCACATCGATGATCTGAACCGAGGCAATACCTTCTACCGCTACGACCCGGTTGGCCGCCTGCTCGAAGCGGGCAATTACTACAAGAAAGAAATCTTCGCCTTCGACCCGGCCAGCAACCTGCTGGACCCACAGGCACCCCCGGGCCCCAACCGGCACTCACCGCAACGGATTAGCGACAACGTACTGCGCAGCTATTGCGGCATGCAGTACCGCTATGACGAGCGCGGCAACCTGCTGCAGCGCACCACCGATGGCAAGCAAGGCCATTTCACCTGGGACCTGCACAACCGCTTGCGCCGTTACGAAGATGACCGCCTGACCGTCAGCTTTGCCTATGACGCACTGGGGCGTCGCCTGTACAAGAAATCCCACGCCAAGTACCGCGACCGACGGCAAGCCGGCCCGCTGTGGAACGAAAACCAGCGGCGAGCGCTGGATGAACAGCTGGGGTGTGGCTTTACCTGGTATGTGTGGGAAGGCGACACCCTGGCCTTTGAATGCCGGGATCAGGAACGCCACGGGCGAAGCACGCATTATGTGTTCGAACCCGGCACCTTCGTGCCGGTGGCGCAGGCGGTGTCCAACCGTGTGGTCGAGTTGATACCGCAGCCGGTGTATGTCTTCCCGTATGACATCGACAAGGATCCGGTGTGGCAACACAAGCCGACGCCGAAGCCGTTTGATGCGCTGGCGTGGTACCAGTGTGACCACCTGGGCACGCCGATGGAATTGACCGGCGAAGATGGCGCGATTGCCTGGCGCGGGACGTACAAGGCCTGGGGGTTGGCGCAGGAAACACGGAGCGACAAGGCGAAGTGGGCGGATATCCGGAATCCGCTACGCTTTCAGGGGCAGTATTGGGATGTTGAGACGGGGCTGCATTACAACCGATATCGCTACTATGACCCGCAGGTAGGGCGATTTGTTGGGAAAGATCCTATCGGTTTGGCAGGCGGAACAAACTTATATCAGTATGCGCCCAGCCCGACACAATGGACTGACCCATTCGGGCTTGCTCGCTCCGGGCAGTGGCTTGCTGTGGGCCAAGGGCGAATTAGAATTGATCCGCCACATGTTGAAAATACAGACCAACAGGTCCATGCTCATTGCCAATGCAAGTCAAGACGAAAAGAAGTCGTCGTCAATATAGACGGTTCTCAAAGCCATAAATCACGCGGAAATCCGGCAGAGCTTACACGAACCGAGAAAAATTTTCTTAGAGAAAAAGGATTCAATCTATGATTAAACTCAATAACATCAAAGCATGGGGCACCGAAACTGGAAGCGATAAACCTTTAAGACTTGACGAAATTTCATTGCTGACAACACCATCCATGATCCGCAGCTTGGGTATATTTTTGATAAACGCAGCTTACGAAATGGAGGAAAATGATGTTGAGCACATACACCTGCAAGATGTATCTTGCAACTTCTCACAGAAGAAACACGTCGACATAATTCTGGTTAACCAAAACAAAGAAAAGAACAGATAGTACCGAAAGACCGACTTACAATCTTAAACGACAATGACCAGCCGGACTCAATTAAAACTCACAACATTCAAATAAACATCAAGGACACTAGCAGCACAATGCTAAATATGAATTGCACAACTGGCTAGGGCTACCGTGCAGGAGGGGGGTGCGTGCATTGAGACGTCATCAGCCCGCACGACGCCGCGAATCCGAGCCGAGCTCCAAGAGCCGAATCGAAAGCTCGCCGCCCGCTACCGGCTGAACGTGAAGACTGTCATCAAATGGCAATCACGATCCACTACGCCGGATGCTCGCATGGGACCTGCCAAGCCATGCAGTGCCAGGCTGACAGTCACTGAGGAGGCGATGGTGGTCGAGTTCCGGCAGCGTACGACGATGCCCCTGGACGACATGCTGGGCCACCTCCTTGATTACTTCCCACAGCTAAGCCGCAGCGCTTTACACCCCTGCTTGGTGCGTCACGGGATCAACCAAGCGCCCAAAAGCGGTACCGCAATCAAGCGTGGGCCTTGCGATGCCGCACACCCTTCAAGGTGATCTGTGAAGCCTGGACGAAAAATCCAGAGCGATTCACTATCAATCCGCACCCTCTCATTCCGGGGCTGTACACCTAGCATTTTTGTCAGTTTAAAGGATCGTTGGCCGGTGGTAGCGTAACCTTTTCCCACCAGCATAATGAGCGAATACCATGGCTTTTCAACACTATGGTTTTGTAGCCGAACTCAAAGCAAACGGCCATCCTTTGGATTTCTCGTACTTTAAAGCGCAAAGGTACAGCACGCCAGAAGTAGACCCCCACACCGGCGTGTCTGTACTGCCTGCGGAACGAGTTTCCGAAGGTGTAAGCGATTTTTACGATGACGACCTATGTGAAAACTCATTTGCCAGGTATGCGACTAAATTCTACTTCATTTATAACTTTTACTTTAAAAAGTACGAAGTCCACTTCGGCGACCCACATACGGCCAAACCCTACTTCGGCATCAGCAATAGCGGCTATGCAAGAAAATACCAAAATATTGCTGACAGAGTTTGCTTGTTGCTTCTAAAAAAGGCATCGTACGACTTGAACAAGCAAGAAAACACAGTATTGCCAGATGACATTGAAGACGGTGAAATAGTCTACATCAAAAGCTGTCGAAACGCACAGCTTCTGCAAACCTATGACCGCCATTTCGCACAGGGCTACGAATGGGCACGCATCACTGATTGCGACGGTTACATTACACCTTTTGAAATCCGTGTTGTAGAGCGCCTCGCCCCATAAAAGCCCACCCACATACAAGGATTGCAGTAGTGGAAGGATCAGCGCACAGGAAGTCAGGGGGAGTCCCTAGGTGTACGGTCCCGGAATGAGATGCTGCTCCAGCTGGCCTATGAGGCCCCTATGACTTGGCAGAGTCCCCGTTCACTGCGCATACTGAAACACCCATCCCCCGCGCGGTACCGGCCATGAACCGCTGCCTGCTGCTCACCGCCCTGCTGCTGTGCACCACCGCCCCGGCCGCCGAAGACTGGAACCTGGCCTACGACCGCGAAGGCATCCGCGTGTACCTGAGAGGCGCGAATGATTCGCCCTACCAGCAGTTTCGTGGTGTGAGCACCATGAAAGCCAGTGTGCGTACGCTCACAGACCTGCAGGAGAACCTGCGCGTAGCCTGCAAATGGCTGTACGCCTGCGACCAGATGCGTTTGCTGGAGGTAGATGGCGCCAATACCTGGGTGTACCTGACGACTAACTTGCCGTGGCCGACGATGCCGCGAGACATTGTGTTAAAAGTGACCAGCGAACGCCTGGATGACGGCACCCTGCTGCGGCACCTGAGCGCCGAGCCCGACAAGATTCCCAAGGTTGACGGCCTGATCCGGGTACAGCATCTGGACGGTGAGTGGCGGATGAAACCACTGGGCGAGCGCGAGACCGAGGTGACCTACCAGTTGCAGGCCGACCCCGCCGGCGATGTGCCCGGCTGGCTGGCCAACCGGTTTGTGGTGGATGCGCCGGTAGTGACGTTGCGCACATTACGGGCTGTTGCTGAGCGCCAGCCTTGAAGAGTACTGGAGTACCTGCACCGCCCTCCCACAAATGACCGTGTTAACCAACCAAACCCATGTTTCGGTCTACCACCCTCCGGTATTTTCTGCCACTGTGCCCGCGCGGCGCGGACCAGCGCGCCGCGCCTTGCCAGGACGTCGCATGAAAACACAAGAAAACGGCAACACGCACAAAGGCTACCGGCGCATCATCCCGTCGATGACCGCGCTGCTCGAATTCGAAGCAGTGGCCCGCCACGGCAGTTTCACCCTGGCAGCCCAAGAGCTGGGCGTCACCCAGGCGGCTGTCAGCAAGCAGGTCAGGCAGCTTGAGGAAAACCTCGGCCGCCAGCTGTTCCAGCGCCTGCATCGCGGGGTCCGTCTGACCAGTGAAGGCCAGGCGCTGTACGCGGTGCTTTCCGAGTCCATGCAGAAAATCGCGTCGGTGTTCGACCGCCTCAGCGAAGGCGACAGCGAGCAGGAACTGGTGCTCAGTTCCACCTCCACCTTCTCCCAGTTACGCGTGATGCCACGCCTGGGCAGCCTGCGCAGCGCCCTGCCCCAGGTACGCTTGCGCCTGGCCACGCAGATGTTCACCGGCGACCTGCGCAACCATGATGTCGACCTGCTGGTACGCTTTGGCAATGGCCGCTGGGAAGACGGCATCGCCCTGCACCTGTTCGATGAAGAGATCTTCCCGGTGTGCTCACCGGCCTGGCTGGCGCGCAACCCGCAGCTGGAATCGCTGGAGGAACTCTACCGTGCCGACCTGCTGGATGCCGATGCCACCACCGAAGGCTGGATGACCTGGCCCACCTGGTTCCGCGCGCTGGGCGGCAACCCGCCGAAACTGCACTACAACCTGCGATGCCAGCTGTACACAGACACCATCCAGGGTGCATTGCACGGGCATGGGGTGGCCTTGGGGTGGGGGCGGATGCTCGATCACTTGCTGGCCTCCGGCGAACTGGTGCGCCTGACCGACCTGGTGGTGCGGCCACGTGAGGCCTATTACCTGGTTGTGCCTCACGGGCGTACCACAACCCCGACGATTCTGGGGCTGGTGGACTGGCTGCGCGACAACCAACCCGCCAAATGAAGAAGCAACTGGGGCCGCTTTGCGGACCATCGCCGGCAAGCCGCTCCCACAGGTACAGTGCAGATCTTGAGATCTTGCACAATTCCTGTGGGAGCGGCTTGCCGGCGATGGGCTGCGCAGCAGCCCCAAAAAGCTAGACGGCGCTAGCTGCACTTAGCCTGTTACTGGCCTTTGTTCTGCGTCGGTAGGCCAGTAACAGGCCCGCGTACCACAGCGGCATGATGTACAGCGCGGTACGGGTGTCCGGTTCCAGCACCAGCAGGCACAGCACGAAAATCAGGAACAACTGCGCCAGCGCAGCGGTGAACTTGCCGCCAGGCAGCTTGAACCTGGACCGCTCATGCGCCTGCGGGTTCTGCCTGCGGTAAGCGAAGTAGGACATCAGGATCAGCGACCAGGTGACGATGATCATCACTGCAGAAATGGTCGACACCAGGGTAAACACAGTCATCACCTCCGGGATCACGAACAGCAGCGTCAACGCAATCGCCATGCACACCCCAGAAAACACCAGCGCCCGCACTGGCGTACCCGAGCCAGACAGTCGCCCGAACGCCGTCGGCGCTTGTTGCTGGTGTGACAGGCCGTAGAGCATGCGCGAGCCCGAGTAAACGCCACTGTTGGCCGACGACGCAGCCGAGGTCAGCACCACGAAGTTGATGATGCCGGCAGCAGCGGGCAACCCGCCAAGCAAGAACAACTCCACGAACGGGCTACGGTTGGCCGGTACATTGGCCCACGAGACCACGCTGATGATGCACACCAGCGAACAGATGTAGAAAAGCAGGATGCGCACCGGGATGGTATTGATCGCCTTGGGTAAGGTCTTCTCGGGGTCTTTGGCCTCCGCCGCTGCGGTGCCGATCAGCTCGGTGCCGACAAAGGAGAAAATAGCGATCTGGAACCCGGCAAGAAAACCGAGGATGCCATGCGGCATGACCACCCCAGGCGCCACCAGGTGGCTGAACGACGCCGTCACCCCGCCCGGCGAGGTGTAGGACGTGGCAACCATCACCAAGCCGGTTACCACCAGCAGCACGATGGCAACAATCTTGATCAGACCGAACCAGAACTCCACTTCACCAAAGGCCTTCACCGCCAGCATGTTCAGGCCCAGCAACAGGAACATGGTGGCAAACGCCGGCAGCCAGGTGGGCACATCCGGGTACCAGTACTGCACAAACCCCGCCACCACCACCACATCACCCACTGCCGCCACCACCCAGCTGAGCCAATACGACCAGCTGAGGATGAAACCGGCCCGCGGCCCCAGGTAGTTGTGCACCAGGTCGGCGAACGACTCCATCTGCAGGTTGGCCAGCAGCATCTCGCCCATGGCCCGCATGATGCAGAACACAAAAAAGCCGATGATGGCGTACACCAGGATGATCGAGGTGCCGGACAGCGCAATGATCTTGCCCGAGCCCATGAACAACCCGGTGCCAATGGCGCCACTGATCGAAATAAGCTGGATGTGCCGGTTTTCCAACCGTCGTTTGAGCACTCGGCCCGCTTCCGGCGCAGTGCTTTGCGCGTTGCACGTTTGATGCATAGTCGACCTCTTATTCTTTTTTTTAAAACTTCCAGGCCCCGCGCCGCACCAACAAGTTGGTACCAAGGTGCAGGTTGCTTGTCATTGAAATGATGTAAGCGCAGGAAACAACAAAGATTGAAACTAATGCCCGATGCAACTTCGCAGCGGACGTTCTTATTCTTGAGCGCACCGTCGGTTAGTGCGCCTGAAACCGTCTCGCGAAAGCCGTTTCATTCTGCCAGCGGCCACGGTCAAGCGGAACGCTACAGAATGCACACCGCCAAAGGGATTTTGTGCAGTGTGAAAAGCCCGGGTGACAGTTTGCACAATACACCGGCCAAAAGGCCTGACCCAGCGGTCACATCTTGTAGGTCGAGAGCAGGATGCTGGTCTCGGTATTCTCGATGTGCGGGATGGAGCGGATGGTATTCAGCGCCCGGTCAAAGGCTTCAAGGGTGTCGGCGCGCAGCTCTGCCATCAGGTCCCAGCGGCCATTGGTGGTGTGGATGGCCACCACATTAGGGTGCCCGCGCAGCGCGTGCTTGACCTCTGCGGCGTGGTGGCCACTGATGCCGATGCTGGTAATTGCCCGTACCCCCTGGTCCAGCGCATCGGAGCGCAAGCGTACCGTGTAGCCAATGATCACGCCCTGCTCTTCAAGCCGGGTGATGCGGTTTTGCACCGTCGCCCTGGCCACCTTGAGCTTTTTCGCCAGGGTCAGCACGGGGGTACGTGCATTGTCCCGCAACAGTGCAATCAGTTCCCGATCGATAGTGTCCATATGCCTGCCAAATAATCAGATTGCTACTTTGGGGTGGCAGATTGTCTAGAAAGTTGGCGAAACTGGCAACCTGCATTCTTCCTGTTGACGCAACCTTTCATCAAAATGTTCGAGCCGGCGACACTTCGATAATCTTAAGCGTTCACCCTGTAATGCCAAAGGGTCAGCGCACAATAACAAGGTGCAAGAGCATGACGTATTTCATTGATGTTCCAACCATGTCGGACTTGGTGCATGACATTGGCGTAGCGCCGTTTATAGGTGAACTGGCTGCGGCCATTCGCGAAGACTTCAAACGCTGGCAGGAGTTTGACAAGTCCGCGCGTGTTGCCAGCCATTCGGAAGTGGGCGTCATCGAACTGATGCCCGTCGCCGACAACAGCCGCTACGCCTTCAAATACGTCAACGGCCACCCGGCCAACACCGCTCGCGACCTGCACACCGTCATGGCCTTCGGCGTACTGGCCGATGTCGAAACCGGTTACCCGGTGCTGCTGTCCGAACTGACCATCGCCACCGCCCTGCGCACCGCAGCCACATCGCTGATGGCAGCCCAGGCACTGGCCCGACCGAACTCGCGCAAGATGGCGCTGATCGGCAACGGTGCGCAAAGCGAATTCCAGGCGCTGGCCTTCCACAAGCACCTGGGCATCGAAGAAATCGTCGCCTACGACACCGACCCGCTGGCCACCGCCAAGCTGATTGCCAACCTCAAGGAGTACAGCGGCCTCACCATTCGCCGGGCAGGCTCGGTGGCCGAAGCGGTGAAAGGCGCGGACATCGTCACCACGGTGACGGCCGACAAGGCCTACGCCACCATCATCACCCCCGACATGCTTGAACCCGGCATGCACCTGAATGCCGTTGGCGGTGACTGCCCGGGCAAGACCGAGCTGCACGCCGATGTACTACGCAACGCCCGGGTGTTTGTCGAGTACGAGCCGCAAACCCGTATTGAAGGCGACATCCAGCAGTTGCCTGCGGACTTCCCGGTGGTGGACCTGTGGCGCGTGCTGCGTGGCGAAACCGAGGGGCGTCAGTCTGACAGCCAGGTCACTGTATTCGACTCGGTGGGCTTCGCCCTGGAGGATTACACCGTACTACGTTACGTACTACAGCAAGCAGAAAAACGCGGCATGGGCTCAAAGATCGACTTGGTGCCATGGGTGGAAGACGACCCGAAAGACCTGTTCAGCCACACCCGCCGCCGCGCAGCCAAAAGCCGCATCCGACGTGTTGCCTAACCCCGCCCCTACCCGGTACTTCCAGATGGCATTCCCAACGCGTTCGATTCAAGCACCTGCGGCAGTGGTCATGGTCAGGCCACACGCCTTCACACCCAACCCGGAAACGGCAGCCGACAATTCGTTCCAGCGCAGTAGCCCCGACATCGCGGCGCAAGCCTTGGCCGATGTAGCACGTGACGAAGTCACCCAGGCCGCTGGCAGGCTGGAGGCCGAGGGTGTGCGCGTGCACCTGTTCGACGATTTCGGCGAACACAACACCCCGGACTCGGTCTTTCCCAACAACTGGTTTTCCACCCACCCAGGGGGGCACATCGCGATCTACTCGATGTACTCGCGCAACCGCCGCCGCGAACGGCGCGCGGATGTGATCGAGATGCTCAAGCGCGATTACCGCGTGCAGGACGTGATCGACTATTCGGGGCTGGAGCAGGACGAGCTGTTTCTTGAAGGGACCGGTGCCATGGTGTTCGACCACCTCTCGCGGGTGGCCTACACCGCGCGCTCCAACCGCGCCGACCCTATTGCCCTGGAGCGTTTCAGTACGCACTTCAACTTCGAGCCGATGGTGTTCGATACCGCCGACGAGCAAGGCACGCCGATCTACCACACCAACGTACTGATGTGCGTGGCGACCGAGTTTGCACTGGTGGGTTTTGGCACGTTCACCAACAAGGCACGGGCCGAGGAAGTGCGCATGCGGCTGATCGAATCGGGCCGCGACGTGATTGACCTGAGTAACCAGCAGATCAGCCAGTTTGCCGGCAATGCCATCGAATTGTCCGGGCGTGACGGGCGTATTCTGGCGCTGTCACGCAAGGCCTTCGACAGCCTGACCGGCGAGCAGCGCCAGCGTATCGAGCGCTCGGCGCGGCTGGTGCCGCTGGACGTGCCCACCATCGAAATGGCCGGCGGCTCGGTGCGCTGCATGATTGCCGGCATTCACCTGTCGCCACGCCTGGCTGCGGCTTGCGCCTGACCCATCAACCGTCGGCCGACTCGATCTCCTGCGGGAGCGGCCTTGTGTCGCGAAAGGGCTGCAAAGCAGCCCCAGAATTTCAGCAGCGGTGCACAAATTGCTGGGGCCGCGTCGCGGCCCTTTCCGACCGGTCCGGCGCCCCGGCAAGGCCGCTCCCACAAGGACCGCGTCAGACCGTCGGGCGTGTCAGATCCCACCACCCGCCAGCAGTTGCGTCATGACCTCGGCCAATGCCTTGACCATCACATCTGCCGTCGGCCGATGGACGATGACGATTTCATAGCTGTCGACCTCCGGCAGCCCCTGCTCTGCCCCCAGTACCCGGTGCTCACCCGTGGCTGCCCTTGGTGGCAGCAGGCTGACACCCATGCCATCGGCGACAGCCGCCTGGATACCGCTGAGGCTGGAGCTGGTGAAACTGATACGCCAGCGCCGGCCCATGCTTTCGATGGCATTGATCATGTCCTCGCGGTACAGACCGCGCGGCGGGAAGGTCACCAGCGGAATCGGGTCCAGTTCGAAAGCGGGTGCACGCGCACTGTCGATCCACTGCAGGCGCTCAGGCCAGCAGGCTACGCCTTCCCGGGTGTTGCGCCGCTGCTTGAGCAGCACCAGGTCGAGCTCACCGTTGTCGTACGCCTGGCTGAGGTCGCGGCACAGGCCGCTGGTCACTTCCAGCTTCACTTGCGGGTGCAGCCGGCTGAACGCAGACAGTGCGTTGGTCGTGCGCCCACCAACGAAGTCCTCGGGCACGCCAAGGCGTACGGTGGTGCCTACCATCGCCCCGGCCAGGGCTTCGAGCATCTGGTCATTCAGCGCCAGCATGTGCCGGGCATAGCCGAGCAAAGTCTGCCCGGCGTCGGTCGGTAGCACATCGCGGTTACCTCGCACCAGCAAGCGGTGGCCGACCATGTCCTCCAGGCGACGCACCTTTTGGCTGATGGTCGATTGGGTCGAATGCAGGCGCGCCGCCGCCGTGGTGAAGCTGCCGCAATCGGCCACCACCACAATGGCGCGTAGCAGGTCGAGGTCGAACAGGGCTCTATTCGATTTCACGCTGATAGACATCTTGGTATTCAACTGCTGAATGGCAAGACTGCGTTCTATCACGGCTAGTCGCCGAGGGCCACACCTTCACGCCGAGGGTCGGCGCCACCAGACCAGCCCTCGCCGCTACGCTGGATGATCTGCATGCCACTGGTCATGGTCATCGGTGTCACCTCATGGCCCCAGGCCGCCAGTTGGCGGATCAGCGCCGGGCTGGCCAGCCCGGCTTCCACTTCGGTGCCGGCATTGCGGCTGCCGAAGTTGGGCAGGCCGGCAGCCTGCTGCGGGTCGAGCTGCCAGTCCAGCAGGCCGATCAGCGCCTTGTTCACGTAGCCAATGATCTGCGAGCCACCCGGTGAACCAAGGCTGGCCACCAGCTCGCCAGAGGCCCGCGAGAACACCAATGTCGGCGCCATCGCCGACAGCGGCCGCTTGCCCGGCTGCACCCGGTTGGCCACAGCCTTGCCGTGCTCCTGGGGGATGAACGAGAAGTCAGTCAGATGGTTGTTGAGCAAAAAGCCCTTGACCATCAGGTGCGAACCGAACGCGGCCTCCACCGAGGTGGTCATGGCCAGTGCCTGGCCGCTGTCATCCACTGCGCTGAGGTGCGAAGTGGAAATGCGCAAAGGCGAGCGGTCCGGCGCCAGGGCCAGGTCGGCGCCTTGCGGCTGGCCTGGGCGAGCGCGTTTCATGCTGTGCTCACCGATTTGTGCTGCCCGGCTGGCCAGGTAGGTGGCGTCGGTCAGGGCCTTGACCGGCACCGGCACGTAATCGCTGTCGGCCAGGTACTGAGCCCGGTCGGCATAAGCCAGGCGCTCGGCCTCGGCGATCAGGTGCACGGCCAGCGGCGCGGCCTCCAGGCCAGCCGGGGACGTGTTCGCCAGCGGCCGCAACGCCGCCAGATCACGTTGGGGCGTGGCGCGCTGTACGGCCTCAAGCATGCCCAACGTTTGCAACACCGTCACCCCACCCGATGATGGCGGCGGCATGCCGCAGATGCGCCAGGCCTTGTAGGGGCCGCACACGGGCTCGCGCTCCTTGGCGCTGTATTGCTCAAGGTCTTGCAACGACAGGTAACCGGGATTGGCATGGCTACGCACCTTGGCCACGATGGCCCCGGCGATTTCACCCGTGTAGAACGCCTGGGGGCCGTGCGCGGCGATCTGCTCGAACGTTTGCGCGAGTTCGGGGTTGCGCAACGTTGTGCCCATCGCCAGCGGCCTGCCCTTTTTATCCAGGAAGTAACGCGCCATGGCCGGTGAGCGGGCAATATACGGGTCGCCCGCCACCAGTGTGTGAAGGCGCTCGGAAACCGGAAAACCATTACGTGCCAACGCAATGGCCGGGGCAAAGAGTTGCTGCCAAGGCAGTTTGCCGTGCTGCTCGTGAGCCAGCTTCAGTGCGCGCAGCACACCGGGTACACCCACTGAACGCCCGCCGATCTGTGCCGACCTGAATGGCATCGGTGAACCATCGGCCTGCAAGAACAGCGTTTCCGTTACCTGCACCGGCGCTGCCTCGCGGCCGTCGAACGCCTGCACGCGCTTGCCGTCCCAATAGAGGATAAAAGCCCCGCCACCAATACCGCTGGACTGCGGCTCGACCAGGGTCAGCACCATTTGCATGGCGATGGCCGCGTCGATGGCACTGCCACCGGCACGCAGCATCGCCCGCCCCGCTTCGGTGGCCAGCGGGTTGGCTGCCGCAGCCATATGCCGGTTGGCGTGTACCGGCTGCAAGCCGGTGCGGTAGCCGGAGGCCAGCTCGGGTGGCGCGGGCAACACCTGGTCGGCACAGACCCACCCACTCGCGACCGCCAGGCACAGCGCGCTCATCAGCGGTGTGGAGAACTTCATCGTTTTGCTTCCTGCCTTGTCTATTCAGCAGGCCACTGTCGGTCATGCGCAAACTTAACTTCAAGACCTGATGTGATTTTTCTAGGATGCAGGCAGGTCAATCAGGAGCTCACCCCATGCGTATACCCGTTGCAGCCATGCTGTTCGCCCTGTTCACCAGCCTTGCCGCCCACGCCGAGAACACCACCATGGATAACCGCCTGCACAACGCCGCCCGCCAGGATGACGTGCGCACCTTGCAACAGTTGCTGACACAAGGTGCCCCACTGGACAGCCGTGATGAGCAAGGCCGCACTGCCCTGCTGGTGGCCACCCACGGCAACCAGGTTGCAGCGGCCCAAGCACTGATCGAAGCCGGTGCCGACGTAAACGCCAAAGACAATATTGATGACAGCCCCTATCTGTACGCCGGTGCCCGCGGCCTGAACGACATCCTGCGGCTGACCCTGAGCCACGGCGCCGATCTCAAGAGCACCAACCGCTACGGCGGAACGGCGTTGATCCCTGCGGCCGAGCGCGGCCATGTCGAGACCGTGCAGATGCTGATCGATGCCGGGGTGGACGTGAACCATCTGAACCGGCTGCACTGGACAGCGCTCATGGAGGCAGTAATCCTCGGGGATGGCGGGCCGCGGCATGTGGAGATTGTGCGCCGCCTACTGGCGGCGGGGGCGGATCGGCAGATTGCCGACAAGGACGGGGTTACCGCGCTGGAGCATGCGCGCCAGCGAGGGTATCGAGAAATGGAGGCCCTGCTGGCCCGGTAGGCAAGTTGACCGCATCAATTCAAGTCATGCGCAGCACCTGTGGGAGCTGGCTGCCGCCGATGAGGCCAGGGCAGGCAGCACCGAGCCTCAGACGACTTCTTCGTACGGCAGCCCCACATAGTTCTCGGCAATGTTCAGCAAGCCCGCCGGGGAGTTCAGGAAATACTCGCGGTCAGCCTCCTGCATCTTCTGGTCCCAGGCATCCTTGTGGCTGCCGAAGTCATGCAGCAACTGGGTCATGAACCAGCTGAAACGCTCGCCCTTCCATACCCGGCGCAGGGCCAACGGCGAGTATTGCTGAAGCAGGTCGGTACGCCCTTCGCCGTACACCTTGACCAGAATGCGGTACAGGTAGTTGACGTCCGAGGCCGCCAGGTTCAGGCCTTTGGCACCGGTGGGTGGGACGATGTGCGCAGCGTCGCCGACCAGGAACAGGTGGCCGTACTGCATGGGTTCGACCACCAGGCTGCGCAGCGGCGCGATGCTTTTTTCCAGGGCTGGGCCCGTGACCAGGTCAGCCGCTACGTCAGCGGGCAACCGGGCTTTGAGTTCACCCCAGAAGCGCTCGTCAGACCATTCCTCGACCCGGTCCTGCAAAGGCACCTGCAGGTAGTAGCGGCTGCGCGTTTGCGAGCGTTGGCTACACAACGCAAAACCGCGCTCGTGGTGGGCATAGATCAGCTCGTGATTGACCGGCGGTGTGTCCGACAGCAGGCCCAGCCAACCAAACGGGTAAACCCGCTCGTACTGCTTTAGCACGCCCTCGGGGATGCTTTGCCGCGAGACGCCGTGGAAGCCATCACAGCCAGCGATATAGTCGCAGTCCACGCGGTGCACGCGGCCATCTTTTTCGAAAGTGAGGTATGGCTTTTCGCCCTTCAGTTCATGGGGCTGGACATTGCTGGCTGAGTAGATGATCGGCGCACCGCTGGCTTCACGGGCCTGCATCAGGTCACGGGTGACTTCGGTCTGACCGTACACCATCACCGTCTTGCCACCGGTCAGGGCCTTGAGGTCCAGGCGTTGACGTCGCCCGCCAACCAGCAGCTCCACACCTTCGTGCACCAGGCCCTCACGGACCATGCGCTCGGCCACACCGGCTTCGCGCAGCAGGTCGACCGTGCCTTGCTCAAGCACACCGGCGCGGATGCGGCCAAGTACGTACTCGGGCGTCTGGCGTTCGACGATGACGTTCTCGATACCGGCCTTGTGCAGCAGTTGGCCAAGCAGCAGGCCAGACGGGCCCGCACCAATAATTGCAACCTGAGTTTTCATTGTTGTTGTCTCTGTTCGGACGATGCCGGCCCTGGGACTGGCAGTGGGGCGGCATCTGCTGTTAGGGTTTGCCCCTGCATTTTTACTGGCAAAAACTGCCTTTTAAGTGTGCTATTCAATGAATAATCTGCACTTTTACAAAAAACGTTCGATTAACGGACAGGCCACCCTGCATGAAATCCACCCTCCCCGGCGTCCCGTTGTTCAAGCTGTATGGCGAAAACCAGGCCTGGCCCGGCACCGACCTGCTGCACTGCGAGTCGATCCCGGCGCGTAGCCGCCTGCACCACTGGGAAATCAAGCCGCACCAGCATGCCGAGCTGTTCCAGCTCCTTTACGTACAGCGCGGCCAGGCCCAGGTGGAGGTCGAAGGCGTGCGCAGTGCCATCGGCGAGGCGGCGATCCAGGTGGTGCCGCCGATGACCGTGCATGGCTTTCGCTTCAGCGCCGATATCCAGGGGTATGTGCTGACCTTTGGCACCGCACTGGTGGCAAACCTGGAGCAGCGCCTGGGTACGCCACTGACGGTGCTGGCAAAACCTGCGTGTTACCCGCTGGGCCAGGACCGTGTGCACCTGCGCAGCCTGATCGGCACCTTGCAGCAGGAGTACCAGGGCAATGCCCCGGCACGGGCGGCCATGCTTGAGGCGTTGATGACCGCACTGATGGTGTGGATCAGCCGTCGCCAGCAGTTGGGGCAAGCGCCGCGCAACCGGGATGAGCGTGACCGCCAGTTGCTGGGGCAGTACCTGCGGCTGGTGGAAGCGCATTACCGCGAGCACCTGTCGGTAGAACAATTTGCCGCGCGGTTGAGTGTTCCCAGCTTGCAGCTGAACCAGCTGTGCCGGGCGTTGAGTGGCCAGACTGCGCTGCAGGTGGTGCACCAGCGTTTGCTGCTGGAGGCGCGGCGTAACCTGATCTACACGCGGATGAGTATCGGGCAGTTGTCGGATAGCCTGGGCTTCACCGACCCGACGTACTTTGCCCGGTGGTTCAAGCGCCTGAGTGGGCAGACGCCCAATGGGTATCGCAGGTCGGGGTTGTCTGAATCATCTTTGTCGGCCGGTACAAGCAACACATTTTCAGCCCTTGCTTGACGTATACGTAAACCTGCCTTCAGGATAGCCGCATACCCCACGCCGAGCCCCAGCATGAGCACCCAGACCTACAGCATCTCCGACCTGTCCCGCGAGCTGGACATCACCACCCGCGCCATTCGCTTCTACGAGGAACAGGGCCTGCTGAGCCCCGAGCGCCGAGGCCTGGAACGTATCTACACGGCGCGCGACAAAGTCAGCCTGAAGCTCATCCTGCGCGGCAAGCGCATCGGCTTTTCGCTGGCCGAGTGCCGCGAACTGATCGAGCTGTACGACCCCACCAGCGGCAACCTCAAGCAGCTCAACAGCATGCTGGCAAAAATCGCCGAACGGCGTGCCCAACTGGAACAGCAGATGCTCGACATCCACCAGATGCAACTGGAACTGGACACCGCCCAGGAGCGCTGTGAACAAGCCCTGGCCGCCACCCTGAACAACAAAGACAACCGCTGAACGCCACAGGAAACCCGCCATGCCCTTGCCCAAAGAAGTCCGTCTGGTCGAAGTAGGCCCCCGCGACGGTTTGCAGAACGAAGCCCAGCCCATCAGCGTTGCCGACAAGGTGCGCCTGGTGGACGACCTCACCGAGGCGGGCCTTGCCTATATCGAGGTGGGCAGCTTTGTCTCGCCCAAGTGGGTGCCACAGATGGCCGGTTCCGCCGAGGTGTTCGCCGGTATTCAGCAGCGCCCTGGTGTGACCTATGCGGCACTGGCACCAAACCTGCGCGGCTTTGAGGACGCACTGGCTGCCGGGGTGAAGGAAGTGGCGGTGTTCGCAGCTGCCTCCGAAGCGTTCTCGCAGCGCAACATCAATTGCTCGATCAGCGACAGCCTCAAGCGCTTCGAACCGATCATGGAAGCCGCGCGCAACCACGGTGTGCGCGTGCGCGGCTATGTGTCGTGCGTGCTCGGTTGCCCCTATGAAGGCAAGGTCAACGCCGAGCAGGTGGCCCCGATTGCCCGCGCCCTGCATGACATGGGCTGTTACGAGGTCTCGCTGGGCGACACCATTGGTACAGGGACCGCTGGCGATACCCGGCGCCTGTTCGAGGTGGTATCGGCCCAGGTTCCGCGCGAGCAACTGGCCGGGCATTTTCATGATACCTATGGCCAGGCATTGGCCAACGTCTATGCCAGCCTGCTCGAAGGTATCAACGTGTTCGACGAGCTCGGTGGCCGGGCTGGGCGGCTGCCCATACGCCAAAGGGGCGACCGGCAACATCGCCACGGAAGACGTGGTGTACCTGCTGCAGGGGCTGGGCATTGCTACCGGCATCGACCTGGACAAACTGATCGCCGCCGGCCAACGCATCAGCCGTGTGCTGGGCCGCGGCAATGGGTCGCGGGTGGCGCGGGCGCGCAGCGCACAGTGAGTCACACGGGTGTCACATACCTGTGGGTGAAGTGTTACCGCCCCACGTTTCACAGCAAAAAATCGGGTAACAGGGAAACAAATCGACAGAATTTCAGGCGAAGCGGTTTCGGCAAAAATCGCTAAGTGCTTGATTTTAAAGGGTTTTAAAAAGTTGGCACGCACCCTGCTATATCTTTGGTACAAGAACAAAAAAAATGTGACACCCAATAAAAACAACAGGTAACGGCTCTGACATAACAAGAACAACACGGCAGAGGCGTAGCAAGCAGATTTTTTTGGAGTCGACACGCTTTTCAGGGGTACGCCCCGCGGTCTGGCACAGAACAATAAAACTGCCTCAAGGTAGCTACAGCCAGGTTCGGATCAATGATGAAAGCAGGTCAGCGCTCAAAAAAATACGTTTGCTCTTGACCCCGCATGGGGGTCGCCCGCAACACCAAGGCAGGCTTACAAAAACAACAAAAAGCCGGTCTCAATAATAAGAAAAGAGCAAGCAACAACGCTTTGGGGGGAGCTTCGGCTCCCCTTAGTGCTTCCTGCCCTCCTCATTCTCATCCTTCTGTTTTTCCTCACCCTGGCCTTCCACCTTCTCTACCAGTAACGGCATCGTGCCCAGTACCAGCAGGGCCAGTACCGTGCTGATCAACGCCGTGGCTTCGCGGCCCATGCCGGCAGCCGTACCGATGGCAGCCGTCATCCATAGCCCGGCAGCGGTTGTCAGGCCTTTCACATGGCTGGTGTCCTTCCCGTTACCTTTAAGGATGGTACCCGCACCCAGAAAGCCGATACCGGCAACAATACCCTGGATCACCCTGCTTAGCGCTTGTTCATCGGCCCCTGCCATGCTCGGCGCCAGCACGAACAGCGCGGCACCCAACGAGACCAACATGTGGGTGCGCACCCCGGCCGACTTGCCTTTGGACTCGCGCTCAAAGCCCAGCACAGCGCCAAGTATGGCGGCCATCAGCAGGCGCACCAGGATTTGCGTCACTTCGCGCGCATCGGTGACATCGGCGAACTCGGCCTGAATTGCTTGCCAGAGAAGGTCCATAGGGTTGTTCCCATGCTGAGCACTGGGTGGGCAGGCCCGCGAAAAGACCGAGCCTGGCCTGTACAGGGGTTGACCTTTGCACACAGGCCAAAGTGCCGTTCAGCCTAGCGATGCAGCAACCTCCCTTGCCCTGTGGTCCACCCTGTAACCGCCCCCAGGAGGACAAAGACATGCCCGTTGAAATCGAAGAATCCACCCGTCGCTGCACACTGATCGGCGAAGACCTGCGCATTGAGGGTGATGGCCCCGATATCGAGATCATCACAGACGAACAGCTGCGCATGTCGGTGGCCTTGCTTGCAGGCCAACGCGTGCCCATCACCGAAGCCGAGGCCGATGCGCTGACCGTAGCGGGTGCGGTGGATAGCCGCAGGCACCTGAAGGCTAGTGTGCCAGGCTCGGTGATATAAGGCCTGGCGGGGTCAAGCGGGTAATCTGATACGGTTTTTATCGCAAAAACTGAGCCTGTGCTGATAACAGCCTCAGGGCCATAGTGCTCATGCCTGATCGAGGCCTGATGAGCACCGAGCCATGAACAATAGAATCCCTTTTACAGAGATCGCCGCCGCCCCAGCCAGCCACCCACCGCGACGCATTGACAGCGGCATTCACACCCGCAGCTTTACCGGGCTGTACCGCAACCTGCGCATCGGTTTTGCCGGCGCCTTGTTTGTGCTGTTTTTTGGCACTGCCTGGCTGAACTGGAACGGCCGCCAAGCCGTGCTATGGGACTTGGGCGAGAGCAAATTCCACATCTTTGGCGCCACCTTCTGGCCACAGGACTTCATCCTGCTTTCGGCGCTGCTGATCATCTGCGCCTTCGGGCTGTTCGCCATCACCGTTTACGCCGGCCGTGTGTGGTGCGGCTACAGCTGCCCACAAAGCACCTGGACGTGGCTGTTCATGTGGTGCGAAAAGGTCACCGAGGGTGACCGCAACCAGCGCATCAAGCTCGCCGCCGCACCCTGGAGCCTGAACAAACTGGCACGCCGTACCCTGAAGCACAGCCTGTGGCTGGCCATCGGTGTAGTCACCGGCCTGACCTTCGTCGGCTACTTCACGCCAATCCGGCCACTGGCCGCAGAACTGTTCACGTTGCAACTGGGCGGCGTGGCGCTGTTCTGGGTGCTGTTCTTCACCGCTGCCACCTACATCAACGCAGGCCTGCTACGTGAAGCGGTGTGCCTGCACATGTGCCCGTATGCGCGCTTTCAGGGCGTGATGTTCGACAAGGACACCCTGGCGGTTGCCTATGACCCGCGCCGTGGCGAAACCCGCGGCCCGCGCAAGAAAGGCAGTGACGTAGGCGCCCAAGGCCTGGGCGACTGCATCGACTGCACGCTGTGCGTGCAAGTGTGCCCCACCGGCATTGATATCCGCGATGGCTTGCAGATGGCCTGCATCGGCTGCGCGGCGTGCATCGACGCCTGCGACGGGGTGATGGACAAGATGGGGTACGCCCGCGGGTTGATCGGTTACAAGTCCGAACACAGTTTGCAGGGCGGCACCACCCACTGGCTCCGCCCGCGCCTGCTGGGCTACGTCGCTGCGCTCGGGGTGATGATCGCAGCACTGGTGGTGGCCTTGCAGATGCGCCCGATGGTATCGCTGGACGTGATCAAGGACCGCGGCCTGTTCCGTGAAAATGCCCAGGGCCAGATCGAGAACATCTACCTGCTCAAGGTCATCAACAAGACCGAGCGCACCCAACACTATGCACTGCGCCTGCTGGACGCTGACGGTTTCACCTTGCAGGGCAACACCGCATTGGTGATCCCGGCCGGCGAAATGAGCGAACTGCCGGTATCGGTGGCGATGCTGGCAGAGCGCCCGGCCAGCAGCTCGCAAACGCTCAGTTTCGAAATCAGCGAGCGTGACGACCCCGCCATCCGCAGCGTGGCCCAAAGCCGCTTCGTCGCACCGATGAACCGCTGATCCCTTACACTGACCCCACCTTGCCTGCCAGGCTTCGACAGAAGGCCAGAATGAAACGCTACGAACGCTTCGCCGACGACATTGCCGAACTGATCCGCTCCGGGGTACTGGGCCCAGGCCAGCGCGTGCCTTCGGTACGCTACGCCAGCCAAACCCACGGGGTCAGCCCGTCAACCGTGTTCCAGGCCTACTACCTGCTGGAGCGGCGCGGGCTGATCCGTGCCCGGCCGCGCTCGGGCTATTTCGTCAACGCCCACGCCCCGCGCCAGTTCAGCGAGCCGCAGGCGTTGCAGCCGGTCAGTGAGTCCACGGACGTGGACGTCAGCGCATTGGTGTTCTCGATCCTCGACTCGATCAAGGACCCCAACACCATACCGTTCGGCTCAGCCTTCCCCAGCCCCGAACTGTTCCCGCTGCAGCGCCTGTCGCGCTCGCTGGCCAGCGCCAGCCGCAGCATGGACCCGCGCATGGTGGTGACCGACCTGTCACCCGGCAACCCACAGCTGCGCCGGCAAATTGCCCTGCGCTACATGGTCGGCGGGCTGATGCTGCCGATGGAAGAGCTGCTGATCACCAACGGTGCACTGGAAGCCTTGAACCTGTGCCTGCAAGCAGTGACCCAACCGGGCGACCTGGTGGCCATCGAGGCCCCCGCCTTCTATGCCTGCCTGCAAGTGCTGGAGCGGCTTAAGCTAAAGGCTGTGGAAATCCCCGTGCACCCACGCGAAGGCATGGACCTGGGGGCACTGGCACAAACGCTGGAAAAACACCCGGTGAAAGCCGTCTGGTGCATGACCAACTTCCAGAACCCGGTAGGCGCAAGCATGCCGGAAGCGAAAAAGCAGGCGCTGGTGGAACTGCTAACGCGTCACCAGGTGCCGTTGATCGAAGACGACGTGTACGCCGAGCTGTATTACTCGCAACAGGCGCCAAAGCCAGCCAAGGCTTTCGACACCCAGGGCCTGGTGATGCACTGCGGTTCGTTCGCCAAAAGCCTGGCACCCGGTTACCGCATCGGCTGGGTGGCGGCCGGGCGCTTTGCGCAGAAGATCGAGCGGCTGAAGCTGATGACCTCGCTGTGTGCCTCGATGCCGGCCCAGGCAGCGATAGCCGACTACCTGCAGCACGGCGGCTACGACCGCCACCTGCGTAAACTGCGCTATGCCCTGGAAGGCCAGCAGGCCAATATGCTGGCAGCCATCACACGCCATTTCCCGGCGCAAACACGGGTCAGCCAGCCGTCCGGTGGTTACTTCCTGTGGCTGGAGTTGCCCGAGCAGATAGACGCACTCAAGCTGTTCCACATGGCCCTGGCCCAAGGCATCAGTATCGCCCCCGGGCCGATCTTCTCGCCCACCCGACGCTTCGGCAACTGCATCCGCCTGAACTACGGCAGCCCTTGGCATGAGGGCGCCGAACGGGCCATGGAAACCCTTGGGCGCATCATTCGCTCGTTCTGATGGCTGATGGCCCGGCGGGCGGCTATAGTTGCCCGATCCGTTCACCGGGCCGTCATCATGCTGCCAGACTCACCGCCTTCCATCACCGAGTTGCAGGCGCGTGTCGCAGAGCTGGAAACACGCCTGGCCGAACGTGAAGACGCTACGCAGGCACACAACAAACTGCTCGGTGAACTGCTGGACAGCAGCTTGGCCAACGTGTTTGCCGCAGACCGCAAGATGCGCCTGGTCGCCATCAACCGTACAGCCCGTGAAACCTTCAAGCATTACCGTGGTTTCGTGCCGCAGATCGGCGATTACGTACCGCAGTTCCTCGACAAACAACACGATATCATGGGCCGCCTGGCGCCCGTCTGGCCGCGTGTGCTGGCCGGTGAAGCGTTTATCGATACCATTACCCTCGGGCCACCTGATGCCCTGCGCCATTACGAGATCCGCTACCACCCGCTGCGCGATGCACAGCAGCAGATTCAGGGTGGCTACATGTTCGCCTATGACATCACTGAGCGCGTTGCAGAACAGGAACGCCTGCATCAGGCTGAAGATGCCCTGCGCCAGTCACAGAAGATGGAAGCCCTCGGCCAGTTGACCGGGGGCATCGCCCACGACTTCAACAACCTGCTGGGCAGCCTGCTCGGCGCACTGGAACTGGCCGAGCAACGCCTGGGCCAGCAACGCCTTACCGACACTGCCCGGCTTCTGGAGCTTGGCCGCAACAATGCACTGCGCGCAGCCGCTCAAGTGCAGCATCTGTTGGCGTTCTCGCGCCAGCAAACCCTGTCGCCACAACCCGTCGATGTGCAACGCCTGGTCACCGACATGGGCGACCTGATTCGCAGTTCGACCGGGCCGCATATCGACTTCCACGACCAGACACTGGCTGGACAATGGCCGATCCGCATCGACCCGCAACAGTTGGAAAATGCCTTGCTCAACCTGTGTATCAACGCACGTGATGCCATGCCTCTGGGTGGTGTGCTGAGCCTCGCCTGCGAAAATGTCGAGGTCGATGCCGCCAAGGCCAAGTGCCTGGACCTGCCTGCGGGCCGGTATTTGCATGTGCGCGTCACAGATACCGGCATTGGCATGTCCGGCGAAGTTCGCCAGCGTGCCCTTGAGCCCTTCTATACCACCAAGCCGCTTGGCCAGGGAACCGGGCTCGGGCTGTCGATGGTCTACGGCTTTGCAAGACAGTCCGGCGGGCAACTGGAGATCGAAAGCGTGTCCGGCCAAGGTACTTGTGCCCACCTGTACTTCCCCATGGAAGAAAGCGCCCCCGTTTGCAGCCATGACGCGCCAGCCGCCCACACTGGCGAGCCATTACCGCAGCGTGTACACCGGATCATGCTGGTGGAGGACCAACCGGCCCTGCGCCTGGTACTGGTCGAGGTGCTGACGGAGCTGGGCCACAAGGTGCAAGCGTTCGAACAGGGCAAACAGGCAATTGAAGCCTTGCACGAGAGCCCCGCCCCCGACCTGCTGATCACCGATGTCGGGCTACCAGGCGGGGTCGATGGCTACCAGCTTGCGCAGGCATTCCGGGGCCTCGTGGCGCAGGGGCCGGTGTTACTGATTACCGGCTACGATGCTGCCACCGTCAATGCCAATACCCTGCCCGGCAGGGGCATCGAGTTACTGTCCAAACCCTTCAACCTGAAGACGCTCGGCGAACGGGTCGACCGGCTGTTGGGCGCCGCCCCGTAACGGCCCTGACCGGCTATCCGCCTGCTGGTGAACACGTTAAAGTCTGAGCCTTCTTTTTTGTCGGACGTCGGCATGCCTTCCAGCGACCTTCATTCACTGCGCCAACAAGTCAAAGCCCTCCAACGGCAGAACGCGCAACTTGAATCACGACTTGCCGGCCTTCAGAGCCATGACCAGGATTTCTATCGTTCGTTGTTCGACACCATGGACGAAGGCTTCTGCATCATCGAGTTCTTCGATGGCCCGCATGGCCCATTGAGTGACTATGTGCATGTACTGGCCAACGCGGCCTACGCCAAGCACGCCGGCATCCCTGACGTGGTCGGGCAGAAGCTGCGTGAGATGGTGCCCGACGAGGCCGATGACTGGGTTGCCCGTTATGGCGCGGTGCTACGCACCGGCGAGCCCCTGCATTTCGAACAGGAACTGGTCGCCACCGGTCATGTACTGTCCGTCACCACTTTCCGCGTAGAGCCTGCCGAAAAACGCCAGGTGGCCGTTTTATTCAAGGACGTTACCGAACGCCGTCGGGCAGAGGCAGCCCTGCAACGCCTGAACGAAGAACTTGAACAACGGGTAAGCGCTGCGCTGGCGGAGCGACGGTTGTTTGCCGAATTGGTCGAACACAGCGTGGTCAATGTGCATGTGATCGATAAAGGCATGCGCTGGTTGGCCATCAACCGCCAGGCAAAGCATGACTTTCAGCAACTGTTCGGGCGCACACCTGAGATTGGCGATTACTTGCCAGGGCTGATCGGTAATGAGCCCGATGTCCAACGGCTAAGCCTGTCCATGTGGCAGCGCGCCCTGGCAGGCGAGCAATTTGTCGAGATTGGTACCTTCGGCAAGGCGCCCGGGCAACGCCACTATGAACTGCGCTTCAATGCCTTGCGCGACCATGAAGGTGAAATTCAAGGCGCCTTCCTGTTCGCTTATGACATCACCGAGCGGGTACAGGAGCAAGCGCGCCTGGCCAAAGCCGAAGAGGCCTTGCGCCAGGCGCAAAAGATGGAAGCGGTGGGCCAGCTCACGGGGGGTATCGCCCACGACTTCAACAACCTTTTAAGCGGCATTCTGGGTGCCCAGGAGCTAATGCGCCAGCGTCTGGACCAGTCACGCTTCGACGCGCTGGAGCCGTTACTGGAGCTGTCCAGCGGTTCGGCGCAGCGGGCCTCTTCGCTGGTTCACCGGCTGCTGGCGTTCTCTCGCCAGCAATCCCTGCAACCCTGTTCCACACAGGTGGCCACTTTGGTGGCCGGCATGGAGGAATTGCTGCGCCGCACCATCGGCCCGGCCATCCGCTTGAGCAGCCAGTTCCCCGGCCAGCTCTGGCCGACGTTCATCGACCCGCCACAACTGGAAAGCGCCCTGCTCAACGTGTGCATCAATGCCCGAGATGCCATGCCTGAGGGCGGTGTAATCGACATCATTGGCGACAATCTGTTGATTGACGCCGAGCAAGCGCGCGCCCTGGAGCTACCCGCCGGCGAGTACGTGCGGCTGAGCATTATCGACAACGGTAATGGCATGTCGGCGGAGGTGGCCGAACGCGCCGTCGATCCGTTCTTCACCACCAAGCCCATGGGCCAGGGCACTGGCCTGGGCCTGTCGATGACCTACGGTTTCGTACGCCAGTCGGGTGGGCAACTGCGCGTGCTCTCGACGCTGGGCGAAGGCACGCGCATAGAGCTGCTGCTTCCCCGCCACAACGAACCCCCTCAGGCCCCTTCAAACAAACCACAAGGCACGTTGCAGGGAACAGGCAGCACGACGGCGCAGCGTATTCTGCTGATCGAAGACCAGACGGCATTGCGCCTGGTGGTTTGCGAAGTGCTGGAAGAGCTGGGTTACCGGGTCGATGCGTTCGAGGACGGCCCCACTGCCCTGGCTTACCTGCAAAGCAGCGCACGGCCAGACCTGCTGCTGAGCGATATCGGCTTGCCCGGCGGCCTGAACGGCCGCCAGGTGGCGGAGCGCTGCCGCGAGCGCTACCCGGACCTCAAAGTGTTGTTCATCACCGGTTACGACGAAAGCGCTGCGCTCAGTGACGGCCAACTGCTACGAGGTACCTTGGTGCTGACCAAGCCGTTTGAGCTGGAGGTGTTGGCCGAGCGGGTACGTACCCTGCTTGAGGGTTGATGGGCGCGCTCAGCGCCCACCGCCCAGTTCGATGAAGGTGCCCGTGGAGTAGGAGGCCTTGTCCGACAGCAGCCAGAGAATGGCCTCGGCCACTTCTTCTGGGCGCCCGCCGCGGCCCATGGGCAAGCCAGGCTCGAGCTTGCTGACCCGGTCCGGGTCGCCGGATAGCGCATGGAAACCGGTGTGGATGTAACCCGGCCGCACGCCATTGACCCGCACGCCCTCGCCTGCCACTTCTTTGGCCAGGCCGATGGTGAAGGTGTCGAGCGCGCCCTTGGAGGCGGCATAGTCGACATATTCGTTGGGCGAACCCAGGCGTGCGGCCACCGATGACACGTTGACGATGGCCCCGCCCTGCCCGCCATGCCGGCGTGCCATGCGCAGCAGGGCGTGCTTGGCGCAGAGCATGGGGCCGACGACGTTGGTCTTCATGACCTTGAGCAGGCGGAACTCCGACATGTCCTCGACCCGACTTTGTTGGCCGATGGTGCCGGC
The DNA here is from genome assembly GCA_947090765.1 of Pseudomonas sp. MM223. NCBI lineage: Bacteria > Pseudomonadati > Pseudomonadota > Gammaproteobacteria > Pseudomonadales > Pseudomonadaceae > Pseudomonas > Pseudomonas sp. MM223. Next base: position 2,927,023 of record OX352322.1, on the reverse strand, counting down.
GTTATTGACCAGTGCGGTGACCGGGCCAAGCTCTGCGTCGACGCGCTGGAACAGCTGGATGATTTCGTCCTCGACGCTGGCGTCGGCGCGGACGGCGATAGCCTCGGCGCCCAGGGCGCGGACTTGATCGAGGATGTTTTCGGCGGCCTGGTCGTCGGCGTGGTAGTTGATGCAGATGCGGTAGCCCTGGCGGGCGGCCAGCAGCGCCGTGGCCGCGCCGATGCCGCGGCTGCCGCCGGTAATGACGATGACGTTCTCCATGAATGTGCCAATCGCGTGGGGAAGGGAAGATCGACAATAGGCGAAATGCCCGAGCCTGTGAATGACCAAAGTCAGCACATACACCAATCTGCTTTTGACCTTGACCTTGATCTTCGCGACTTCAGGAGGCCGAACGCAGGCCTCCTGAAGTCGCAATCTGTGTCGCCTGTACTACCGCGCGCTTAGAAGCAAAAGCCGAAGCAAGAGCAAGAGCAAGAGCAAGAGCGATAACGCTGTAACCTCGGTCGTTTGGTTTAGCTTAATGCCCCGCCGATGCCGGCCCGGCCTTGGCAGTGAACGGCGGCTTGGCGAACCACACCAGCAGGATCAACCCGGCAAACACCCAGGTCATCAAGGTGAAGTAGTCCACCGTCGACATCATGTAAGCCTGGCCATTGAGTATCTGCTCCAGTTGCGCATAGCTCTGCGGGCTGGCGCCCCCCAACTGTTCAAGCGTATGCCGCGTAGCCGGGTCGAACTGGCTGATGTTCTCGCTGAGATAAGCATGGTGCTGGTCCGCCCGGCGAATCCAGATCCAGGTCGTCAACGACGCCGCAAAACTCCCGCCCAAGGTACGCAGGAAGGTCGCCAGCCCCGAACCGTCGGCAATCTGGTGCGGCGGCAGGTCGGACAGCAGAATGCTCAAGGTAGGCATGAAGAACAACGCCACGCCAATGCCCATGAACAACTGCACCAGGGCCACATGCTGGAAGTCCACCTCGCTGGTAAAGCCCGCACGCATGTAGCAGCTGGTACCGATCGCCAGAAACGCCAGCCCCGCCAGCACGCGCAGGTCGAAGCGGTGCGCGTACTTGCCCACGAAGGGCGACATGATCACCGGCAACAACCCGATCGGGGCCACCGCCAGGCCTGCCCAGGTAGCGGTGTAGCCCATCTGCGTCTGCAACCACTGCGGCAGGATCAGGTTGATGCCGAAAAACCCCGCGTAACCACCGACCAGCACGATGGTACCGACGCGGAAATTGCGGTGTACGAACAGGCGCAGGTTGACCACCGGGTGGCGGTCGGTCAGTTCCCAGATCACGAACACCGCCAGGAACACCACCGAAATCAGGCTGCCGACAATGATGAACGACGATTCGAACCAATCCAGGTCGTTGCCTTTGTCGAGTACCACCTGCAAAGCCCCGACACCGATAATCAGCGTCAGCAAACCGATGTAGTCCATCGGTTGGCGGCTGGTGACCACCGGCCGGGCGCGCATCTGCTGGCGCACCACGGCGGCAGCGAACAGGCCAATGGGCACGTTGATGAAGAAGATCCACGGCCAGCTGTAACTGTCAGTGATCCAGCCCCCCAGGATCGGCCCGGCAATCGGCGCCACCACCGTGACCATCGCCAGCAGCGCCAGGGCCATCCCCCGTTTGGCCGGGGGGTAGACGGCAATCAGCAACGTCTGGGTCATCGGGTACAACGGCCCGGCGACCACACCCTGCAGTATGCGGAAGCCGACCAGCTCTGGCATCGACTGGGCGATACCGCACAGGAACGACGCCAGCACGAACAACAGCGTGGCCCAGATGAACAGTTTCACTTCACCAAACCGCCGGCTAAGCCAGCCAGTCAACGGCAAGGCGATGGCGTTGCTCACCGCGAACGAGGTAATGACCCAGGTGCCCTGCTCGTAACTCACCCCCAGGTTGCCGGAAATGGTCGGCAACGCCACGTTGGCGATGGTGGTGTCGAGCACCTGCATGAACGTCGCCAACGACAGCCCGATGGTGGTCAGCAGCAGGCTCGGCGGCGTGAACTGGGCAGCGGCGTTGTTGCTCATCGCTGCGCCGTCTTGCCGGTTGCGCTGTTTTCGTGGATCAGCCGGGCGATCAGGTTGTCGGCTTCGACCAGTTGGCGGTCATACACCTGGGTGGTGTAGCTGGCCTGCTGTGGCGGCTGCTGGGCCAAGGCCGGCCCGCTCTGGTCGTGCAGGTCGACTTCCACCACGGTAGACAGGCCAATGCGCAGTGGGTGGTCCTTGAGCTGGTCGGGGCTCAGGTGGATTCGCACGGGTACGCGCTGCACGATCTTGATCCAGTTGCCGGTGGCGTTCTGGGCCGGCAGCAACGCAAAGGCACTGCCGGTACCCGCGCCGAGGCTGTCGACCGTGCCGCTGTACTTGACCTCGCTGCCATACAGGTCGGCACTGATTTGCACCGGCTGCCCGATGCGCATGTCACGCAGCTGGGTTTCCTTGAAGTTGGCGTCGATCCACACCTGGTCCAGCGGGATCACCGCCATGGTCGCGGTGCCTGGTTGCAGGCGCTGGCCCAGCTGCACGGTACGCTTGGCAACGTAACCGGTAACCGGTGCCACCAGAGTGGTGCGAGCGTGGTCGAGGTAGGCCTGGCGCAGGTCGGCGGCAGCGGCCATTACCTCAGGGTGCGAAGAAACCACGGTATCGTCGACCAGCGCACTGCTGGTGCTGAGTTGCTGACGTGCGCTGTTTACAGCGGCCAGGGCCACACTCAGGTCATCGCGGGCATGGGACAGCTCTTCTGCAGCAATCGCCCCGCTGTCGGCCAGCACCTTGCGCCGGTTGAAGTCCTGCTGGGCCTTGCGCAGTTCGGCCTGGCGGGTTTCCAGCTGGGCCTTGAGCGAGTCGACGTTGCTGTACAGCCCGCGCACCTGGCGCACGCTGCGTGCCAGCTTGGCTTCGGCAGACTGCAGGGCCACCTCGCTGTCGGCCGGGTCGAATTGCAGCAACACCTGGCCGGCATGGACCAGATCGCCGTCATCGGCACCAATGCTGGTGACGGTGCCAGTGACCAGTGGGGTGATCTCAACCACGTTGCCGTTGACGTAGGCATCGTCGGTGCTTTCGTGCCAACGGCCGACCAGGCTGTACCAGGCCCAGGTGCCGGCACCGGCAAGTATCAGCAAGAACAGCAAGCCAAGCAGCCAGGCCTTGCGCTTGCCCGACGGCTCGGGCGCGGCGGAGGGAGTCGGGGTATCTGTGGGAGTGGCCATGACAATACCTTGGATAATTCGTGACAGGGTTCAACGGTCGCCAAAGCGGCGGATCGTCAACGGGTCGCCGGCACTGAGCAGCACCTTGGCCAGCAAGCCTTCCAGGGCCTTGAGCTCTTCGGGTGCCAACACGCCGCACAACTCGTTCATGGCGGCAGCGCCAATTTCCGGAAGGCGGTCGGCCAGGCGCTGGCCATCGGCGGTGAGCGCCAGGCGCACCAGGCGGCGGTCTTCGGCGCAGCGGTTGCGCACAATCAGCTCCTTCTGCTCGAGCCGGTCGAGCATGCGGGTCATCGAACCGCTGTCCAGGCCCAGGTAGCGGCACAGCTCGGCCGGGGTATCCACCTGATACTGGGTGACGATGATCAGCACCTTGAACTGCGCGGCGGTAACACCCTCTGACTCAAGGTGCCAGTCGAGAATGCGGTCCTTCAGGATTGCCGCCCGGCCAAGCAGCATACCGATGGCGCAGGTCTGGAAGTTTTCGGGGGAGAAATGGGCCATCGGAGGCTGCTCGGGCAATTGTGTGAAAATATTACTGCCTAGGCAGTGAATGTCAAAGCCTTGATTAGCAAGCTATGGAAAATTTCATGTTTTCCGCCTGAAATGCGGCCCCCTGTAGGAGCGGCCTTGTGTCGCGATGGGGCGCGAAGCGGCCCCGGCAATTGTTGTTGTGGCATAGATCTTAGGGCCGCTTCGCGCCCCATCGCGACACAAGGCCGCTCCTACAGGGATCTGCGCCAGGGCGGTTAGCGGGCTTGCAGGCCTAGCGCCTCCACCGCCCCGCAGGCAATCGCCATACCCACCAGCTCTGCCAGGCTGCCCGCCTGCAACCGCTTCATCACCCGCCCCCGGTACAGATCGACGGTTTTCACGCTGATACCCAGTTGTTCGGCAATCTCGCGGTTGCTCAACCCCTGGGCCAACGGTACAAAAACGTCGTGCTCGCGCGGTGTCAGGCCGTCGATGCGCGCCTGCACCAAGGCCAGCGCCTGGTCGCCCTGCCGCGCCCGCCCGGCGTGCTCCAGCGCCGCCTGCACGCTGTCGAGCAGCAACTGGTCGTTGTAGGGTTTTTCGATAAAGTCGCAGGCGCCAGCCTTGAATGCCCGCACCACAATCGGCACATCGGCATGGCCGCTGACGAAGATCACCGGCAGCGCCAACCCGCGCTCGCGCATCGCCTGCTGCACCGCCAAACCGCCCACCCCCGGCATACGCACATCCAGCAGCACACAGGCGGGCCCATCGTCGATACAGGCATCAAGAAACGCTTGCCCGGTGGCGAACGGCAAGGCTTGCAGGCCCACTGACTGCAACAGCCAGACTGTCGAGTCGCGCATACCCTGGTCGTCATCGACCACATACACTTTCGCTTGCACCACTGCCCCCTTTATCCCCGGCTGACTGCCAGCCGACAGCACAGTACCAAACCGCCGTTGTCACCCGCCCGCGCCCACAGGCTGCCGCCAAAGCCTTCGATCAGGCTGCGGCTCATGCTCAAACCCAGGCCCAGGCCGTCGGCCTTGCTGGTGGTGAACGGCGTGAAAATTTCATCCAGGCGCTCGGGCGCTACACCCGCGCCCTGGTCGGCAACCTCGACCCGCACACCGTCGCCGTCCCGCGCGGCGCCGAGCAGGATACGTGACGGCTGTTCGCCGTGCAGCTCACGGTTGGCATCGATGGCATTGCGCAACAGGTTGAGCAGCACCTGTTCCAGCAACACCCGGTCGGCATACACCAAAGGCAGTTGCGCGCCCATGCGCAGTTCCACCAGCACCTGGTCGCGCGCGGCTTCCCACGCGCACAGGCGCATGGCCTCGCTGGCCACATCAGCCACATCCAGCGCCTGCAGGCGCCGTGGCCCTTGCGCAGGAAGGCGCGCAGGCGGCGGATCACTTCGGCGGCATGGGTGGCCTGCTCACTGATACGCAGCAGGCCCTGCCCTACCCGCTCGCGGGCCTGCGGATCACGCTCCAGGCCCTGCAGGTAACGCTGACTGGCGTTGGCATAGTTGACTACCGCAGCCAGTGGCTGATTGATTTCGTGGGCAATGCCCGAAGCCAGCTCGCCCAAGGTGGCCAAGCGGGCACTGTGTGCCAGGCTTTCCTGGGCTTCGATGCGCAAGGTGATATCGCGGGAAACACTGACCACCTCCACCACCGCGCCGGTGTAGGTTTCGCGGATGGCCCGGCTGGCGATTTCGAACCAGCGATAGCCGCCAGAGGCCTGGCGCACGCGGCAGGTCATGGTGTGATAGCCATCCTGGTCCAGGGCAGCGGCCGCCTGGCGCAGCACCTGGCGGCGCTCACGTGGGTGCAGCAAGGCATACACGGCCATGCCACGCAGTTGCTCGGGCCACAGCCCCAGCAGGCGAAACGCTGCCGGCGAGGCATCGAGGAAACGGCCGTCCGGGCTGTGCCGCGAGATCAGGTCGGTGGTGTTTTCAATGATCAGCCGGTAGAGGCGCCGGGCACGGCTGGCTTCGCGTGCGCCCTGGCGCTCTTCGCTGGCATCACGACAGCGCCCGAGCACCTGTTGGCCCTGGTCATCCGGAATGAAAGACCACAACACGGTGCGCTCCCCCACCTGCACTTCGACATCGGCAATCGCCCGGTGCTGACGCAGGCAGGCACGCACCAGGGCGGCACAGTTGGCCGGCAGCCAGTCGCTCAGCGCCGGGCCTTGATCAACCCACGCTTGCAGCGCCGGGTTCAGCGCCAATGGCCTGGCGTCGGCGGCCAACAAAAGGCTGGGTTGTGGGTCCTTGGCAAGCAAGGGGTAAGCAGTCTGGTCCACGGTAGGCGGCTCGTTTGTATAGTAGTTTTACTATATTGCTATAGTCGATATTCCTACTACCATAGCGACTCGCGTAAAACTGCGACAGAGGGAGCGGCCCGCCGTCCGCCTCCCTGCACCCTGAACAGAGCTAACAATCAGCCATCGGGGGCCAAGCGCACAGGCTGCGCCTGCCTCCCTTACAGGATTACCGCATGTCGATCTATGCCCAGGGCCTGATGCCCGCTGCCGTCAACCATGTCGCCCTCACCCCGCTGAGTTTCATCGAACGCACTGCTGCCGTGTACGGCAACTATTCGGCGGTGATCCACGGCGCCATACGCCGCAACTGGCAAGAAACCTACCAACGCTGCCGACGCCTGGCCAGCGCCCTTGCCGGCCGTGGCATCGGCCGTGGTGACACCGTGGCAGTGATGCTGCCCAACACCCCGGCGATGCTCGAAGCGCACTTCGGCGTGCCCATGACCGGCGCCGTGCTCAACACCCTGAACGTGCGCCTGGACGCCGAGGCCATCGCCTTCATGCTGCAGCACGGCGAAGCCAAGGTGCTGATTACCGACCGCGAGTTCCATACCGTCATCGAAGCCGCCCTGGCGTTGCTCGAACACCCGCCGTTGGTGGTGGATGTGGATGACCCGGAGTACGGCGAGGGCCGTGCGGTCAGCGCGCTGGACTATGAGGCCCTGCTCGCCGAAGGCGACCCGGAATTTGCCTGGGAATGGCCGGATGACGAGTGGCAGGCCATTTCGCTCAACTACACCTCCGGCACCACGGGCAACCCCAAGGGCGTGGTCTACCACCACCGCGGTGCCTACCTGAACGCCATTGGCAACCAGATGACCTGGGCCATGGGCCACCGCCCGGTGTACCTGTGGACCTTGCCCATGTTCCACTGCAACGGCTGGTGCTACCCCTGGACCATCACCGCCCTGGCCGGCACCCACGTGTTCCTGCGCCGGGTCGACCCGCAAAAGATCCTGAACCTGATCCGCGAACACCGGGTCACCCACCTGTGCGGCGCACCGATTGTGCTAAATGCCCTGGTCAACATGCCCGAGGCGGCGAAAGCCGCCATCGAGCACCCGGTGCAGGCCATGGTCGCCGGCGCCGCACCACCGGCCAAGGTTATTGGTGCCGTAGAGGAGATGGGCATCCACGTCACCCACACCTACGGCCTGACCGAAGTGTACGGCCCGGTGACCGTGTGTGCCTGGCATGACGAATGGGACGAACTTTCGCTGGAGGCGCGTGCGCGTATCAAGTCACGCCAGGGCGTGCGCTACCCGACCCTGGACGGGCTGATGGTGGCCGACCCACAGACATTGGAGCCCGTGGCACGCGATGGCAATACGCTGGGCGAGATCTTCATGCGTGGCAACACCGTGATGAAGGGCTACCTGAAAAACCCCGAAGCCACCGCCGAAGCCTTCCGTGGCGGCTGGTTCCACACCGGTGACCTGGCCGTGTGGCATGCCGACGGCTATGTCGAGATCAAGGACCGGCTCAAGGACATCATCATTTCCGGTGGCGAGAACATCTCCACCATTGAAGTAGAGGACGCCCTGTACAAGCACCCGGCCGTGCTGGAAGCCGCCGTGGTGGCGCGCCCGGATGAAAAATGGGGAGAAACCCCCTGCGCGTTCATTGCCCTGAAGCCGGGCCGGGAGGACACCCGCGAAGCCGACATCACCCACTGGTGCCGCGAGCACCTGGCCGGGTTCAAGGTGCCGAAGACCGTGGTGTTTGGTGAGTTGCCCAAGACCTCTACCGGCAAGATCCAGAAGTACGTGCTGCGCGACCGGGCCAAAGCCCTCTGAAGCCGTAGCGGCCAGACGTTTCCCTGTAGGAGCAGCCTTGTGCTGCGAAGAGGCCCTTACCGGCGAAGACTACCTTCAGCCATGCCGGCCCTTTCGCAGCACAAGGCTGCTCCTACTCAGATACGGCGCAGCCTTGACAGATATTCTCTTCACTTCAAGAGCCCCTGATGACCACCTACTCCGCCCCCCTGCGCGACATGCGCTTCGTCCTGCATGACGTGTTCAACGCCCCGGCCCTGTGGGCCCGCCTGCCCGCCCTGGCCGAACGCATCGATGCCGACACCGCCGACGCCATCCTCGAAGAAGCCGCCAAAGTCACTGGCCAGCTGATCGCCCCGCTCAGCCGCAACGGCGACGAGCAAGGCGTGCGCTTCGAGGCCGGCCAGGTCACCACGCCCGACGGCTTTCGCCAAGCCTGGCAGACTTACCGCGAAGGCGGCTGGGTCGGCCTGGGCGGCAACCCGGCATTTGGCGGCATGGGCATGCCGAAAATGCTCGGCGTGTTGTTTGAAGAAATGCTCTACGCCGCCGACTGCAGCTTCAGCCTGTATTCGGCGTTGAGCGCCGGCAGCTGCCTGGCAATCGATGCCCACGCCAGCGAAGCACTCAAGGCCACTTACCTGCCGCCTCTGTACGAAGGCCGCTGGGCCGGTACCATGTGCCTGACCGAGCCCCACGCCGGCACCGACCTGGGGTTGATCCGCAGCCGCGCCGAACCCCAGGCCGACGGTAGCTATCGCATCAGCGGCAGCAAGATTTTCATCACCGGCGGCGAGCAAGACCTGACCGAGAACATTATCCACCTGGTGCTGGCCAAGCTGCCGGATGCGCCGGCCGGCGCGAAAGGCATCTCGTTGTTCCTTGTGCCGAAATACAAGGTCGAGGCCGATGGTCGCCTGGGGGCGCGCAACGCCGCCCACTGCGGCTCGATCGAGCACAAGATGGGCATCAAGGCCTCGGCAACCTGCGTGATGAACTTCGACGATGCCGAGGGTTACCTGGTGGGCGAGCCGAACAAGGGCCTGGCGGCCATGTTCACCATGATGAACTACGAGCGCCTGTCCATCGGTATCCAGGGCATCGGTTGTGCCGAAGCGTCCTACCAGAGCGCCGCCCGCTACGCCAACGAGCGCCTGCAAAGCCGCGCCGCAACGGGCCCGCAGGCGCAAGACAAGGCTGCCGACCCGATCATCCACCACGGTGATGTACGGCGCATGCTGCTGACCATGCGCACCCTTACCGAAGGTGGGCGCGCGTTTGCCGCCTACGTCGGCCAGCAACTGGACCTGGCACGTTACGCCGAAGACGCCGGTGAACGTGAGCACGCCCAGCGCCTGGTGGCGTTGTTGACGCCAGTGGCCAAGGCCTTCTTCACCGACAACGGCCTGGAAAGCTGCGTGCTTGGCCAGCAGGTATACGGTGGCCATGGTTACATCCGCGAATGGGGGCAGGAGCAGCGGGTACGCGATGTGCGCATCGCGCAGATCTATGAAGGTACCAACGGTATCCAGGCGCTCGACCTGCTGGGGCGCAAGGTGCTGGGTGACGGTGGCCAGGCATTGGCCAGCTTTGCTGCCGAAGTACGTGCCTTCAGCGTTGATGCACCGCTGCACCGCGAAGCCTTGCAAGCGAGCCTGGCGCGGCTGGAGGCTACCAGCGCCTGGCTGCGCGCCCGGGCAGGCGAGGATGCCAACCTGGTCAGCGCGGTGGCGGTGGAATACCTGCAGCTGTTCGGGCTGACGGCGTATGCCTACATGTGGGCGCGGATGGCAGCGGTGGCCTTGGCCAGGCGTGAGGAGGATGACGCGTTCCATGGGGCCAAGCTTGCATGTGCGGCGTTCTACTTCCAGCGGGTATTGCCACGGGGGTTGGGGCTGGAGGCCAGTATCAAGGCGGGCAGTGGCAGCCTTTATGGGATGCCAGCCGAACAATTCTGACAAGCCTGCACCGGCCCCATCGCTGGCAAGCCAGGCTCCCACAGGAATTTCACAGGCCGCAAACCTTGCGCAGGCCCTGTGGGAGCCTGGCTTGCCGGCGATGGGCTGCACAGCAGCCCCATGGATTTCAGCCGGTATTCTTGTGCGCGAAGGCTTCTCAAACGCTGAAAAACCGTTGCAAATCCGATGAAAAACCGTCACAACTGATAGTCATTCGCCATTACGTCGGTTCTCGGGAGCCCTCTAGCAAGGGTAGAATACGCAAAATCCGGAGCCGCAATGAACCAAGACCGCCTCAACCCCAGCCCTGACGATGCCATCACCGACGCCGCCGCGCATTGGTGCATGCGCTTGCACGCCGAAGATTGCACGGCGGCCGAGCGCGAGGCGTTCGCCCGCTGGCTGGCAGCGGACCCGCGGCATGCCGAGGAATACCAGGCAATGCTGGAAATCTGGCAAACCGCCGACCTGTTGCCACGCAACGCCACCGTCGTCGACTTCAACCCACCCGCCCGCCAGCCAGCGCGCCCGCGCAACTGGCGCCCGCTGGCATCTGCCGCAGCCATTGCCCTGGCCGTGCTACCGCTGGCCGGCTGGGTGGGCTGGGAACAAGGCTGGCTGCCCAACCACTACCAGCACTTCGAAGCCGGCGACCGCATGCAGACCGTGGAGTTGAGCGACGGCAGCACGGTGCAGCTCAACCTCCACACCGAACTGACCTATCTCAACTACAAGGACCAGCGCCAGGTCACGCTCAAGCGTGGCGAGGCGTTCTTCAAGGTGCAGCACGACAGCAGCCACCCGTTCATCGTGCATGCCGGCCGCGGCCAGACGCGCGTCACCGGCACCCAGTTCAACGTGTGGAAGTACCAGGACCAGGTCAAGGTCACCCTGGTTGAAGGCTCGGTACTGGTGTCCAGCGACGGCAACGCCGGTGGCTACCGCCTGGGCCCGGGGATGCAGGCCAGCTACCACAAGGGCGATTTCGAGCCGCAGTTGGAACAGAGCGACGACTACGCCAACAGCCTGGCCTGGCGCAGTGGCAAGCTGGTGCTCGACAACCTGAGCCTGGAGCAGGCGCTGCCGGTGATCAACCGCTACCTCGACGCGCCGCTGCAACTGGCCGATGCCAGCACCGGCCGCATCCGTATCAGCGGCATCTACAACACCCGTGAGGTAGCCCGCCTGGTCAACAACCTGCCCAAAGTGCTGCCGGTCTACCTGACCCGCAGCAAGGACGGCAGCACCGTGCTTAACCGCATCTCGCCACCGCCCGACAAGGGCTGACGCCCTCGCCCCTTACAACGTCATCGCCGCCATCCACCCAAACGCCAGCAATGGCAGGTTGTAGTGGAGGAAGGTCGGTACCACGGTGTCCCAGATATGATGGTGCTGGCCATCCACGTTCAGCCCTGAAGTCGGGCCCAGAGTCGAGTCCGAGGCCGGCGAACCCGCGTCCCCCAGAGCACCGGCAGTACCGACGATACATACCGTGGCCACCGGGTCGAAGCCCAGTTGCACGCAAAGCGGCACAAAGATCGCGGCCAGGATAGGCACGGTGGAAAACGACGAGCCGATGCCCATGGTCACCAGCAGGCCCACCAGCAGCATCAGCAAGGCGCCGATGCCCTTGCTGTGGTCGATCCACTGGGCCGAGGTTTCCACCAGGCTTTTCACCTCACCGGTGGCCTTCATCACATCGGCAAAACCCGAGGCGGCAATCATGATGAAGCCGATCATGGCCATCATCTTCATGCCTTCGGTGAACAGGTCGTCGGTGTCCTTCCACTTGACGATGCCTGACAGCGAGAAGATCAGGAAACCGACCATGGCGCCGATGATCATCGAGTCCAGCAACAACTGCACGATGAACGCTGCGGCAATGGCCAGCCCCGCCACCAGCAGCGTCAGCGGGTTGTACTGCACGCTCACCTGCTCTACCTGCTCGATGCGCGCCAGGTCGTAGTCACGCTTCTTGCGGTAGCTGATGAACACCGCCAGTAGCAGGCCGGCCAGCATGCCCGCAGCCGGGATGGCCATGGCGTGGGTGACGTTGACGCCGCTGACGTCGACCCCGGCACGGGCGACGTTGGCCAGCAGGATTTCATTGAGGAAAATGTTGCCGAAGCCCACCGGCAGGAACATGTACGGGGTAATCAGGCCGAAGGTGATCACGCAGGCGATCAGCCGGCGGTCGATGCGCAGGCGGGTCAGCACATACAGCAACGGCGGGACCAGAAGCGGAATGAAGGCAATGTGGATAGGCAGGATGTTCTGCGACGACACCGCCACCACCAGCATCAGGCCGATCATCAGCCATTTGACCTTGCCGCCGTTGGCGTGGCCCTGGCGATCGATCATGGCCAGTGCACGGTCAGCCAAGGCATGGGCCAGGCCAGACTTGGCGATGGCCACGGCAAAAGCGCCCAGCAGTGCGTAGGACAAGGCAACCGTGGCGCCACCGCCCAGGCCGCCATTGAACGCCTTGAGCGTGCCTTCGATGCCCAGGCCGCCCACTAGCCCGCCGACCAGGGCACCAATGATCAGGGCGATGACCACGTGCACGCGGGACAGGCTGAGTATCAGCATGATGCCGACCGCGGCGATCACTGCATTCATGGTTGGCTTACCTCATTACGACAGAAAAAAGCGCGCACTCTGAAGCAGTGGGCGGCAGATGTCAAAAACGCCATGTTGCGGCGCATTACCAATGCACTGCACGGTCTTCTGTGGGAGCGGCCTTGTGTCGCGAAAGGGCTGCAAAGCAGCCCCGGCTATCAGAACTGTGATGCTGAATTCCTGGGGCCGCGATGCGGCCCTTTCGCGACACAAGGCCGCTCCCACAGAGGCGACTGCATAGGGCCGAAATTAAATTGAACGTTTGAATAAAGAAAAATCCGCGGCCGCCGACACACTCGTCAGCCCCACGATTATTAGAAGGGATCCGCCCCATGCCTTTGCGCCAACTTTCCATCCAGTGGAAGATCACCCTGCTCGCCGGCCTCTGCCTGGCCGGCATCGTCACCTTGCTTGTCGGCCTGTCGTTGTACCGCATGGACCACGAGCTCGGACCTGGTCAAGGCCAGCAGCATGCAGATGCTGACCGAGGCGGCGCAATCGCGCATCGAATCGCAGGGTGAAGTGCAAGCGCTGAACATTCGTCGCCAGTTCATGGACGCCTACCAGTACGGCGCCGGCTTCGCCCGCCAGGTGCTGTTCCTGCGCGAACAGGCAGAAAAGCGCTACCTCGACGCTTTTGACCTGCGTGAAGACATGACGCACCAGGTGCGCACCGCCCTGCAGGCCAACCCCGACCTGCTCGGCCTGTCGCTGGTGTTCGAGCCCAACGCGCTGGACAACAAGGACAGCCTGTTCGCCGGCAAGGCGGAGCTAGGCAGCAACGAAACCGGGCGCTTTGCCCTGTACTGGTCACAGCCGCGCGCCGGCCAGCTGACCGCCATGGCGCTGCCTGAACACGACATGGCCAACACCGAGATCGGCCCCAGCGGCCAGCCGGCCAACACCTGGTGGGTGTGCCCGCGCACCTCTGGCAAGGTGTGCGTGGTAGAGCCCTACTTCTATGACATCGATGGCCAGCAGGTGCTGATGACCAGCATCGTCTTCCCGCTGGCGGTCAACGGCAAAGTCATTGCCACCTTGTCCATCGACATCAACCTCAACAGCCTGCAGGCCCTGAGCCAAGAGGCCAGCCGCAGCCTGTACGAGGGCCGCACCACGGTCGGTATCCTCAGCCCGGTCGGCCTGCTGGCCGGCTACAGCGCCGATGCCAGCAAGCTGGCCCAGCGCTTCGACCAGGTAGACCCGGCCAAGGGTGCCGAACTGGTACGCAAACTGGCCGATGGCAAGATGACCATCCTGCACGACCAGCAGCGCCTGAAGGTGCTGGCCGCGTTCCGGCCGATACCCGATGCGCAACCCTGGGGCGTGCTGCTGGATGTGCCGGAAAATGCCTTGACCGGGCCTGCCGAAACACTGAAGCAGGAGCTGGACGCGCTGAACACCAGCGGTACCCTGCTGGAGCTGGGCCTGGGCCTGGCGGCAGCCATTGCCGGCCTGCTGATGGTGTGGCTGATGGCCCGCGGCGTTACCCGGCCGATCCTCGGCGTGGCCGCCATGCTCAAGGACATTGCCAGCGGCGAAGGCGACCTGACCCGCCGCCTGACCTATCAGAAGCAGGACGAGCTGGGCGAACTGGCCGGCTGGTTCAACCGTTTCCTCGACAAGCTGCAACCGACCATTGCCGAAGTGAAACAGTCGGTGCAGGCCGCCCGCGGCACGGCTGACCAGTCCTCGGCTATTGCCACGCAAACCAGCGCCGGCATGGAGCAGCAATACCGCCAGGTCGACCAGGTGGCCACCGCCTCGCACGAAATGAGCGCCACGGCCCAGGACGTCGCCCGCAGCGCTGCCCAAGCCGCACAGGCCGCGCGCGACGCCGACCTGGCCACCCGCGAGGGCCTGGCGGTGATTGATCGCACCACGCAGAGCATCGATGCCCTGGCCGCCGACATGAGCAACGCCATGGCCGAGGTGGAAGGCCTGGCGCAGAACAGCGAGAAGATCGGTTCGGTACTGGAGGTGATCCGCTCGATTGCCGAACAGACCAACCTGCTGGCGCTCAACGCCGCCATCGAGGCGGCCCGCGCAGGTGAAGCCGGCCGTGGTTTTGCCGTGGTTGCCGATGAAGTACGCAACCTGGCCCGACGCACTCAAGAGTCGGTGGAAGAAACCCGCCAGGTGATCGAAGCCCTGCAGGACGGCACCCGCGAAGTGGTCGGCGCCATGGACAACAGCCACCGCCAGGCCCAGGGAGGTGTCGAGCAGGTTGGCCAGGCCGTGACGGCGTTGCAGCGTATCGGCCAGGCAGTAACAGTGATTACCGACATGAACCTGCAGATCGCCTCGGCCGCCGAAGAGCAAAGCGCGGTGGCCGAAGAGATCAACAGCAACGTGGCAACCATCCGCGATGTGACCGAATCGCTGTCGGGGCAGGCCAACGAATCGGCGCGGGTCAGCCAGTCCCTGAACAGCCTGGCCAACCAGCAGCAGGCGCTGATGGACCAGTTCCGCGTCTGAGGCAAACGGGGCCGCCCCGTGCGGCCCTGAGCACTGCCAATACCTCGTCGTCTACACTTGCCCCACCCCCAAGGCGCGGCAAACGACGAGGTCTGGATGAAGAAGATTTCAACCCTGCTGGCCAGCCTGCTGCTGGCCGTCGGCCTGGCCAGTACTGACAGTGCCGCTTCGGCAGAGCAACGGCCCCCCATCCATTTTGGCGCCATCGGCTGGGAAAGCGGCGCCCTCACCACCGAAATCCTGCGCCTGATCGTGGAGCGCGGCTACGGCTACCCAACCGACACCCTGCCTGGCAGCACGGTCAGCATGGAGGTGGCCCTGGCCCGCAATGACCTGCAAGTGATCGCCGAAGAATGGGCCGGGCGCAGCCCAGCATGGGTCAAGGCCGAACAGGCCGGCCAGGTATTCGCACTGGGTGACACGGTGAAGAACGCCGAAGAAGGCTGGTGGGTGCCTGCGTATGTGATCGAAGGCGACCCCGCTCGCAACTTGAAGCCGTTGGCGCCCGAGTTGCGCAGCGTGAACGACCTCAAGCGCTACCCGCAGGTGTTTCGTGACCCCGAGTCGCCCTACAAGGGCCGCTTTCTGAACAGCCCAAGCGGCTGGACATCAGAAACGGTCAACAGCCAGAAGCTCAAGGCCTATGGCCTGAACGACTTGTACACGAACTTTCGAAGCGGCACCGGGGCGGCGATGGATGCCGAAATCGCCTCGGCCATCCGCCGTGGCCAGCCGGTGCTGTTCTACTACTGGAACCCGACCCCGTTGATGGGGCGATACAAACTCATCCGCCTGGAAGAACCACCGTTCGATGCCCAGGCGTGGGCCACCCTGACAGATGCCGGCAACCCCAACCCACAGGGCAGCCGCTCACTGCCGGCAAAGCTGTCGATTGGTGTGTCCAAGGCATTCCGTGACAGCTACCCGGACCTGGTGGGGGTGTTCGAGCAAGTCGACCTGCCGATCGACCGGCTCAACAAGGCACTGGCCGACATGAGCGAAAAACGCACGCCACCGCGCGAAGCCGCCCTCGCCTTCCTGCGTGACAACCGCGAGGTGTGGAAAGCCTGGCTGCCTACCGACGTTGCCGGCAAAGTCGAGGGCAGCCTGTGAGCAATGGCTTTCCCCAAGCCCTGCAATTTTCTTTCGCTGACAGCGTAAACAGGCTGGTCGACTGGCTGGTACTGCACTACGGCGACCACCTGCGCACGTTTTCTGACCAATTACTGCAACTGCTGGTCGGCCTGGAGAACCTGCTGCGCCTGCTGCCCTGGTGGCTGTTGCTGCTGCTGGTTGGCCTGCTGGCCTGGCACGCCAGCCGCAGCCTGCTGCGCAGCGCAGTGCTGGTGGCGCTGCTGGCCCTGATCGGCATGCTCGGGCTGTGGGACAAACTGCTGCAAACCTTGGCCCTGGTGCTGGTCAGTACCGGCCTGTGCGTGCTGGTGGGCGTGCCGCTGGGCATCCTGCTGGCTTCGCGGCCACTGGCGAAGCGGCTGCTGTTGCCGGTACTGGATGTGATGCAAACGCTGCCGGCCTTCGTTTACCTGATCCCGGTGCTGATGCTGTTCGGGCTGGGCAAGGTACCCGCCGTGTTCGCCACGTTGATCTACGCCCTGCCGCCGCTGGTGCGGTTGACCGAACTGGGCCTGAGCCAGATCGACCCTTCGTTGCTGCAGGCTGCACACGGCCTGGGGGCCAGCCGCTGGCAGCGGCTGCGGCGCATTGCCCTGCCGCTGGCGCTGCCCAGCATCATGGCCGGGCTCAACCAGTCGGTAATGATGGCCTTGTCGATGGTGGTGGTGGCGTCGATGATCGGTGCCCGCGGGTTGGGTGAGGATGTGCTGGCAGGCATCCAGACACTGAATGTGGGCCAAGGTGTGGAGGCCGGCCTGGCGATTGTTGCCTTGGCCATGGTGATCGACCGGATCAGCCAGGCGTACGGGCGTGTTGATCGCTGAACAGTGTTGCCTGTACCGGCCCTTTCGCAGCACAAGGCTGCTCCTACAGACACGGCGCCAGGTTTGAGCATGCGCAATACCTGTAGGAGCAGCCTTGTGCTGCGAAAGGGCCTGGCCTGAAAATACTGCTCTGTCAGCCTGCAACCGGACCTGATCCGCATGTCCCTCAAAGCCTTGCGCACCCTGGTAACCATCGCCCGCCACGGCACCTTCGCCCGCGCCGCCGACCTGCTCAGCCTCACCCCTTCGGCGGTAAGCCTGCACATCAAAACCCTCGAAGACGAGCTGCAGGTCCCCCTGTTCGACCGCAGCCGCAGGCAGGTGGTGCTGACCGAAGCAGGCCAGCTGGCGGTGGCCCGCGCCGAGAGCATTCTGGCTGCCTACGACGAACTGGCCGACGCCCTGGCCAGCGGCCCCAGCCTGCGCGGCCGCCTGCGCCTGGGGGCGATCCATACCGTGCTGGCGCGGCGCCTGCCCAAGGCCCTGGTGTGGATCAAGGCCAACCACCCGCAATTGCACATCAGCGTAGCCTCGGGCATGTCGGCAGAGCTGGCACGCCGGGTGGAAGACGGTGAGCTGGACGCGGCGATCACCACCGAGCCGGTCAGCCCATACCCGCAGAGCCTGAATTTCACACCGTTGTTCGAGGACCGTTTCTGGGCCATTGCCAGCCCCGAACTGGCCGGGCACAGCGTACCGCAGTTGCTCGCCACTCAACCGTTCCTGCGCTTCGACAAGCGTGCCTGGGCCGGGCGGCAGATCGAGCAGGAACTGCGCCGCCAGCATTTGCAGGTAAGCGAACAGATGGAACTGGACAGCCAGGAAGCGTTGGCAAGCATGGCCGTCATGGGCCTGGGTGTAGCGATCATCCCCATGGCGGACGATGACCTGAAACGCCTGCCGCCGGCCACCTGCCTGCCGTTTGGCGAGCCACAACTGACCCGGCGTGTGGTGTTGCTGGAGCATGAGAAAAGCCAACGGCGGCATTTGAGTGCGGTGTTGAAGACTGCGCTTGAAGCGTAATTGCACACTACTGAGTGTTCTAGCGCGGCCTCTGTGGGAGCGGGCGAAGCCTAAACCATGCATTTTTTCTCAATAGTCAGTGCAGAAAACAACGTTTTTACAGATCAGTCCACAGCAGTAGTCTGTGCGCGTACCCGACCACGGAACGTCGACCATGCTCCACTTGCTGCTGACCACCCTGCTCCCGATCATCCTGCTGATTACCCTGGGCACCTTCCTGCGTCTGCGCGGCTTTCTGGCTGAAAGCTTCTGGCCCGGCGCCGAACGGCTGAGCTACTACGTGCTGCTACCCTCGTTGTTCCTGCACGGCCTGGCCACCGCCAACCTCGATGGTGTACCGGTGTTGGGCATGGTCGGCGTGCTGATGCTCTCGACCTTGGCCGGGGCCGTACTGCTGGTGCTGTACCAGGGCGCGATCAACCACGACGGCGCTGACTTCACCTCGGTGTTTCAGGGTGGCATCCGCTTCAACAACTACATCGGCGCCACCCTGGCCGCCGGTATCTACGGCAGCGCCGGCATTGCCCTGGCGGCAGTCGCCAACGCCGCCATCGTACCCTTGGTCAACCTGCTCTGCGTACTGGTGTTCGCCCGTTTCAGCGCCCGCCACAGTTCACCGGCAACAGTGCTGCGGGCAATCTTCGCCAACCCATTGATCGTCGGCTGTGCTGGCGGCCTGCTGCTGCGGGTGACGGGGCTGGGCTTGCCGCCGGGCATCGAGCCCACGGTCAAGGCTCTGGGCCAGGCTGCACTGCCGTTGGGCCTGCTGTGTGTGGGCGCTGCGCTGGGTGGCGCCAGCCTGGGCCAGCAGGTGCGACCGCTGATGGCGGCGTCGGCGTTCAAGTTCCTGGTCATGCCCTTGACCACCTGGGGCCTGTGCCGCGTACTTGGCCTCAGTGGCCAGGCAGCTGTGGTGGCAGTGCTGTTCCAGGCCCTGCCCACCGCTTCGTCCTCCTATGTAATGGCCAGGCAAATGGGTGGCAACGCCCCACTGATGGCCACCATCATTGCCCTGCAGACCGTAGCCGCCGCTGCCACCCTGCCTTTGGTACTAATGCTTACGCTTGGCTAGACTGGGTATCAGCCCCCTTCGGAAGCTTTGCCATGCGCCCAGTCTGGATAGTGATTGGCTTGACCTGCGCCCTGCTCACTGGCCCCTTGCATGCTGCCGACACGGCTAAGGCCGCAGTGGCTGAAGACAAGGCCGAAGCATTGGAAGAGAAGGTGGTCAACGATGCCCCACCGCCGAAAAAAACAGAAAAACTGACCTCAAGCGAAGCGCAAGCAGTGGACCCGGCCGGCCAGGCGCCACTGGACGACAGCATCACCTGCCTGGCCCGCACCATCTACTGGGAAGCCAAGGGCGCCGATGCCGAAGACATGTCGGCCGTGGCCAGTGTGGTGCTCAACCGCCTGGGCCATGATGGCTTCCCCGATACCATCTGCGGCGTGGTCAAGCAGGGCGTGGAAACCAAGGCCTGCCAGTTTTCCTGGTGGTGCGACGGGCGCTCGGACCAGGTCGAGGAAGCGCAACGCTACGATGTTGCCAAAGAGATCGCACGCAAGGCACTCAACCAGCAATTGAAAGACCCCACCGGCGGTGCGCTGTACTTCCACGACCGCACGGTGCACCCCGACTGGGCCAAGGCCTACCGTAAGACTGCGCAGACCACACACTTCCTGTTCTACAAGCCGAACCAAGCGTTGGCCCGCTGATGCCAAAACGGCTGAATGCCTCGGCTCGATACGAATGATTAGCAACTCATCGCACTTTTCCGGCCACCAGTGGTCTACCCCCTCTTTTGCCGCCAGCAACGATTGCCGGCGTTTTCATTGCTTTGCACCCGCTAGGGCCAAAAGCCCCAGGCTTGTGTAGGATGAGCAGCGCATACCACGACGCTGCCAGTCATAGGGAGATCCACATGCGCGTCCTGTCATCCGTTGCCGCCTTGTCGCTAGGCCTGATCGTCTCGACCGGGGCGCTGGCTGTCACCGGCGAAGAGGCGCAACTGATCGATTCGATCAACGTCTACCGCAGCAAGGCCCAACCCTGCGGTGGCGAAGCGTCGCTGGAGCTGCCGCCGCTCAACAGCGACACCCGCCTGGCACTCTCGCCAGAGGGCACCCGTGACCTGCAGCAGGCCATGACCCGCGCCGCCTACCCTATGGTCAACGTGCAGGCCATCAGCCTGTCGGGGCCACGCGATGCGCGCGCGGCCATGCATGCCATCGAAGAAAGCTTCTGCCAAGTGGTGCTCGACCCGCAGTTCGTCGATATCGGCGTCAGCCAGGAGGGTCGCGACTGGCGTATCGTACTGGCCCGGCCGCTGCTCAGCGGCCGCCTGGGCGACTGGCAGGCCGAGGGCCAAAAGGTGTTGCAAGAGATAAACGCTGCGCGCAAAGTGCCGCGCCAATGCGGCGGCCAGCCGTTTGCCGCAGCCCCCGCATTGAGCTGGAACACAGTACTGGCCGGGGCCGCCGCCAACCACACGCGGGCCATGGCCAACCAGAACTTCTTCGACCACATCGACAAAGATGGCCGCACCCCGGGTGACCGGGCGGAACTGGCCGGCTACCTGTACCAGCAAGTCGGCGAAAACATCGCCGCCGGGCGTGACACCGCGCACAAGGTGGTGGATGGCTGGCTGGAGAGCCCGGGGCATTGCGCCACGTTGATGAACCCGGAGTTCCGCGAACTGGGTGCCGCCTATGCCGTGGACCCGAAAAGCGATGCCGGGATCTACTGGACCGGCTTGTTCGGCGCACCGCAGTAAATCTGCAGCACTTGGGGCCGCTAAGCGGCCCCGGCGGCAATGCTTTAGGCTGGATTATTGCCAGTGCGTAGCGCCAGGGCCGTACAGCCAAACCGCCGCCGCACACATTTACCCAGGTAACTGGCATCGCCCAGGCCCACCTCATCGGCAATCTGCGCCAGGCTATGGCTGGAGTTGAGCAAGCGCCAGCGCGCCTGCTGCAAGCGCATCTCCAGCCACCAGGCCTTGGCGCTCATGCCGTGGCTGGCGTGGAACTGCCGGTCCAGCTGGCGCCGGCTGATGCCCAGTTCAGCGGCCAGTTGCTCGACCGCCAGCGGGGTGCCCAGGTGGTGACGCATCAGGGCATGTGCCCGCTGCACCTGGCGCCCCTGGCCGGCGCCCAGCTCCAGCGAGCGCAAGGCATGGCGGCTGTCGCGGGTTTCGTCCACCAGCATGTCGGCCAGCCCTTTGAGCGCCCGGGTTCGCCCACAGGCTTGTGACAACAGCGCCACCGCAAGGTCAATGGCCGCCGTGCCGCCCGCACAGGTGATACGGTTTGCATCGATGCAATACAACTGTTCGCGCAGCACCTGCAACTGTGGAAACGCTGCGCGAAACTCGGCTTCGTGACGCCAGTGCACGACCACCTTGTGCCCCCGTAACAGCCCGCACGCGGCCAACAGGAAAGCGCCATTGTCCACCCCCACCAGCTTGATCCCGGCTTTGCCGGCCCGCCTGAGCAAGGCTTGGTAGCGCGGCGCCAACGCAGCTGTAGCCATGGCGTTGCGCCCGCCGAATACCACCAGGTAATCGAAACTGGCCAGTTCCAATTGGTCGGCCACCGCCTCAACCTGCACCACCGCACCGCTGCTTGACGGTATCGGGTCGAGGTTGAGCCCTGCCACGGTCCAGCTGCAATAACGCTGCTGGCTGTAGTCTTCGTCGTCGGCACTAAACCGCAATTTGTCGAGAAAACCACCGAATGGCAGCAGGGCGAAATCCGGTAACGGCAGGATCAGCAGGCGGATATCAGGCAGCATGGTATTGCGTCCAGAAACGACTATTCAATGTCCAGATCATACCATTCAAGATTGGGCTGCGCGCCATAGACTGGCACCCTCAAAATCAACAAGGCGTTGCACCACCATGGCACTCGACACCTGGCTTATCTACCTGCTGGCCAGCATCGGCCTGTCGCTGACACCAGGCCCAAACAGCCTGCTGGCCCTGACCCATGGCGCCCTGTACGGCGCCCGCCGTACGTTGTTCACCATTGTTGGCGGCGTGTTCGGTTTCAGCGCGCTTATTGCCCTGGCCATGTTTGGCCTCAGCGCGTTGCTGCAAACCTCGGCTTCGGTGTTGAGCGTGCTCAAGTGGGTGGGCGGCGCCTATCTGATCTGGTTGGGTATCCAGCTGTGGCGCAGCCCGGGCCTGCACCTGGAGATAACCGAACGCAGCGCAAGGCTTGGCAATGCGGGTTTGTTCCGCCAAGGCTTGTTGTCGGCCTTGGCCAACCCCAAGGTGCTGCTGTTCTACGGCGCCTTCCTGCCGCAGTTCATCGACCCGCAGCGCGGGCTGTTGCTGCAGTTCGTGGTGATGGCGGCGACCTTTGCCAGTGTCGAGTTTCTGGTGGAATACCTGTTGGCGCGCCTGGCGTTTCGCGTCCGGCCGTGGCTGGCCAAGGGTGGCAAAGGCTTCAACCGCTGCTGCGGCAGCCTGTTTGCCCTGATCGGCGTGGCGTTGCCGTTGACTCGATAGCATTTTGTAAAGGCATGCGCTGTCCCTGTGGGAGCGGCCTTGCGTCGCGATAGGGCCGCAACGCGGCCCCGGCGATTCTGCATGATTCCAAAATTCTGGGGGCGCTTCGCACCCCTATCGCGACACAAGGCCGCTCCCACAGACCATTGTTCAGCTACGCCGGGCCTTGAGCAGGAAGACCAGCAACGCAACACCCGGCAACCCTGCGCTCACCAGCGCCACGCCTTGCCAGCCAAACTGGCTGAACAGTGCACTGGCCACCGCCGACCCCAGCGCCCCACCCAGGAAGATGCTGGTCATGTACACCGCGTTCAGCCGCCCGCGGCTGGCCGGGTCCAGTGCATACACTTCGCGCTGGCCAATGACCATGTTCATCTGCACTGCAAAGTCCAGCAGTACGCCGGTCAGGCCCAAGCCGATCACGCTGTAGCCCGGTACCGTCAAGCCCAGCAACAAGGCCATCGGAGCCAGCAGCAGCGCCAGCAACGAGCCGGCCCGCGCATGCCCCGCATCGGCCAGGCGGCCAGCCAAGGGCGCGGCAACGGCGCCCACCGCGCCCACCAGGGCGAACACGGCGATCTGGCTTTGCGAAAGGCCATGCTCACCGGCCAGCGCCATGGGCACCGCGGTCCAGTAAAGGCTGAACGCTGCGAACATCAGTGCCTGATACAACGAACGCTGGCGCAGCAGCGGGTAACGACGCAACAGTGTCAGCAACGACAACATCAACCCGGCATAGCTGGCCTTGTGCTCGGGCCGCCGCTGCGGCAGGGTCAGGGCCAGCAGCAGGATAATCGCCAGCATCACCCCGGCAGCGCCAATGAACACCGCGCGCCAGCCGAAGTGGTCGGCCACCAGGCTGGACAACGGCCGCGCCAGCAGGATCCCCAGCAACAACCCGCCCATGATGTTGCCCACCACCCGGCCACGCTGCTGCTCCGGCGCCAGGTGCGCCGCTAGCGGAATGAGCATCTGAACCGCCACCGAGCCGAACCCGATCAACAGCGCATAGCCCAGGAACAGTTCGCCCTGGCCGCTGCTGCTGGTACCCGCCAGCAGCAGGCTGACGCAGGCCAGCACAGCGGTGGCGACCATCAAGCGGCGGTTTTCCAGCAGGTCGGCCAGCGGCACCAGCAGCAGCAGGCCCAGGGCATACCCCAACTGGGTGAGTGAGACGATCAGGCTGGCATGCTCGGTGGACAGCCCCAGGTCCGGGGCGATCAGGCCGACGATGGGCTGGGCGTAGTAGATGTTGGCGACGATCGCGCCGCAGCAGAACGCCAGCAGCACGATCAGTGCCCGGCTCAAGCCGGTGGCTGCAGGCTGCGCGGCAGCAAGGGAGGGATTCATGCGAGGTTCCTCGACAAGGGGTGATATATGCCGGCTACCTTACCCATGCACGTCGCTGGCGAGAATCCAGCCTTGGCGCAATGCGGCTTTGCGCGCTGCGCAACGCTAAGCGCTGTGCTTCAGTAGATTTTCGCAAAAGTCTATGAAAGCGTTAACCCGCCGCGAACCACGGTGGTTGGGCAGGTACAGGGCGTTGATACTGTCATTGGCCGTGCCAGGGCTGGCCTGCCAGTCGGGGAACACCCGTAGCAGGCGCCCGGCCAGCACATCCTCGCGCACCAGCCAGTCGGCCAGCAGCGCAATGCCACTGCCCGCCAGCGCGGTTTCGCGCAACATGTCGGCATTGGCGCTGCGTAACGGCCCACGTACGTCCAGCTCCAGGCTGTCTTGGCCACGCGCCAGGCGCCAGGGCCGCGCTTTTTGCCCGTAGCGAAAGCGCAAGCAGGCGTGCTCCAGCAACTGCCGGGGGTGCTGCAGCGCCTCACGCCCGGCCAGGTAAGCCGGGCTGGCCACCAGCCAACGCTCGAAACGGCCGAGTTGGCGGCACACCAGTTCGTCATTGGGCGAGGGGTCGCCCAGGCGTATCGACAGGTCATAGCGCCCGTCCAGCAGGTCATCCAGGCGGTCGCTGAGGTCGATGTCCAGCTCCAGCGCCGGGTACCGTGCCAGGAACGGCCCCAGGTGCGGGGCGATGACCCGCCTGCCGAACTCTACCGGCAGGCACAGGCGCAACACGCCGACCGGCTCCTCGCCACGGTCGGCAACACTGGCATCGGCCTCGTCCAGCGCCTCGAAAATACCCCGCGCACGCTCATAGTAACGGGCGCCGGCTTCGGTCAGGCTGACCTGGCGAGTGGAGCGGTTGAGCAATGTGGTGCCCAGCGCCGTTTCCAGTGCATCGACCAGGCGCGTTACCGACGAAGTCGCCAGCCCGAGCCTGCGCGCAGCAGCAGAAAAGCCCTGGGCATCGACAGTGGCCACGAACATCTTCATCGCCAGGAGTTTGTCCATTTGCTGCCCGTCTTCCAAATCTCGGAAAGGTCTTACAAACAGCCGGGCCGGTCAAGAAGCGCGCTGCACGGCAATTGCGTCCATAGTGGCATTACACCTTCAACGCGAGGCTTGCCATGATCCCGAACAACCTGCTGACTGCCCTGCCACCCTGCGACCCCACCAGTGCCGAACGTGTCGACGAACTGCTCAGCCGCCCTGGCGTGCGTGTGGAGCGTATCGTCTCCAGTGGCCAGGCCAGCCCATCCGGCTTCTGGTACGACCAGGCCGAAGGCGAATGGATCGTGCTGCTCAGTGGCGCCGCGGGCCTGCGTTTCGAGCACGAGCAGCACACCCGCCTGCTGGCGCCGGGCGATTGCCTGGACATCCCGCCGCACTACCGCCACCGCGTGGAGTGGACCGCCCCTGGCACAGCCACCATCTGGCTGGCGGTGTTCTACACCAGCTCCACGCCGTGGCCAGCGTGACACCTGGCCACTTTTGTACTCGACCAAAGTATGAATGCAGATTGCATAACCTGCATGAACACCCCGTTTAATGCATTTTTTAGCACCTGATCTAGACTTTTAGCCACACCATCGCACGATCAGCCCTGCGACAATCAGCCTCATAAAATTATGTACCAACTTGTTAATTAGCAAGCTAAGGGCTTAGACTGCGCGCATTCCACCTGCTGAGATCCCTGGCATGAACGAAACACCGCGCGCTTCTGGCGCCACAAACATCATCCTGATCGGCCTGGGCGTTATCATCGCCCTGCTCGGCCTCCTCCTGGCTGCTGGCGGCATCAAGCTCGCCGGCCTGGGCGGTTCTTTTTACTTCCTGATCGGCGGCCTGGCCATGGCCATCGCCGGTATCCTCATCGCCCGTCGCAAGAAGGCCGGTGCCTGGCTGTACGCAGCGTTTCTGGTCGGTACCGCGATCTGGGCGCTGATCGATACTGGCCTGGTGTTCTGGCCGCTGTTCTCGCGCCTGTTCATGTTTGCCGCGATCGGCATGGTCGTGGCGCTGGTCTACCCGCTGCTGGCCCGTGCCAACGGCGCCAGTGCCGGCCGTGGTGCCTACGGCGTTGCCGGGGTGATGGCCGTGGCACTGGTGATTGCCGCTGGCAACATGTTCGTTGCCCACCCAAGCGTCGCCCCCACCGGCAAAGGCCCGGGCATGACCCCGGTCGAAGCTGGCAAAGAGCAGAAGGACTGGGCCCACTACGGCAACACCGAAGGTGGCAGCCGCTTCGCCGCACTGGACCAGATCAACCGCGACAACGTGAACAAGCTGAAAGTGGCCTGGACCTACCACACCGGTGACGTAGCCATCAGCGACGGCAACGGTGCCGAAGACCAGCTGACCCCGTTGCAGATCGGCAACAAGGTGTTCATCTGCACCCCGCACAACAACCTGATCGCCCTCGATGCCGACACCGGCAAAGAGCTGTGGAAGAACGAAATCAACGCCCAGTCCAAGGTCTGGCAGCGTTGCCGTGGCATGGCCTACTTCGACGCCACCGCCGCCATCGCCCAGCCTACCCAGCCGAACAGCTCGCCGGTTGCCGGCGGTAGCGTGCCGGCCGGTGCCAACTGCCAGCGCCGCCTGCTGACCAACACCATCGATGGCCGCCTGATTGCCGTCGACGCCGACAACGGCGAGTTCTGCCAGGGCTTTGGCAACAACGGCCAGGTCAACCTGATGGCCGGCCTGGGTAACGTGCCTGACTCCTACTACCAGCTGTCCTCCGCGCCACTGATGGCCGGTACCACTGTGGTGGTCGGCGGCCGTGTTGCCGACAACGTCCAGACCGACATGCCAGGCGGCGTGATCCGTGGTTTCGACGTGATCACCGGCGAAATGCGCTGGGCCTTCGACCCGGGCAACCCGGAAGATCGCCAGGCACCGCAGGGCGACAACACCTACGTACGCAGCACCCCGAACAGCTGGGCACCGATGTCCTACGACCCGGCAATGAACACCGTGTTCCTGCCGATGGGTTCGTCGTCCACCGACATCTACGGTGTAGAACGCAACAAGCTGGACCACACCTACGGCGCTTCGGTGCTGGCCCTGGACGCTACCACCGGCAACCAGAAGTGGGTGTTCCAGACCGTACACAACGACCTGTGGGACTTCGACCTGCCGATGCAGCCGAGCCTGATCGACTTCACCAAGGACGACGGCCAGTCGGTGCCTGCGGTGGTGATCGGCACCAAGGCCGGGCAAATCTACGTGCTCGACCGCGCCACCGGCAAGCCGCTGACCCAGGTCGACGAAGTACCGGTCAAGCCAAGCAACATCCCCAACGAGCCGTACTCCCCAACCCAGCCGAAGTCGGTGGGCATGCCGCAGATCGGCGCGCAAACCCTGACCGAGTCGGACATGTGGGGCGCCACCCCGTATGACCAGCTGCTGTGCCGCATCGACTTCAAGAAAGTGCGCTACGACGGCCTGTACACCGCGCCGGGCACCGACCTGTCGCTGAGCTTCCCGGGTTCGCTGGGTGGCATGAACTGGGGCAGCATTTCTACCGACCCGGTACATGGCTTCATCTTCGTCAACGACATGCGCCTGGGCCTGTGGATCCAGATGATCCCGTCGCAGAACAAAGGCGGTGCAGCTTCCGGTGGCGAAGCGCTGAACACCGGCATGGGCGCCGTACCGCTCAAGGGCACCCCGTATGCGGTGAACAAGAACCGCTTCCTGTCGGTAGCCGGCATCCCGTGCCAGGCACCACCGTTCGGCACCCTGACTGCCATCGACATGAAGACCCGCCAGGTGGCCTGGCAAGTACCGGTAGGCACCGTTGAAGACACCGGCCCGCTTGGTATC
The DNA here is from genome assembly GCA_947090765.1 of Pseudomonas sp. MM223. Taxonomy (NCBI): domain Bacteria; kingdom Pseudomonadati; phylum Pseudomonadota; class Gammaproteobacteria; order Pseudomonadales; family Pseudomonadaceae; genus Pseudomonas; species Pseudomonas sp. MM223. The sequence goes on along the minus strand of OX352322.1, from coordinate 2,899,457 downwards.
CGCATGCACCTGCCGATCAAGATCGGCCTGCCAACCCTGGGCGGCACCCTGTCGACTCAAGGCGGCCTGGTGTTCATCGCCGGCACCCAGGACTTCTACCTGCGCGCCTACGACAGCAGCAACGGTAACGAAATCTGGAAGGCTCGCCTGCCAGTGGGCAGCCAGGGCGGCCCGATGACCTACGTTTCGCCGAAGACCGGCAAGCAGTATGTGGTCATCACTGCTGGCGGCGCCCGCCAGTCGACTGACCGTGGCGACTACGTGATTTCTTACGCCTTGCCGTAAGACCGCGTCGCCTGCTTCGCGGGCACGCCCGCTCCCACAAGGCCTACACCGGCCCTTGTAGGAGCGGGTTTACCCGCGAATAGGCCCGAAAGACAAACCGAGATTTAGCAATGCCATCCGCAATCCGCATCACCCCCACCCTGCTGCTGGCCCTGGCCAGCACCACCGCCTTGGCCGACGGCGACCTGATGACCCGCAGCACCCTGACCGGTGACTGGGGCGGCCTGCGTCACCAGCTTGAAGACGACGGCGTCAAGTTCACTGGCGACTACAGCGGCGAAACCGCCTACAACGCCCACGGCGGCCTGCACCGCTCGGCGCGTTATTCGCAGAACCTGAAGCTGGGCGTGCAGTTCGACCTGTCGAAACTGTACGGCCTGGACAACGGTGGCAAGGTGCAGCTGACCATCAACGACCGCCGCGGTAACAGTGCCTCGGAAGACCTGGTCGGTAACCGTCTGCCGATCCAGGAAAACTTCGGTGGCCTGTACACCCGCCTGACCGAGCTGAGCTACGAGCGCACCCTGTTCACCCCCGCGCTCAACGTCAAGCTGGGCTACATGGCCATGGGCAACGACCTGGGTGGCCTGGACAGCGGCATCCTGTGCAACTTCATGAACGCCGGCTTCTGCGGCCATCCGCTGAACATGTCTGGTGGAAGCGGCTGGACCAACTACCCCAACGCTCACCTGGGCGTGCGGGTGAAGTACGACCTGTCGCCTGCCTGGCAATTGCGCGTGGCGGCGTTCAACGTCGACCCCGAGAGCAACGGCAACTCCAGCCGCGCCTGGCATCTGGGCCCCAAGCACACCACCGGCACTGTGGTACCGGTGGAGCTGGTGTACAAGCTGCAGGGTGAACTGCCCGGCGAGTACAAGCTGGGCTACTACTACGACAGCTCCGACGTGAAACGCATCGGCAGCGATGACGAAGTATCCGGCCGTGGCGGCCACTACCTGCTGATCGACCAGGCGGTATGGAACGACCAAAGCTCACCAGGCCGCAGCCTGCACGCTTTCGGCCAGTACTCGGCATCCAGCAAGGCTGCCTCGCCGTTCACCAAGTGGTATGGCGCCGGCGTGGTACTGTACAAGCCGTTCGAAGGCCGCCCGAAAGATACCGTGGCGCTGGGTTACGGCCGTGCCGTGCCCAACCCGCGTAGCCGCGATGTGCTGGAAGATGCCGCCTTCAACGCTGGCCAGCAGTTCCCGGATATCGACAGCGCCGAACAGCTGATCGAACTGAGCTACGGCTACCAGGCGACGCCATGGCTTAACCTGCGCCCGGATGTGCAGTACATCATCGAACCGGGGGCTTTCTCGGGGAAGAAGATCGACAACGCGTTGGTGGTTGGCCTGCAGGTCAAGGCCAGCTTCTAAATTGAAAATGGGCCGCATCGCGGCCCATTTTCGGTCAATCCTGCCTGAGGTAATCTACCAGCCTCAGCAGCATGGCATCACACCCCCGTAACTGCTCGACACTGACGAATTCATCCGGCTTGTGCCCCTGGTCCATGCTGCCAGGCCCGCAAACCACAGTCGGGATGCCCGCCTGGTCGAACAAACCGCCTTCAGTACCAAACGCCACCGTACCGAACTCATTTGAACCACTGAGCAATGCCACCAGCCGCGCCGCTTCGCTGTCTGCCGATGTTGCCAGCCCAGGGTAAGCACTCAACGGTTCCAGGCGAATGTCACTGGCCGCATTGACCTTGCGCATACGCGGCAGCAACTCGGCCTCTGCATAGGTCTGTAACTGGTCAGCCACTGCCTGCGCCTCGAACCCTGGCAGCGCGCGTACTTCAAAATCGAACTCGCACTCTGCCGGCACGATGTTCAGCGCCCTGCCCCCTTTGATCACACCGGTCTGCACCGTGGAAAACGGTGGATCAAAGCGCGTGTCGTGATGCGTCGGCAATGCCAATGCATCACCAATGTCACCCAACTTGCCGATCAGCTTCGCCGCATACTCGATGGCGTTCACCCCATACGGTGCATACGCCGAATGACACGCCGCGCCATGCAGGTGGCAACGCATCGCCAGCTTGCCCTTGTGCCCCAGCACCGGCTTCAGCTCGGTGGGTTCGCCAATCAGGCACAGGCGTGGCTTGTGCGGGCGCTGTTCGAGCGCGGCCAGCATCGAACGCACACCCAGGCAGCCCACTTCCTCGTCATAGGAGAAGGCCAGGTGCACCGGCATGTGCAACGGCTGGGCAAGGAACGCAGGGACGGCGGCCAGCACCGACGCAATAAAGCCTTTCATGTCGGCCGTGCCGCGGCCATACAGGCGCCCGTCACGCTCACTCAGGGCGAACGGTTCGACGGTCCAGGCCTGGCCGTCCACCGGCACCACATCGGTGTGCCCCGACAGCACCACCCCGCCAACGCCCTGCGGGCCAATGGTGGCGAACAGGTTGGCTTTGGTGCCTTCCGGGTTGTGGAACAGTTCGCTTTCCACCCCCAACTCGGCCAGGTAATCACGGATAAAGCCGATCAGCTCAAGGTTGGAGTCCCGGCTGACCGTGGCAAAGCCGACCAGCCGGGCCAGCAGCGCGCGGCTGGCAAAATCACTCATCGCCCGGCACCCCGTAGCTGGGTGCGGCGGTCGGGTTCAGGGCGCGGGTAACGTAATCCTGCATCTGCGGGCGGTACGCCTGCCACAGGCCATCGAGCACACCGATCGGGTCGGTTTCGGCCCAGTCCACGCGCAGGTCCACCAATGGCCAGGTCAGCTCGCCAGCAATCTTCAACGCCGCCGAGTGCACCGGCCCGGCTTCGCCACCTGCGGCCATCGCCGCGTGCATGGCCGCCAGCAAGCGGTCGGCCAAGTGCCCGCCGGCCTGTTCAAAGGCCACTACCATCGCTTCGATCACCTGGGTCGAGGACAACAGGTTACCCGCCGCCGCACATTGCTCACCGGCCACGGCATTGTGCGTGCCCAAAGCCTCGCGACCGGTGAACAGTGCCACCTGGCCTTGGCTGTCGATCACTGTGACCTGGCGGTACTCGCTCCAGCCATTGGCACTCAGCACCCGGTCCAGCGCCGCCGCGGGCGGCAACTGCCCTTGCTCCAGGGCATCGAGAATCTGCGGGCCCAGCGCCGGCAAGGTGATGTTCTGGGTGGAAACCGCACCGACACCTGCACGTACCCACGGGCAGCGGGCGCCCACGGCGATGCTCGACGAACTGATGGCGATGCCGACCTGGCCGGTTTCCTGGCAGCGGCCAATGATGGAGAAGGTCATGGTAATGCTCCTGTTGTCCTGTGCGATGCAGGGCATTCTGGGCGCAACCTTCTACCCCACGAAACCAACATTTTCCTGTGCCTTGAGCAGGAAAAAACTAAGCCCGCAAAACAGCCCCAAAAAACACACCAAAAACCCTTTAAAGCACGCTGCAAGCCAGGCAGTTCAAGGCCTTCGCCATTTTATCGGCAAGCACCAGCTAAATACTATTTTCGCCATTTGTGCCGCATCCCTAGTCTGGCTCCAGGCAACGGCGGTCCTCCAAACCGACCTGACAAAAACCGCCTGAACAAGGGCTCGGACATGACACTGAACAACCTCGAAATCGACACGCTCGTCGTCGGCGCCGGCCAGGCCGGCGTGGCCATGAGCGAACACCTGAACAAGCTTGGCGTGCCGCACCTGGTGCTGGAGCGCAACCGCATCGCCGAGGCTTGGCGCACTGGCCGCTGGGACTCGCTGGTGGCCAACGGCCCGGTCTGGCACGACCGCTTCCCGGGCCTGGAATTCAACCTCGACGCCGACGCCTTCGCGGGCAAGGACCAGGTGGCCGACTATTTCGAGCAATACGTACGCAAGTACAACTTGCCCGTGCGCACCGGCATCGAAGTGAAGCGCGTGGTGCGCAACAGCGACCGCCCAGGCTTCACCATCGAGACCAACGAAGGGGTGATCCGCGCCAACCGCGTGGTCGCTGCCACCGGCCCGTTCCAGAAGCCGGTAATCCCGGCCATTGCGCCGAAAGACAGCAACCTGCACCAGATCCACTCCGCCGCTTATTTCAACCCCCAGCAGTTGCCCGAAGGCGCGGTGCTGGTGGTGGGTGCCGGCTCTTCCGGTGTACAGATAGCCGAAGAACTGATGCGCGCAGGCCGCCAGGTGTACCTGTCGGTCGGCGCACACGACCGCCCGCCACGGGCCTACCGCAACCGCGACTTCTGCTGGTGGCTGGGCGTGCTGGGTGAGTGGGATGCAGAAATCGCCAAGCCTGGCCGCGAGCACGTCACCATCGCCGTCAGCGGCGCCCGTGGCGGCCACACCGTAGACTTCCGTGCCCTCGCCCATCAAGGCATGACCCTGGTCGGCATTACCCAGTCGTTCGAGAACGGCGTGGCGCGCTTCCAGGACAACCTGGTCGAGAACATCAACCGCGGCGATGAAAACTACCTGGCCCTGCTGGATGCCGCCGATGCCTACATCGAAAGCAACGGCCTGGACCTGCCGGAAGAACCCGAAGCCCGCACACGCCTGGCCGACCCGGCCTGCATGAGCAACCCGCTGCGTGAACTGGACCTGGCAAAGGCCGGCGTCACCAGCATTATCTGGGCCACCGGTTACGGCGTGGACTTCAGCTGGCTGCAGGTAGACACCTTCGACGCCAACGGCAAGCCCCAGCATCAGCGTGGCGTGGCCCGCGAGCCTGGCGTGTACTTCCTTGGCCTGCCGTGGTTGTCGCGCCGTGGTTCGTCGTTCATCTGGGGCGTGTGGCACGACGCCAAGCACGTCGCCGGCCACATCGCCACGCAACGCACCTACCTGGCCTACCGCGACCGCGAACAGCGCGAAGCGGATGAGCAGCAAGCCAACACGATCAGCAACGTCAGCACCCTCGGAGCCCACTGATGCCTACCCATACTCGCATCCGCATGTTCAACACCAAGGAAACCTACCCCAACCAGACCCTGGACAACGACCTGTGCCAGGCCGTGCGGGCCGGCAACACCATCTATGTGCGCGGCCAGGTGGGGACCGACTTCGAAGGCAAGCTGGTGGGCCTGGGTAACCCTCAGGCGCAGACCGAACAGGCAATGAAAAACGTCAAGCAACTGCTTGAAGAGGCAGGCTCCGACCTGTCGCACATCGTCAAGACCACCACCTACATCACCGACCCACGCTTCCGCGAGCCGGTGTACAAGGAAGTGGGCAAGTGGCTGAAGGGCGTGTTCCCGATCTCCACCGGGCTGGTGGTCGCCGGGTTGGCCCAGGCCGAATGGCTGATGGAAATCGACGTGATCGCCGTGGTGCCGGATCAGGAATAACCGGCGGCTTGCACGGAGGGTTGAGACTGCCCACCGTGCAGCCAGCTTTGGGTTACCCGTGCCGCCGCTTGCAACCGCTGTTCTGCGGGCACGCCAGCGGATGGCACCTCCACACTGATGCCCACGTCCCTCGGCAACGCCGCCAGCAACGCTGCCAGCGGCAGTTGCCCTTGCCCCGGTAGCAAACGGCCCTCGCGCGCCTCGGCGATGATCAGCGCTTCTGCGGGCGCCAGTATCGGTGCATCACACAGTTGCACCGCACGCAGCAAACGCGGGTCGACTGCAGCGATGTCGGCCACCTGGCCACCGGAGCGGAACAGGTGCAAGGCATCGACCAGCACGCCGCTGTTGCCCTGCCCCGCCCCCGTCACCACCGCGCAAGCCTGTTGCAAAGTCGCCACCGGCCGCCAGCGCATGAACTCCAGGTCCACACGCAGGCCATGGCCACGCGCCATTTCACACAGCGCGGCAAAGTTGTCGGTCAGCCGTGCAACATCCTCATCGTCGCCGGACACTGTCAGGCTCATCGCCCCCAGCTCGGCACCTGCGGCCAACAGTGCCTGGTAATCAGCCACCCGGGTTTGCGCTGTCAGCGACACAAACTCGATGTCCGCCACCCGCACGCCTTCCCCTGCCAGCACTGCCCGCAGCTCACGCATTGCCTGGCTACCGGCCGCAACCGGGTAGGCCAGTGCACCCGCCATCACTGGGTGCAAGCGCAACCCCACCGCACTGAAGCCGGCGTGGCGCGCCTCACATACCAGCCGCGTCGGCGCCAGCCCTAGCGCCGTCAGGTGCGCCACGCCCAGCCCATTCAATAGGTCGCCCTCCCACCACTGAGGTCGAACACAAAGCCGGTGGTAAAGCTGCACTCGGGCCCGGCAATCCAGGTGACCATGTTGGCGATTTCCTCGGCCTTGAGGAAGCGCCCCATGGGGATCTTGGCCTTGCTCGCGGCAATATGCTCCGCCGTCATCTCGGCCATCAGCGGCGTCTCGACCATGGCCGGTGCCACGCAGTTGAGCAGCACACCGTCCTGCGCCAGCTCCTTGGCCGCCGCCTTGGTGAAGGCGATGACCCCGGCCTTGGCGGCCGAATAGGCCGAGATGTATTGCACGCCATCCTTGCCGGCCATGGAGGCGATATTGACGATGCGCCCGTAGCCACGTTCACGCATGTGCGGGATGGCGGTGCGGCAGCAATAGAACACACCGTTCAGGTCGATGGCGATGACCTTGTCCCAGGCCTCTGGCGGGTAATCCCACGACGCCACCACCGGGCCGTTGATGCCGGCATTGTTGACCAGAATGTGTACTTGGCCCAAGCGCGCCAGCGTCTCGGCAAACGCCGCCTCTACCGAGGCCAGCGACGACACATCGACCGCCTGGCGCAGCACCGGCTCAAAGCCGTTTTCCGTGCTGTCCCAGCCATCGACAGCGAGGTCCCAGATCACCACCTGGGCACCGGCGGTATGCAGGCGCTGGGCGATTGCCAGGCCGATGCCACGCATGCCACCGGTCACGATTGCGGTCTGGCCTTGCAGGTACTGGCTCATTGTTTAGCTCCATTTTCGACAGAAGGAATTTCCGGCAAGCGACGCAGGTCGCTGACCATGAACAGGTAGCACAGCGCCCCCAGCACGGTGATCGACGACACGAACGCCAGGGCCCAGACAAACGAGCCGGTCAGCGAAACGATGATGCCGATGGTGAGGGGGGTAACGATGCCCGCCGCGTTGGCAAACAGGTTGAACAGGCCACCGCTTAGGCCCAGCAAACCTTTGGGGGCGATGTCGGACACGATCATCCAGGCCAGCGCCGACATGCCCTGGGCGAAATAGGCGATGCACAGGATGGTGATGACCAGCGCGTCGGACTCGACGTAGTTGGCCAGCACGATCACCGAGGCAGTGAGCAACCCGGCGATGACCGGCAGCTTGCGCGCCACATTCAGCGAGTAGCCACGGCGCAGCAAGGCGTCGGACAACCAGCCGCCGACCAGCGTGCCCAGCGATGCGGCAATGAACGGCAACACCGCCACCCAGCCAACCTTGAGCCAGGGCATATGCCGCTCAGTCACCAGGTAGGTGGGGAACCAGGTCAGGAAGAACACGTTGGTAGAGTTGCAGGCGAACTGCCCCAGGCAAATGCCCAGCATGTTGCGGTGCTTGAGCAGCGCCGGGATCTGCGACCAGCGGAACTGGGTGGCTTTCTGCCCGCCATCGACCACCCCGCCACCGGCAGCGATGTAGTCGAGTTCAGCCTGGTTGGCGGTAGTCGACTCGTGTGGCTCGTGGTACTTGCGCCACCACACCAGGCCATAGAGGATGCCCATCAGGCCCACGGCCAGCAGCAAAAAGCGCCAGCCATAGGCATGCAGCACCCAGAACAGCAGCGGCGTCAGGAACGCCAGCCCGGTGTATTCGGCAAAGGTATAGATACCGGTCGCCCTGGCCCGCTCACTCTGCGGGAACCAGGTAGCCACCACCCGGCTGTTGGTCGGGAAGCACGGTGCTTCGGTCATGCCCACCAGAAAACGCATGCCCAGCAACGACAGGAAGCCCTGCGCCAACCCTTGCAGGCCGGTGAACAGCGACCACAGCGTCAGCGCCAGCCAGTAGGTGAGTTTGGTACCCAGCCGGTCGATGAGGATGCCACCCGGGATTTGCGCGGCGGCGTAGGTCCACGAGAAGGCAGAAAAGATCACCCCCATCATCGCTGCGTTCAGGCCCAGGTCGGCACTGATGCTGGGCGCGGCAATGCCCATCACGCTGCGGTCGAGGTAGTTGATCATGGTGCCGCCCGAAATCAGCGCCAAAATCATGAAGCGGGTGCGGGTGCGTTGCTGCGCGCGCGCCGGGGTGTCAAACACCCCGAGGCTGGCGTTCTGTTCAGTGTTCATGACGGTTGCTCTCTTGTTATTGGAATGGCAAAACGAGGTTCTAGGCGAACCCGAACAGACGTCGTGGGGTGTCCCACATCACCGCTTGGCGCAGCCGGGCATCCGGCATCAGGCGCTCGGCCAGTTTCAGCAGCGGGCCGTAGTCCACCCGCGAGCGCTGGCGAATGAACGGCCAATCGGAGCCCCACACGCAGGCATCCGCACCGAAGGCTTCGAGCAGGGCGTGCACATAGGCACGGCTTTGCTCCAGCAATGCATCGGCTGCCGCGAACTTCTGCATGCCTGACAGCTTGACGCTGGCGCGGCCACTGTCAGCCAGCCGCAACAGCGCCTGGAAGCCTGGCTGCTGCACGCCAGCCGCCACGTCCGGCCGGCCGCAATGGTCGATCAGCAAGCGTGTATGCGAACCCTGAAGCAGGCTGCGCAGTTCAAGCAGTTGGTCTTCGCACACCTGCACCTGGGCGAACAGGCCGAGCTCGGCCAGCTTGCCGAACAGGCCATCAACGTCCTTGAGGCTGGCCACCCCGTACAACGCTGGGTTGAAGGCGATACCGACCACCCCCTGCGCCTGCAACGCAGCCAGTGCATCGAGCTGGATACCCGCCTCGACCACCGCCACGCCCTTGAACCGCCCCTGCCCGGTGGCCAGGGCATGCAGCAGGCAGCGGTTGTCGGTGTGGTAGCCGCTGTTGGGGCCCACCAGCAAGGCATGTTGCACACCGTAGGTGTCCATCACCCGGGTGAACTGTTCCTGGGTGGCGACTTCCTGGCCGGAGGGTGCATAGGGTGCGTCGGGGTGGTAAGGGAAACGGGCGGGGTCAAACAAATGGTTATGGCAATCGATCTTCGGTTCGTCAAAGATGTTCACGCAGCACTCCCGGCAGCGCCACTGCGCTTGCCTTCAGATCTTGTTATTGTGCGCCGCAAGGGCTATTTGGCTGGGTTCAAGATACTGCGTGGCCGGGTTTGACGCTCATACCCAGATGGCAAAGACCATAACCGAAGGTAATACACATGCTGGTTGGCAACGAAAGCGCAGACGCAAGCCCCATGGTGTTCAAGCTGCGTCACATGGAAGTGTTCCGTGCGGTGATGCTGACCGGCTCGATCAGCGCGGCGGCCAAGCTGCTGTACGTGTCGCAGCCAGCTGTCAGCAAGCTGATCCAGTACATCGAAGGGCGCCTGGCTTACCGCCTGTTCGAGCGCATCAACAACCGCCTGGTGCCCACGGCCGAGGCGCAGGTGCTGTTCCGTGAAGTCGAGCGGGTGTACCAGGCAGCGCTGGAGGTCAACGAATGCGCCCTGTCACTGGGCGCAGGCGGCCACCGCAAGCTGCGCATCTCGTGCAGCGCCTCGCTGTCGACCGTAGTCATCCCGATTGCCTTGGCCCAGCTCAAGCGTGAGGCGCCTTCGCTGAACATCGAGTGGCAAACCTCGCTGATGGGCGAGATGCCCAACCAGATCCTGTCGAAAAAGGTCGACCTGTCGATTGCCGCCCTGCCCGTGGTACACGACCACCTGCATTCACAGCCCTTCATGCGCGGGCGCATGGTGGTGGTGATGCCACCCGACCACGCGTTGGCCGGGCATACCTCGCTGACCTTGCAACAACTGGAAGGCCATCCGCTGCTGCTGTTCAGGCCCGACATGCCGTTTGGCAAACTGCTGGCCGGGCACATCGAGCGGCACGGCGCACAGTTGCCGTCACTGTTGTCGTTCACCAATGCCAACGAGGCTGTGGCGCTGGTCAAGCAAAGCATGGGCATTAGCGTGATCGACGAGTTCGTGGCGCAAGACAGCGGCCTGGCGGTGGTGCCGCTGGCAGATGAAATTCACTTCGACATCAGCTTTGTCTATTCGCGTTTCGAGCCGCCGTCGCATGCGGCGATGCATCTGATGCGGGTGTTGCAGGGCCAGGCGCAGAAACTTGGCCGGGCGATTGCGCCAACCTGATTCAGCAGGCCGGCTCGATCCCTGTAGGAGCGGCCTTGTGCCGCGAATGGGCTGCAAAGCAGCCCCGGCGATTTTCGCGGTGCAGCAGAGAATGTGGGGCCGCTTCGCGCCCCGTTCGCGGCACAAGGCCGCTCCTACAGGGGATCGCGCTGGGCTTAGAAGCTTACTGTTGCCGAAAGCAGGTAGGTACGCGGCGTGGAAAGGGTCAAGCCCGGCTCACTGTCATCCGAAGCCCCCGCCGAACTCCAGTAACGATCGTCCAGCACGTTCTCGACACTGCCCCGCAAGGTAACCTCGGTGGCATCCACCTTGAACGCATAGCGCGCCCCCAGGTCGTAGCGTTCCCAGCCATCGATCTGCTTGCTGTTGTTCTGGTCCAGGTACTGCGAGCTGGAGTGAATGCCCCGTGCCGTCAGGGTCAGGCCGTTCACCCCCGGCACATCCCACTCGGCGCCAAGGTTGACGTTGTACTCGGGCGTGGCCGGCGCGCGGTTGCCATCAAAGGCGCCGCCCACGGTGTCGGTCAGCTCGCTGTCGATAAACATCACCCCACCCAGCACCCGCACCCCCTGCACGGGTTCACCGAACACGCTCAGCTCGATACCGCGGTTGTCGCGCTTGCCATTGGGGCCAAAAACCCGCGAGGTCGCGTTGGTCTCGTAGGCCGGCTGCCGAATGCGGAAGGCGCTTGCCGTAAAGGCCACCTTGCCCAGGTCATACTTGGCCCCCACCTCGACCTGGCGGCTGGTGAACGGCGGGAAGATCTGGTCTTCGTTGACCGAGGTCGACGGCGCGATCTTGCCCTGGCTCAGGCCTTCCATGTAGTTGGCGTACAGCGACAGCTGGTCGGTGACCTTGAGCAACACGCCGCCAGAAGGCGAGACCTTTTCTTCGTCGTAGGCGGTATCGCCTTTGACGCCGTCGCTCCAGTCATCCACCTGCACCCGCTGCCAGCGCGCGCCCAGGGTCAGCAGCAGACGGTCATCGAAAAACCCGAGGGTGTCGGCCAGGGCCACGCCAGAGAAGCGGTTTTCGGTGTAGACCTCGGGATCGATGCGGGTGGGGGTTCCAGGCGTCGGTGTCGCTACCGGGTTGTAGAGGTTGCTGGGCGCCGAAGCATAGCGCGCGCCGCCGTTGGTGAAGTCCATGTAGAAGTAGGTGGCCGCGAGGTTCAGCTCGTGGCTGACGGGCCCGGTGTGGAACCAGTTACGTACACCCGCCATGGCGGTGCGCACCGTTTCATCGCGGGTAAAGTCGCGCGGCTGCACGGTGAAGTCACCGGCATCGTTGGTGATGGACACGTTATGCCGCAGGAAGTCATGGTTGCTTTTACGCGCACCGACCGCGCCATAGGCCAGCAGCGACTCGCTGACGTCGTACTCGGCATGCAGCGCGCCAAAGGTGTCGTTGGTGCGTGCCTTGCTCCAGGCCTGGGCGTAGTTGTGGCGTACATCATTGGCATCCGGCACTTTGGCGTTGGCGCCAACCAACACACGCTCTTGTGGTGCATCGGTGTCGCGCTCGGTGTGGCCGAGGTCTGCCGACAGCCGCAGGCGCTCGCCACGAAAATCCAGGCCCAGCACCGCCATTTCGCGCTCGACGCGCTGGTGATCCCATTCGGTATCGCCCGCCTGCTTCACACCGTTGAAGCGCACACCGAACTGCTGGCCTTCGCCAAAGCGCCGGCCAACGTCCACCGCGCCGCCTGCCTGGCCAGCCGACGCGTAGCTGCCGGTGAACTCGGTGATCGGCTTGTCGCCGGCCCGCTTGGGCTGCACATTGATACCGCCGCCCACACTGCCACGCGGCGAAATGCCGTTGATCAACTGGCTGGGGCCTTTGATGATGTCGACCCGGTCGGCCATTTCCATGTCGATCGAGTAGGTCGGCAAGATGCCGTACAGGCCGTTGTACGCCACATCACTGTTGAACAGGCTGAAGCCGCGAATGGTGAACTGCTCAAAGCGCCCACCCGCCGGGTTGGTGGCCCGCACCGAGGGGTCGGTGGCGATGAGCTCGCCCAAGGTTCGCGCTTGCTGGTTCTTTACCAGCTCGCCGGTGTAGCTGGTGATGCTGAACGGGGTTTCCATGAAATCGCGCGAACCCAACAAGCCTTGCGCGCCCTGCCGTGCCACTTGGCCGCCAGCATACGGCTGCGCTTCGTTGCTTGCGGCCAGCCCGCCAACGATGCTGGTCGGGGCGATTTCCAAAGCACCACCGGCCTCGGGTGCCGGCATCAGGGTAAAGGCGCCCTCACCTACAGGCAGCAACTGAAGGCCACTGCCGCGTAGCAGCTGCATAAAACCTTCTTCGACACTGTAGCTACCCGACAGGCCATTACTCTGCCGGCCCTGGACCATTGCCGGGTCCAGCGAAAGGCTGACGCCAGCCTGGTCGGCAAACCGGGTAAGTGCGGCGCCCAGGCTGGCGGCCGGCACCTGATAGGCACGACGCGCCGGCTCATCAGCCCAGGCAGGTGTAGACAACAACAGGCTCATGGCGAACAACGGGCGCACTGCACGCACCAGTGGGCGCAGGCGGCAAGACATTACTGCTGACATTGAAAAAGGCTCCCCTTTATTTTCTTCTACCGGTAATGACCGGCGAGTGAAAAAAGGGGACAGCCTCATGCACGATTTTCTCGCGCAGCCAGGCTGACCCAGTAACGCGTGCGCGTCTGCACCTGCAACGGCAGGCTGGCGGCCAGCAAGGCCAGCACCCGGTCAGTATCGTCCAGGCGGAACGTACCGGTCACCCGCAGGCGCTCCAGCTCAGGCGCCCAACGCAGCACACCTGGGCGATACCTTCGCAGTTCGTGCAACAGCTCGCCCAAGGGGCGGTCATCCAGCCGCAGCACGCCTTCACGCCAGCCCAGCAACCATTCGTCCAGGGCTGTGACCGGGCCGACGCCCGCCACTTGCAAGTTGGCCTGCTGCCCGGCGTGCAGTGCGTGTGCCGGGCCGCGCAGTGGCTGCAGGCTGGCTACGCCATCGGCCACCAGGACCCGGCAGGCCTCATCGACCAGCCGCAGGCAA